>CAZBIF010000172.1:0-5139 GCA_964492055.1 uncultured Flavobacteriales bacterium
CGGAGGACCTGTATTCACACGGCAAATACATGCTCTTCATGCTTCATGATGTCAGATTCATAAGTTCCGGCACCCACCAGCTTTCCAGGCCCTTCCACTTTCCAGTGCAGGGTATTGGTGGCATCAAAGACCGGATTTCCCTTTTCGTCCAGGATGTTTGCTGTTACGATGGCAATACCGGCACGGTCTGCTGTAATTTGCTTTTGTTCCGTTTCCAGGGTCAACCGCGACGGTTTGCCCGGCATGTGCACTTCATGCTGGTAACTTTTGTCATTCTTGGTTCCTACAGCTTTTATGGAACCTTGCGAAACAGGAATGCTGTCAAAGGTCATTGTATTGAAGCTGAGGGAATCCGGGTTTTTTACGCCATAGCTTTTTCCGTTCACGAACAATTCCACACGGTCCAGATTGGCATCCACCACCACATCCTGATAGGTGCCCACATACTGCTCCCGCCAAACATCCGGGTGGATGAATACGGTCGGATTCTCTGTGTAATACGCTTTGGTCAAATGGTAGATGTACTTGGGCTGCCGGTACATATCTACCCAGCCTTTGGGGTTGATGTGCTTCAAGATGCAATTCAGATATTCCCGGTCGGCGCCATGATCTTCGTAGAGCCAGGTATTGCAATTATCACCCAGTATTCCCCTGGTGCTGCCACCCCTTACCCGAGCCATCTGGTGTTGCCAGGTCTCGTTGCTGCTGTGCTGGCCGTTTTCCGGTGTGGAGGTGAACCCTTCAGGTGCATCTTCTTCATCAAACCACCCGCGTATGGTCACCCGTAGCAATTGCTCCATTTCCAGATTTTCATGCGTATGGTCTACAAAATCCCCACCATCTTCGCCTTTGCGCAGGTGTATGATACGTGTAGTGTCTTCCTCTACCGCCCATTTGGAGTCTGCCGCATCCGAGGTTTCGTTGCCCATGCTCCAGAACAGAATGGAAGGGTGGTTGCGGTCCCTGCGGATCATTTCACGCACATTTTGCTCCTGAACCTCTTCGTTAAAGTCATTGTCTTTTATGTTGGGCACTTCCTCCACCATAGCTATGCCAAGGCTGTCGGCCAAATGGTAGAGGTATTTGTCGTTGGGATAGTGGGTAAGGCGCATGAAGTTATGGCCAAGATTGTGCTTGATGTCATGCATGTCCATACGGGCAATCCATTTGGGGTGCGCATCTCCCAGCCAGGGGTACTCCTGGTGGCGGTTGGTGCCCAGGATGTTTAGCTTTTGGCCGTTGATATAGAGATCATCCTTTTCATAGTCCCAATGGAACCAGCGAAAACCCAGCGGGCTTTCATAATGATCCTGCACAGTTCCATCCACTGCCAGGGTAGAAATAACCTTGTATACCTTGGGACTGTCAGGATGCCAGAGCTCGGGGTTTTCCACCTGTGCCTGCTGTACAAATCCTTCCAGTTGGCCAGGCCTCAGGGAATACTCCGAGGCTATTTCGCGGACGACATTCCCGGAAGGGTCAATAATCTGGCTGATCAGGACAAAAGATTTCTCTTCCTCAAAATCGTTTTTGACAAAGGTCTTGATTTTCACCCCGGCCACTTCCTCATCTACCTGAGGCGTGGTGATAAAGGTACCTCCTTCATGTCTGTAAGAGCCCTGGTATGGAATGTGCAATTTATTCTTCAGCACCAGGCGCACATCGCGATAGATGCCGCCATACACGTTCCAGTTGCCGGCTGTCATCGGGGGGATGTGATGTTTATCATTGCGCCGGTTGATCACCGCCACTGTGAGCACATTTTCCCCTTGCCAATCTATGAAAGGCGTCAGGTCAAAATAAAACGAAGTAAAGCCACCTTTATGATCACCTACAAATTGACCATTGAGGTAAACCCTGCTGTATTTCTGCACACCATCCAGCTCGATGAAAACCTTTTTTTCCTGCTGGTTCGACCCGATAGAAAACCGCTTCCGGTAAATACCCCAACCATACCACCAGTAAGGATCATCCCCTTCTGCTGCGCTGCGAATGAACGGGTGCAGCTCGCCAGTGGTTTCAAAGGTCTGCCAGGTATGAGGCAGCGCTATGGCCGGCCACTGGCTGTCATCCACGTCCTTTTTTACCAGCCCGCTATCCAGCTCTTCCGCAGGGAAATAATTGAAAGTCCAGTCGGTATTGATGGTTTTGCTAAGTCTACCAGATCCTTCCTTTTGTCCATGACAAGAGAAAAAGAAAACACCGACTATCAGAACTGGTATACATCGACTTAAAATTGATCGCATAAAATTATCGTCTTTACAGTTAGAGTTAATTATTGTTTTACCACTTGTCCTTCATCCTCAAATCTATAAGAAAATTGTTTCTGCTATTTAACCGAGGTACCGCGTAAATGCAGGCTTGCTCGATGATCTTTTTTTCATCACTATCATACCGGGAAGTTAATTGAATAACTTCGGGATCTATTCCGAAAATAAAACCATCCTGCTCAGAAAAATTTTCAGAAACCAACTTTTTATTGCGCGAAATTTGCCTCAGTAACTTCCTGCGCAAACAGGTAATCAGGTAAAGTTTAACCGAAGTAGCCGCGGATAATTTATCGCGTTTGTCGATCAGTTCGGTAAAAAAATCCTGAATACAATCTCCCACCAGAGACTCATTGTTCACTACATTCCTGCCATAATTGTAAAGCAACGGTAAAAATTGGGTATAGATCCTGGCTATGGCATCGTCCTTTCCCGCCAAAAACATCAGCCAAAGCTCCTGATCTGTAATCTGTTCAGCAGGAGCAGAAGATATTTTTGGGGATTCAGCAAGGCCTTATTTTGCACCAGTTTAATAAATGCACCATCGGTAGCCCCAGCGAATGCAAACCTTCACCCCCCCGATTTTATATTTTATTGGGATTCACTCTGTTCATGGTGTCGGTAAGATGTTGGTTAAGCAATGCAAACTCCCTATGGATTTTCCAGCCAAATCAACCTGAACGGGCAATTAAAACTTCTAAAACTTAACAAAACCCTGAAATTCTTATAAATTAAGCACCTGAACAAAAATGTACAGGCATGTTTCGTGTTTTCTCAATCATTCTACTGTTTTCAATATTTAGCTGCAAAACCGACCAGCGGTCCGACTTCCTGGAAGCGTCAGATGATCCTGACCTGGTACCGGCAGTCGACATTACTAAAATGAGCCCTGCTCTATTTGAAGGCGAAGACCTGGATTTGCCGTTTTACGTAGCGCATTTTCACCAGTTAGCTAATGCGGTGATAATGGAAGGTGAAAATACCGGTTTCATCGATTTATCTGTTTGGCGGGCTGAAAAAGATAACAATCCTTACAATGCCCGTATCATGGAAAATATTTTGTCCCTGGTTTACTTTTACACTGAAGACAAACCCTGGAATCCATATTTTGGGATGACTCAACTTCGTGAAAGGATTGAAAAGTCACTTGAATTCTGGATATCCATACAAAGTGAAGACGGTAAATTCAGCGAATATGGACCAGAAAAATGGAACCTGGCAGCTACAGCATTTGGCACCAAGTTTATCGGGGATGCACTCTTAAGGCTTAGTAACAGTCCATCGATCGATCAGGAATTATTTGAACAGGCTACCGGGGCATTAAGAAAAGCAATTTTAACTGTGTTTAACGACCAGGAATTCCAAAAGCATGGAAAATCATTTAGCAATCAATATACCAATGTTTGGCCGGGTGTGCTGTCTTACCTTTCCTATCAAAATGATCAGGAGTTGAGAGAAGTTTTTAAACAACGGCTGGCAGAAACCATCACAGTATTTCAAAGTCCGGTTGGCTACTTTTATGAAAAGGATGGTCCTGATTGGGCCTATAACATGGGAACCCACGAAAACAACCTGATGATGGCATGGCATTACCTTCAGGACGATCCTGATGGGGCAATAATCATTCAGAAAAGCGAAAGTTTTGGCGACTGGCTTAGTTATAATGCCTTACCGGAACCGGGACAACCATTTTTTGTGCTCAACCGGGCAGTGGAATGCCGTCAGAACAGACCTTCCTTTAGACCGACCGGTGGGTTTCTGAGACAAGGGATTCCATTGGGAGAGACTATTCCGGTGAACCGGGCTTTTCTTTTTTCCATAGATGAAGTGGAGCAGCAATTTGCCACCCAAAAAGTTCAACTTGAAAAGCAATGGCCGGAAGTTGCTCCTTTGGAAATCGATGAATTTTTTGCCTATAGTCCTTACATTTTCCTGCATCGAAGAGTTAATAAGTGGTATCCTTCAGCTGAAGAGCAACAAAACGCTTTGAATGCATTGCCATTTAATGCAGACAATCAATTTTTTCATCAGAGAAAAGACAACCGGATTCCTGCAGTGTATAGTTTTATCCGTCAGCCTTCTTATTACCTGGCGTTTAACAGCGGGGATCAAATCCAATCCAGGCAGAGGTATGGTATAGGGATAATCTGGGAGCCCAATGCCGGCACCATCCTCCAAAGCCAGACCGGAAGCGAACTGGCAGCCTGGGGCACTAAAGCTAAGGATCAGGCCCTCGTATATGAAGCCTCCGGATTACAGTGTATATTTGAAGTTGATGCACAACGTATTGATAATCAGGATTTTATCAGCAACCTGGAACTATCGGACGAGGTTACCATTACTTACCAATTGGGAAATGCAGGTACTAAGCATCTGGTTTTGAAGCCCGATCAGATCATCGTTGAGATCGATCACCCGGGACCATTTTCCGAATACCTACCTTTGATTAATTCAAGTGATCATTTTGAAGAAAAAAACGGGGCTTTGGAAGTGCATAAAAATGATTTTATCATCACAATCACCCATAATGCTGCCAGTGTTGATTTGCAGGAAGCAACATCGGAATTTGAAAATCTGAAAGTTTATCCTTTCATACTGAATGCGCAGGATCGATTAACCTATCAAATCAAGTTTTCGCAGTAATTCAGGCAACGGTAGGATGCTTAGAATAGAGGATTTGTTGTATTGTGTATTCGCGGAACAATCGTAAAGGCGAATGAAGCGCTGACCTTACTTTCGTCTTTCAGGGAGTTAACAATTTCTCATTGCATTCCACCTGGAAGATTCTGCCTTTTTTCTTCCTTCAGGTGTGTCACGTTTCCAAAACGTGGTCACACCTCCCAACTATGCAGCCTCCCCTTTCAACCCACTC
>CAZBIF010000173.1:0-4744 GCA_964492055.1 uncultured Flavobacteriales bacterium
AACATTTTGGGCAAAAACTTAAGCTTCTCCCTTTTTATTTAGGACGCTATTGATAAGGAATGTATTTTGTCTATGCGTTATATAGCCCTAACTATAACAAGATTTATATTGGTTCTTCATCCAATCCATTAGGTCGGCTCGATTCTCATAATACCTTTGGTAAAAAAGGGCATACTTTAAAATACAGACCCTGGAAAATTGTATATACTGAGCGATTCGCTATTAAAAAAGATGCACTCATAAGAGAAAAGCAGCTTAAATCCGCTAAAGGGCGAGAGTTTATCTGGAAGTTAATTGAGAAAGAAAAATAAGCGTCGGATTCCTATCCGCCGGGTGGCGGACGGGGGTTTACGCCAAGAGGCGCACAGGCATGTCCCCCTCCCGCTACTTTCAAGGCTCCTTCGGGAGCCTTTTATTTTTTGTCTCTACACTTTTCATAATCCTAATTTAAAAAGACATTAGCGCTTACTCTAATAGAAATCAGTAGATTTATGAAACTAGGTAAAAGGATAAGCCCACCATTCTACACCCCATATCGCCTTTATCTTCACCTAGTTTCAAAAGGAATTTTCTTAATGAAAAGGATATGAAACTAAGAATGCTGAAGGAAAAATGCACATCAGGGTACCCGAAATTTTCCTATCTTGCAGGCATCTTTTGATAAGTATGGCTGAGAAAGTAGAATACAATATGGAGTTTGTGGTAAAGGCATCTCCCAAAATGTTATACAAATTCTTATCTACCCCCTCTGGTCTAGGGGAATGGTTTGCTGACAATGTAAACTCCAGGGGAAAAGAATACACCTTTTTCTGGGATGGTTCAGAAGAAACGGCCGAAGTGTTAGGTAAGAAGGCTGATCAATACATCCGGTTTCGCTGGGTGGAAGAAGAAGATGAGGAGGCCTATTTTGAATTTCGCATTGAAACCGACGACCTTACCAATGATGTATCCCTGCTGATCACCGATTTTGCCGAAGAAGATGAAGTTGAAGAATCCAAATTATTATGGGAAAGCCAGGTGAATTCCCTTTTGCATGTAATCGGGTCCTAAATTCCCCTACTCACTCCTGAAAAACAAAAAACTTGAAGACTTCTTCCAAGTTTATCCTTAAATCTTTCGCCTCCCCCTTTCTAGCCACCTTCTTTATTTCCATATTCGTATTGCTGATGCAGTTCCTGTGGAAACATATTGATGACCTGGTAGGCAAAGGACTCGAGTGGATTGTCATCGCTAAATTGCTGGTGTATGTTTCTGCCAGTCTGGTACCCATGGCCCTTCCCCTGGCCATTTTGTTATCTTCCCTCATGACTTTTGGCAATCTGGGGGAACATTATGAACTGGTGGCCTTTAAATCTGCCGGCATTTCATTGAAGCAATTGCTTAAGCCGCTTGGAGTTTTAGTTATTGGTCTTTCAGTTGTTGCCTATTTGTTTTCCAACTATTGGTTGCCCATCGCGAATCTGAAAAGTAAATCATTGCTGTATGACGTAAAGCAACAGAAACCCACCATGGATATAAAACCCGGGATCTTCAGCAGCGAATTGAATGATTACACAATTAAAGTGAAAAATAAAAAGGTTATTAATGGAATCGAACATCTTTATGATGTGTTTATCTACAAACATAAAAATCTGGATGGAAACCGATCGGTCACTGTAGCTGAAGAGGGACAGATGACTGTATCAGACGATAAGCGCTATATGGTTTTGACATTGCGGAATGGAGCCAACTATGAAGAAAGCAAAGTCCCCTACCAGGATAATAAATTTCCTCACCAGCGTACCCTTTTTACGGAAAATGTAGTTCGTTTTGACCTTTCCCAATTTCAATTAAACCGCACAGATGAAGAATTATTCAAAAGCAACTACAAAATGCTCAACCTGCGCCAACTCGACGAATCCATCGATACTTTGAGTAAAATGCGGCAAGAGGCTTTTACCAACTACGTTTCAGGAGTAAAAAAAAGTTACATGTACAATAACACACTCCCGCAGGCAAAAGCCAAGCAGAGAAATAGCCCCATCTCATTTATATATGATTCCCTATTGGGGTCATTTGATGTTAACCGGCAAAAGCAAATCTATAACACCGCCATAAACCTCAGCAGGAACAGTAAATCCCGTTTGGAAAGTATCGAAGAGAACCTGTACAACCGCGATAAATTTATCCGCTATCATAAGATATACTGGCACAAAAAGCTTACCCTCTCCTTCGCTTGCTTTGTGCTTTTTTTAATCGGTGCCCCCCTCGGTGCTATTATTCGGAAAGGAGGACTAGGTATGCCCATGGTGATTTCCGTGGCTTTTTTTATCACCTACCATATGATCAGTGTGACCGGTGAAAAGATGGCTAAAGAAGGGGCTATTCCTGTATACCAGGGGATGTGGCTAGCCAGTGTGATTTTACTGCCCATCGGACTCCTAATTACATATAGGGCCACTACTGACTCTTCCCTTTTCCAGATGGAAACATATCTGAAAGGCTGGCAAAAACTGAAAAAAATAACCTCACCTAAGAGCTGATGCGCCTGGGGATTTTGTTGAGCCGTTTTCCATATCCTATTGAAAAGGGAGATAAACTGCGGGCATTTCACCAGATCAGGGAGTTGTCTAAAAAGCATGAAATCTATTTGTGTGCGTTAAATGCCGGCAAGGTTACGGCTGCAGATATGCAAAAGGTACAACCCTATTGCAAGGAAATTCTCATCCTGCCCCTGACCAAATTCAATATTTCAATTAACCTCCTCTACAGTCTGATTTTTGGCCATTTACCTCTACAGGTAGCCTATTTTTATCATCGCAAGTACCGCAAGAGGATCATCGGGTTTTTTGAAGAGAATCAGGTGGAACATATATATTGCCAGCTGATCCGTGTCGCCGAATACCTCAAGAATTACCAACGCCAGCCAAAAACCCTGGATTATATGGATGCCTTGTCCCGGGGAATGGAAAGAAGAATAGAGAACTCTCCTTTCTACCTCAAACCCTTTATCAAAATAGAAAGCCTGCGCCTTAAGCGGTACGAACATTTCATCTTTTCTGCATTTGATCAGGCCACCATTATCTCGGAACAAGACCGGCAATTAATAGTACATGCTCAGAACGAACAGATCCAGATCGTAAAAAACGGTGTAGATCAGGATTATTTTCAACCGCAACCAAGAAAGAAAACCACGGATATATTATTCACTGGTAACATGTCCTATCCTCCTAATATTCTTGCTGCCGAATACCTGGTAGAGAAGATCATGCCGCTTGTTTGGGAAAAACTACCTAATACCACTGTTAGCCTGGCCGGGGCAAGTCCCGCCAGGGCAGTGGAAAAGTTAAAAGATGAGCGGGTTGCGGTTACCGGCTGGGTTGATGACATAAGGGAAAATTACAACCAAGCCAGGTTATTTGTAGCACCCATGTGGATTGGTACAGGCCTACAAAACAAATTACTTGAAGCCATGGCCATGAAACTTCCCTGTATCACCACCCCGCTTGCTAACAATGCCCTCAAGGCTTATCCGGAAGAGGAAATACGGATCGGCGAAGATCAGCACGCCTTTGCCCGTCACATCATCGACCTGCTTACCCATCCCTCAAAAGCTGAAAAATTAGCCACGAGGGGTTATGCATATATTTCTTCTAAATATAGCTGGGAAGCAAGTACTTCGCAACTGGAAGCCTTATTTTTGAAGCCGAAACAGAAGCATGGAAGCAAACAGAAAGAAAATTGAAGAAGCCTGGGAAAACCGGGAGTTGTTAAAGGAAAAAGCTACGGTAAATGCAATTGAGCAGACGATTCAAGCCATTGATGAAGGAAAACTGCGATGTGCAGAACCAAATCAGGATGGCTGGCAGGTAAATGAATGGGTAAAAAAAGCGGTGGTGCTATATTTCCCTATTCGAAAAATGGAAACTATTGAGGTAGGCCCCTTTGAGTTTCACGATAAAATGGCTTTAAAAAGCAATTATGCAGCCAAGGGGATCAGGGTGGTACCTCATGCTATTGCCCGCTATGGTGCTTACGTTGCCAAAGGGGTGATCATGATGCCTTCCTATATTAATATCGGAGCTTATGTTGATAGCGGTACCATGGTAGATACCTGGGCTACCGTTGGCAGTTGTGCACAAATCGGAAAAAACGTTCATCTGAGCGGAGGAGTAGGTATTGGTGGGGTACTGGAGCCCCTGCAAGCGTCCCCGGTGATCGTGGAAGACGGTTGCTTCATTGGTAGCCGCTGCATTGTGGTGGAAGGTGTTCACCTGGAAAAAGAAGTAGTGCTGGGAGCCAATGTAGTTCTGACTAAAACCACCAAGATCATTGACGTGAGTACCTCCACTCCCAAAGAATTTACCGGTAAGGTTCCTGCACGTTCCGTGGTGATCCCCGGCAGTTATACCAAAGAGTTTGCGGCCGGTTCCTACCAGGTGCCCTGTGCCCTCATCATCGGGCAGAGAAAGGAAAGTACCGATCAGAAAACTTCCCTGAACGAAGCCTTGCGTGAATTTGAGGTAGCTGTTTAAGCCTGATGAAAAGTTTTTTGATCATACAGACTGCTTTTATCGGCGACGTAGTGCTGGCCACACCGGTGATCGAGAAACTAAAGGAATTTTATCCCACTGCTGACATAGACTTTATGTTGCGCAAAGGAAACGAAGGTTTGCTGGAAGGCCACCCCCACCTGAGGAAGGTTTGGATATGGGACAAAAAAAATAACAAGTATGGCAATTTGCTTAAGTTGATTTATCAGGTG
>CAZBIF010000173.1:4754-5101 GCA_964492055.1 uncultured Flavobacteriales bacterium
CGTTATTACAAATATGACTGCATAATCAATATACAGCGGTTTTTTGCTGCCGGTCTGCTTTCTGCCTTATCGGGCGCCCGAATCAAGATCGGATTTGCCAAAAATCCATGGTCTTTTACCTATCAGAAAAAAATTGGTCACCGGCTCCTTGGTCAGCATGAAACCAGCCGCAATTTATCGCTGGTGGTAGACCTTACCGATAAAACCTATGTGCGTCCGAGATTGTATCCTACAGAGGCAGACTATGAGTTTGTTAAAAAATATCAGGATCGCCCATACTTGTGCATTGCCCCTGCATCGGTTTGGAAAACCAAGGAATACCCCCAACTGAAATGGGTGGAATTGAT
>CAZBIF010000174.1:0-5069 GCA_964492055.1 uncultured Flavobacteriales bacterium
TTGTCAAGGCAGATTTATTCTACTGGGGTGAACAATACGCCCCGCTTTATTCTGCTGAGCTTTCCCAGCCGGCTTTGGCCATTGAGACCCTGGATCCTATTTTCGATGCCAACCTGGGTTTTGAATACCGCTATACCAAGCGACTTTCCGCTTACCTGAATTTCAATAACATCGGCGGCATACGCTATGAAAAATACCAGGATTATCCGGTACAGGGCTTTAATGTGCTCGGAGGCTTTACTTACGGTTTCTAAAATACTGACAGATAGTGCTCTACGTGTTGATTAGTTGTTAATAAAAGCGACTTTTTTACCCTCGATTTATACCGTCTGCCGCAGCCTATTGAGTATCTTTGTAAATGCGTGATTTAACCAACCTTTATGAGCGATAGCAAAGAAGAAAAGAAAGATTATTCCGCCTCGAACATCCAGGTGCTTGAAGGCCTGGAAGCGGTGCGAAAGCGTCCAGCCATGTATATCGGGGATGTGGGCATTCGCGGCTTGCACCACATGGTATATGAGGGGGTGGATAACTCCATAGATGAGGCCCTCGCCGGCTATTGTGACGATATAACCGTGACCATTCAGGAGGATAACTCCATATGTGTGGTGGACAACGGCAGGGGCATCCCGGTGGACATGCACCAGAAGGAGGGAAAGTCCGCCCTGGAAGTGGTGATGACCGTATTGCATGCCGGAGGTAAATTCGATAAGGATACCTATAAAGTTTCAGGTGGATTGCACGGAGTAGGAGTGAGTTGTGTGAACGCCCTTTCCATTAAGTTGATCGCTGAGGTACACCGCAAAGGCACTATATACATGCAGGAATACAAAACCGGTATTCCACAGTATGACGTAAAGGAAGTGGGGGAAACCAAACTTTCCGGTACGAAAGTTACCTTCTGGCCCGACTCCAGTATCTTCGAAGAGGTAGAATATAATTATGACACCTTGTCTTCGCGCTTGCGCGAACTGGCCTTTTTGAACAAAGGCATTCGCCTGACGATCGTAGATGAGCGGGAAGTGGATGATGAGGGCAACCACATCACCGAGACTTTCTTTTCTGAAGAAGGATTGAATGAGTTTGTGGCTTTTCTGGATCAGGCGCGTGAGCAACTCATCCCCGATGTGATCAATATGGATGGGGAGAAAAACGGTGTGCCGGTAGAAGTGGCCATGACCTATAATACCTCCTATTCCGAAAATATCCATTCCTATGTAAATAATATCAATACCCATGAAGGGGGTACCCACCTGGCAGGTTTTCGCCGTGGACTGACCCGTACCTTAAAAAAGTATGCTGATGATTCAGGCATGCTGACCAAACTGAAGTTTGACATCAGCGGGGATGATTTCCGCGAGGGATTGACCGCGGTGGTTTCTGTTAAAGTACAGGAACCTCAATTTGAAGGGCAGACCAAAACCAAACTGGGAAACAAAGAAGTGATCGGTGCGGTGGATGTGGCTGTGGGTGAAATGCTGAGCAATTACCTGGAGGAGCATCCCAAAGAAGCTAAAACCATCGTGCAGAAAGTAATTATAGCTGCACAGGCCAGGCATGCGGCCCGTAAGGCCCGGGAAATGGTACAGCGGAAGAACGTGATGAGCGGCTCCGGACTGCCAGGTAAGCTCGCTGATTGCTCCGAGAAAGACCCTGCCCAATGTGAGATCTATCTGGTGGAGGGTGATTCTGCGGGAGGTACGGCCAAGCAAGGCCGAGACCGTAAATTTCAGGCCATCATGCCCCTGCGGGGAAAGATCCTCAATGTGGAGAAGGCCATGCAGCATAAGATCTTTGAAAACGAAGAGATCAAGAATATTTATACCGCCCTTGGGGTAAAGCTGGGCACGGAAGAAGATAGTAAGGCCCTGGATGTGAGCCGGCTGCGCTACCATAAAGTGATCATCATGTGTGATGCCGATGTGGACGGTAGTCATATTGAAACCCTGATCCTCACCTTTTTCTTCCGCCACATGAAAGAACTGGTGGAAGGAGGTAACATTTATATTGCCACCCCACCATTGTACCTGGTGAAAAAAGGCAGCCAGTCGCAATACTGCTGGAGCGATGAGGAACGCGACCGCGCTATTGCCGAAATGAAAGGCAGCGGCAAAGAATCCAGTGTGGGGGTGCAACGCTACAAAGGTCTGGGGGAGATGAATGCCGAACAATTGTGGAGCACCACCATGGATCCCTCCAGCCGCACACTGCGGCAAGTATCGGTGGACAGCGCCGCCGAGGCAGACCGCATTTTTTCCATGCTGATGGGTGATGAAGTTCCTCCCCGCAGGGAGTTTATCGAGAAGAACGCCAAGTATGCCAATGTGGATATTTGATTTTAATCTGATTTAGCATTTTTCCTTGGAAGAGTTTAGCCTACCCGAAACCTGTCAGGGTTTATCGTTTAGGCTTTAGTCATTGCGATCACGTCCCGATTAGCTATCGGGATCGGGAGACGCAATCTTACACCGACTAAAGCCACATTTATTACCGTTTCACCACCTTTTTAAATACCACCCTGCCCTGCTTATCTTCCAGGCGGAGCAGATATATCCCGGCATTTTCCGGCAACTCAAAAGCATTTTGATCAGTATGGTACCCTACCAACAATTTTCCACTTATGTCATATAATTCGATGCGTTTTAAAGGGGTGGATCTGTCCAAATAGAATTTGCCTGCCCCCTAAGGAAAAGATCATACATAAAAATTAAAAAATATTCATTCGCAGTAGAACTACAAATAAAAACCCCGGCTTAATGCAAGCCGGGGTTTTCAACTCACCAATCATCCTACTCATCCTTACAAGAGCAGTAGCCTGAAGCGGTCGGTGAAAACCGCTTCATTTCCTTCCTTGTTTCTGATGGTAACTTTCCATATGTAAGTACCTTCCGGTGACAGTGCACCGCTGTTGTTTACTCTTCCGTTCCAGGGCTGGGCGGTGGATAGGGTTTTGTATATCAAATCCCCATGCCGGTTAAAAATTTCCATTTTGAACTGATCCTCCCTTTCCGTAAACCCTACCGGTATAAACGTTTCGTTTTTTCGGTTGGCATTGGGAGTGAAAGCATTGGGAGCAAGCGGATCGAACTGCCTGAGTACCGCTACCGGCTTGCTGATCTCCAGCTGGCAACCTGCCTGGCTGGTCGCCGTCAATTGTACATCGTATACGCCTTCATTACTGAACCTAAAGGTGGCATGCTGCCCAGCCAATTCCCGCTTTTTGGAATCCAGGTTATCTTCAATCACCCATTTGTAGGTTAGCTGGTCATCCACCGGCTTAGCTTTCAATAGCATAGAAAGGTCCTCATAAGGCGACTCCATGTCCTCGTAAGAGAAATCAATTTTTGGCAGAGTGTGGATTTCCCACTTTTTCTCATACACCGGCAGTTCACCGGCTGAAAGCTCCACTTTTAACTGAGTAGCCTGGGAAGGAATGGTGTATTCCAATTCCGGTTTTTCAGTCCGGAAATTTTCCCCGTTCACCATCCAGCTATAGGCAATATCACTTGCTACGGCCTCTTTGAATATCCCTCTCAGTTCAATGGTATTACCACTACATAGATCACCTTGAATGAGGATATGCTGTATTTCATAAGTGATTTTATTATCATTGATTGGAAATGACCTGGAGGTTTCCTCTCTCTCATTAGCAGGGGTGCCTTCAGGCGCTTGCTCATCCTCTGGCTTGATAGGGGTTGTTTGCGATGCTATCTGGGGCTCTTCCTTTACTACTTTTTCCTTCCTGCTTTTTTGCAGGGGCTGGCATTTCCACCTTTTGCTTTTCAGTTTGCCTGAGTGGTGTGGTCTTTTCTTCTACCAGGGCAAAATAACCTACGCCTACAAGAGCCAGTCCACTGACAGCAATAGCCAGGCCTTTCCCGTATTTTTGAAAAACGGAAGGGTTGGCCCCACCAAGCTGATCTTTGATCTGCAACCAGTCGCTTTCCTGATAGGCAAACTCCAGTTCTTCCAGTTTGTCTTTAAACGCTTGCTCTTCCCTGTTCAAATTCTCCTTCATGTGTTCGTCAGTTGGTTCAATATCATTTTTTTCAAATTGCTCTTGGCCTTGGATAAATTGGATTTGGAGGTACCTTCACTGATCCCCAGGATTTCTGAGATCTCCCCGTGGGTGTATCCGTCCAGTACATACATGTTAAATACCTGCTTATAAACAGGGGAAAGCTGTTGTACAAATTGCAGCAGTTGTTTGGCGGTCATATCCCCGATCAGGGAAGTTTCAACTTCCTCTTCCGGTATCCTTTCCGCTTCCAACATGCTCTCGCTCATGCTGTACTTATCCTTTTGTTTGCGGTAATGATCAATCGCGTGATTTATCATTATTCGCCTGATCCATCCTTGCAAAGAACCTTTGAAATTGTACTTTTCAATTTTGTTGAACACTTTTATGAATCCTTCCTGAAACAGGTCTTTGGCATCTTCCGGGCGTCTTGCGTAACGGTAACAAACCGCCATCATCGGACCATACATGGCTTTGTACAGTATCTTCTGGCAGTCAGCGTTTTTCTTCACACATCCCTCCACCAATCGTTTTACTTCCTGCTGGTCATTAAAATCCATCAAGTATTCTTGCTTATAGACGCTAAGTTATTCAAAGGTTGCTTTTGTAACTAAAATTTTGTCCAACGGAAGTTTTTATATACCTGGGTCAATCTTTAATTTAGCAGGCCCAAATAAAACAATACATATTTTAAAATAGATCCCCATGAAAGTAACCGTTGTGGGCGCCGGAAATGTAGGTGCCACCTGTGCTAATGTAATAGCCCATAAAGAGCTAGCCAATGAAGTGGTGCTGGTAGATATCAAAGAAGGCCTGGCCGAAGGCAAGGCCCTCGACATCTGGGAAACTTCTCCTATCAACCTCTACGATACCCGCACCATTGGTTCCACTAATGATTATGATAAAACAGCTAATTCCGAAGTGGTAGTGATCACCTCGGGGATTCCGCGTAAGCCGGGCATGAGCCGTGACGATTTGATCGCCACCAATGCAGGGATCGTAAAATCGGTTACAGAAAACATCATCAAACATTCTCCTGATGCGAAGATCA
>CAZBIF010000175.1:0-1940 GCA_964492055.1 uncultured Flavobacteriales bacterium
GAGATGGTCGGGTTGATAAACCGCCAGCTGGCCTATACCCCGTTTGCCAAAGCGATCAAGCACCACCATGAGATTAACCGTGATCTGTTGCAATTAGCGGAAATCCTTTCTCTGTAATTCGCTCAATGTCTAAATTTAAGGCCAAATTTTACCCTTATTTCAGCTGAAAAGACCCTTTTTGTAGACCTCATTTTGCCCCTGGCGATACCTCAAACCTATACCTACCGGGTGCCCAGGGATTGGCAACAAGATATTGCAATAGGCAAGCGCCTGATTGTTCAGTTCGGCAAGGGAAGCAAACAGTACGCAGCCCTGGTGGCCCGCATGCACCATCAGGCCCCGGAACGTTACCAGGCTAAGTATATCCTATCTGTTGTTGACGAATCCCCGATCGTAACCGAAAAACAATTTACCTTCTGGCAATGGCTGGCCGAATACTATATGGCTACTATGGGGGAAGTGATGATTGCCGCCTTACCAGCCGGTTTGCGACTGGCTAGTGAAACCCGTCTGCTATTACACCCGGAATATCAGAAAGTACTTCCTGATCTGGAGGATGATGAATACCTGGTGGTGGAAGCGCTGGAATTACGAAATGTCTTAAGTCTTGCTGAAATATCTGATATTCTGCAAATTAAGCATGTGCAACCTCGCATTAAGAACCTGATCAACAAGAAAGCCATCATGGCTGAGGAAGAAATCCGGCAACGCTACCGGCCCAAGTTGGTAGATTACGTAAAACTTCACCCCCGCCTTCAGCAGGAAGCATTGCTTAAACAGGCCTTTGACCAACTGGAGCGGGCACCCAGACAACTGGAAGTATTGATGAATTACATGCAGTTGAGCCGGCATTTTTCCTCTGATCAGCAAGCCGTAAAAAAAAGCGCCTTGCAGAAGGTAAGTAAAGCTAGTTCGGGAATACTTCGTGAACTGGAAAAAAAGCAAATTGTAGAAGTTTATCAGGTAGAGGCCGGAAGGTTACAAGGCGAAGAAGCCAGTGAAAGCCGGAAGGAATTAAGTGCAGCACAGCAGAAAGCGTTCGATGAGATTAATGAAATCCACCGGAAAGGTCAGGTAGTTTTATTGCACGGGGTAACTTCCTCAGGCAAAACGGAGATTTACATCGAATTGATAAAAAACGCCCTTGATGAGGGAAAACAGGTTCTGTATCTACTGCCGGAAATAGCCCTTACCACACAGATCGTGCAGCGTTTACAGGCCATATTCGGGGAGAAGGTGGGGGTTTACCATTCGAGGTTCAACGAGAACGAAAGGGTGGAGGTATGGAATAAAGTGCTGGCTTTTGATGCAAGAGAAGAGTCCCCTTTTCAAATCATTCTTGGTGCCCGTTCGGCGGTTTTTCTCCCCTTTCAAAAATTGGGTCTGCTGATCATCGATGAGGAACATGAAACATCATTCAAGCAATATGATCCAGCTCCGCGCTACCACGGTCGGGATGCGGCCATTTATCTTGCGCACATGCAACAAGCTAAGGTGGTGCTTGGGTCTGCAACTCCTTCGGTTGAAAGTTATCAGCATGCCAGGGAGGGGAAATATGGGCTGGTGGAATTGAAGCAGCGATTCGGGAATATTCAGTTACCCGAGATATTGGTGGCTGATATTAAGGAGGCGAGCAGGAAGAAAAAGATGAAGTCTCATTTTTCAGAAGAATTACTGAAAATGATGGAAGACACCTTACAAGCTGATAAACAGATCATCCTCTTTCAAAACCGGCGGGGCTTTTCACCCATCCTTCTTTGTGAAACCTGTGGTCATGTACCTGCCTGTAAAAACTGCGATGTAAGCCTGACCTACCATAAGCTGAAACAGGAATTGATCTGCCATTACTGTGGTTTCAGATATAAGCTTTCAGGAAAATGCGAAGCCTGCGGAGATCAGAATTTGCGCATGAAAGGGTTTGGTACAGAGAAGATCGAAGA
>CAZBIF010000175.1:1950-2873 GCA_964492055.1 uncultured Flavobacteriales bacterium
CGCATGGACCTGGATACCACCCGGGCCAAGAAAGCCTATTATCAGATCCTGGGCAGCTTTCAGGAAAAGGAAATTGACATCCTGGTGGGGACGCAAATGGTGACCAAAGGGTTGGATTTCGAAGATGTGGGACTGGTGGGAATTCTCAACGCGGACCAAATGCTGCAATTCCCGGATTTCAGGGCCTATGAGCGCTCCTATCAACTGATGAGCCAGGTGGCAGGCAGGGCCGGCCGAAAAGGCGAACGCGGCAAGGTACTGATCCAGACTTATAACCCGCATCATCAGGTTATCCGTCAGGTGATTGACCACGACTACGAGGGTATGTTCAAAAATGAACTTATTGACCGCAGGAACTTCAGATATCCTCCCTTTTACAGGCTTATTCAACTTACCTTAAAACATAAGGATAAGGATAAAGCAGCCACGGCCGCCAACCATTTAGGTGAAAAGCTGAGAAAACAGTTCGGTTCGCGGCTTCTGGGGCCGGAGGTTCCCCCCATTGGCAGGATACGCAATTACTTTTTACAGCAACTCCTGTTAAAGTTGGAAAAAAAAGACTCCCTGACAAAAAGTAAAACTATTTTAGCTGAAATAATAGCTGAAATTACTGCCGATGACCGCTTCAAGTCTATCAGATTATCCGTGGATGTAGATGTGATCTGACATAAGCAGGCTTCGCTTATTTATACTACTTAGCATGGTACTTCGAATTTACTTGCTCCTTCTGTCCTGCATTGTTTGCGCAGGCTTATTTGCTCAGGCAAATGATGATACCCTTAAACAAAGTAAGCTTGTTGAAGTAGAGACGAAAGAGGGACAGGTTTACCGGGGTGAATTGATCGATCAGGATAAAAATAAAGTCTACCTTAAACTTAAGGAGGGTGAAATAGTCTTGAATACGGAGAGTATTAAATCCATTG
>CAZBIF010000175.1:2900-5055 GCA_964492055.1 uncultured Flavobacteriales bacterium
TAAAATGGAAAAGTTTGCGGAAAAAGATATAGGTTACAGTAAGTATTTCCTTTTTCCTTCAGCGGTACCTATAGAGAAGGGAAAGGCTTATTACCGGAATACCTTATTATTCGCTCATTTTTTCAATTACGGCCTGACAGAAAATTTCTCCATAGGCGGGGGATTCGAAATGCTTTCCCTGATCTATGGCGCTCCCATTTGGTTTATTGCACCAAAAGCCGGTTTTCAATTAGGAGAGGATATTCATCTGGGAGGTGGGGTTGTAATTGCAGGTATAGCGGATTTAGGTACAGCCTCTTTTGCCTATGGGGGAGCTACATTGGGTAGTAATGAAACCAATTTAACTGTGGGGCTTGGCTATGCAATATTTGATAGGGAATTTAGTGAGGCTCCTTTAACGACTATTGCGGCGCATCATCGAATAAGCAATAGCATAGCCTTGATGACTGAAAATTATATATTACCGCCCATAGATGGAGATTTATTCGCGATTGGGATTCATGGGATACGTATCCTTTCCCGGAAAAGCGCCTTTGATATTGGATTAATAACATTTCCGTATGGATTTGTAACAGTTTTACCTTTTGCGAGCTATACCAGGCAATTTTGACTTTCATTTAGCTCCTAAATGGAAAGATTAATGGACCTTTAATATTTTCTTTATGCCTCTACTGTTATCCCCGATAGAATATTTTACAAAATAAATGCCCGGGGATAATGAAGATGTATTTAAATAAAACAACATTTCTCCTTTTTCGCTAATCCTCATTAATTGCTTACCTAAGCCATCATACAGCTCTATTTCCACGTAATCTGCTGTATTCGGGAATTCAAAATAAATTGCATTTTTGATGGGGTTGGGATAGATCGTTATCTCATCTCGCGCAGGAATACCTTCCAAACCGATAGTAATTACCTGATAACAGGCAGAGGTGTCAGCGCATCTATTTTGTGTTACTTCCACTGCATAGCTACCATTTGCTGAAGCAGTGAAGGATTTTTTGGTTTCTCCTAAAATGGGTGCATAAGAATTATTGCAATCCAACCATTGATAGGAAACGCCGGTGGCATTGCTGCTTAAAACCGGGTCATTAGCGGTGACCGTCGTATTGGGTTTAACGACAATGAGATTAATATTGATAATACTGTCACAGGCAGATACAGATAGCATGGTATCACTATAGCTTCCGGAAGAAATCCAGGTATATTTTCCACTGGGTGAAGTATAGGATTTACAGCCGATTTGATAAGTTGTGTCGTAGCTGGTAACGCAATTATTGATAGACAGGATAAAACCATCATAATCACCTGCTGAACTTAACCGATAAGTAGAGGCGGAAGGGTCAAAATCCAGGGAGCTGCTGAATGCGCCAGCCAATAGAACCCGGTTTTGGGTGGTTAATGCAAGCCCATTAGCAATATCCTGACCGGAGGAACCCAGAGGCACGACATAATCGAACTTGCCACTGGAGTCATATCTGACTAAATAAGTGTCTCCACCTCCGGCATGGGTTACGGTTCTGGTATTCACTCCCGGATCAAAATCCATATCTTCAAATAAATTTTAGATTTTGACTAGAAGTATCCGGGTCAAAATCAACCGTAGATGAAAAATATCCTCCAATGTAAAAATTGTCAAAATCATCTACCATTAGTTGCCTGCCTATATCATTTCCACTTCCCCCAATCGAAAAAGCGGATAGTAATTTTCCCTTCCCACTATACCGGACAAAATATATATTATAACCTCCGTTGGAATAAAGCATAAATTTCTTGCCCATGTCTGGGTCAACATCTATACTGTCCCTAAAAAAACCGGTAAGCAGTACATCATCCCAGGTGTCAGTAGTTACAGCTACCGCTCGAATGGTATTGTTCCCCCTTTGGTTGGCTACCCATTCGAATTGCTGGGAATAAAGATTTGGTGCATCACAAAAAAGAGCTATTGAGATTAAGAGTAGTAATACAGTTTTCATTTACAAGTGTAATTGAATAGTGAAAAATCAACTATAACCACCTTGGGATTGGTTAGCTAACAGACCTAAAAAGAACAGTCAACAGTTCAAAAATAAGCAAATCAGATCAAACTTATAAAGAGCTGTAGACTTTGGTAGTAGTGAGGTTTAAAACGGTAATGAATAAAGCCCTTTAAATA
>CAZBIF010000176.1:0-3015 GCA_964492055.1 uncultured Flavobacteriales bacterium
TTGGAAGTATGGTAGATAACCAACCCCCCGTAAATCCGGTACAGACCAATCGTACCGTGCAATTTGGTTACCCCCCACCGGTAGGTGCTTTCTGTAGAGGGGACAATTATGAATATGAATTGAGGGCTTATGATGAACCGGGTGAAAATGACCGTTTTGAATTTCAATTTTTCCGTCCGGAATATGACGTAACCCGGGGCGTGGATTACCAGCTTCCCATTTACTCCCCCACCTATCCCTTACCTGCCAAGCCCTTTGAGCTGGACGAAGAAAAAGGCATTATTACCATGAAGCCCACCACTAATTTTTCAGCAATTGTAGGGATTGAGATCAACGAATACAAAGACGGCTTCCGGATTGATCAGCAGTGCCCCAATCCTCCCTGTACGGATCCTTCCCAATTGGTGGATGTGATCGTTCCCAATCCCAATGGATTCCTGGTTTCCCGTACCCGCAGGGAATATCGTTTCATTGTGGATAACCAGTGTGTAGATAGGACTCCCGATTTTGATATAGGGGAATTTACCGTTCCTCCCAATCAACTCACCCCTTCTTTTCAAAGTACCTACAATGCCACCTACGATGCATCTGAATTCGATTGTGCCACACAGATCATTTATATTGAACTTTCCGAGCCGGTGCGTTGCAATACCCTGGATCCTTTCGGCTATGATGCCGGATTGCGTTTTGAATGGGACGGGAAGTTTGATAACGGAAAGGATACTTCTTTTTCAAGGGTCAAGCCTTTCAGGGTAAGCGCTGAAAATTGTGATAACTTCGGGGAATTTACCCTGATGCGGGTAGAGTTCAACCGCCCCCTGCAACCCGGATACCATAATTTTATTATCCGCCGGGGAGAGAAAGATGGTAATACCCTGGTCAATCGGTGCGGACAAGCAGTGGAGGAAAATGTGCAATACGGCCGCATTTACGTAAATGACAACTATGTCTATAATCATCAACCTGGTGGTTACGACTATTGTAATACCGGTGATGCAGATACAGCCAGGGTTTACCTTCCGGGTATTCAATCCCTGACCAACCGCCTGCCTGATGTATATACCTGGAAATTTAACGGAAATAACCAGGGCGATCCGCCAATAACCTTTTATGATAAGGCTGAAGGTGGGCCTTCTAAAATAAGCCTGCGGGTCAACGGAAAGGATTATCCCGGTTTATGGACTGTGGGGGTTGGGGCTGATGTAGGCTATCGGGATCCGGCTACGGGCGAACAATTGATCACCCAGGTTTGCTATGATGAGGATGATTTTTTTGTAGAAATAAATCAGGCCCCCCCGGTTACCTACCAATTCAAAGATTATGACCTTTGTCCCAATGAAGATCTGCCGGTAATTGATCTTACAGCTTTTGCCCAACAAAGCGGGGCCAAGGATTTTGTGTGGAGGCAATATGATCCGGATCAAAATTCAATATGGGATCCCACAACCTGGCAAGTGGTGGATAACTTCAAGGCAGTACACAACACCAATGCAAGTTTCAGGGAATTTAAAGGAAATGATTATTCCCTAAACCGTTATTATTTGAAATTTCAACTGCCCATAATTGGCTCTGATCCGCTTGAATATTGTCCTAAGAGTGATAGTTTCAACATTTTGCGGGAAAAGGTTACGGCAGAGCTTAAAGCAAAGAGCACTTCTGGTTTGAACCCGCTCAACTACGATACCTCCATTTGTGAAACGGAGCAATTTGTGATGGTAAACGATGCCAAATATTATTTACCGGATCAAATCGATTACCAATGGACCCTGGATGGCAATCCTGTGGGTATTGATACCAATATCCATGAGGTAACAACTTCCGGAAAGTACAAATTACAGGTGACCAAAACCACGGCAAATATGGTGTGTACGGAAAAAGACAGCCTGTTCGTGAATATTTTTGAAAAACCGGTAATGAGCAAACCTACCTGTACCCAGATTACCTATTCAAACGGGCGGATAGAGCAGACCTTTTTCTGGCCGGAAATTGAGGGGTACAATACTTATGAAGTGAGGGAAATTGATCAGTACGGTAATTACGTGACCACCGAATTTGATACTGCCCGGGGACAATGGGGCTTGCACCATACTGCGATTGGCCCACAAAAAACCATAGAGGTGAGAGCGGCCTTAACCGGGGTAGATGATGATGCCATTTGTAAATACAGTGACACGGTCTGGGCGGAAGCTTGCGAGATCATAATTAAACCGGTGAATGTCTTCACCCCCAACGGGGATGGTATCAATGACCTGCTGCGCTTCGATTTGTTAGAGGTTTATCCGGGAAGTTTGCTGCAAATATTCAACCGATGGGGGGAGAAGATCTATGAGGACCCGGATTATTCAAACGATTGGACAGGTGAGGACTATAAGGCAGGTACCTATTTCTACATCCTGCATATAAATGATGAAGAGACGGGTGAAATCCGGAAAGGATCCTTTACCATTATCAGAAACTGATTATACTTAAACCAATAAAAAAAGCGGAACCCTGTAAACAGGGCTCCGCTTTTGTATTTTTGCCCATTTAAATTTTATTATGAAGGTTATAGAAACCTTAGAAAAAACCAAAAAGACCCTCTTTTCATTTGAACTCTTGCCCCCCTTAAAAGGGAAAAGCATTCAATCCATTTACGATGGGATTGATCCCTTGCTGGAATTTGATCCTGCATTTGTAAACGTAACCTACCACCGGGAGGAATTTATTTACAAAAGGAGGGAGAAAGGATACCTGGAGAAGATAGCGATAAAAAAGCGTCCGGGTACGGTGGGCATTTGTGCGGCCATTAAAAACAAATCTGGAAGCCGTGCCTCACCTGATTTGCGGGGGTTTTTCGAAAGAAGAGACCGAAAATGCCCTGATCGACCTGAATTTTCTTGGGATAGACAATGTGCTCGCCTTACGTGGTGATCCCATTAAAACGGAGACCCACTTTGTTCCTGAAGAAGGGGGTAATAAATATGCCGTAGATCTGGTAAAGCAAATCGTAGATCTCAACAAAGGCATTTACCTGTA
>CAZBIF010000176.1:3070-5012 GCA_964492055.1 uncultured Flavobacteriales bacterium
GAAAATATAGAAAATGCTACCCCCACCAATTTCTCCATAGGGGTTGCCGGTTATCCGGAAAAGCATTTTGAATCCCCAAATATGCAATCCGACATTCGAAGGCTGAAGGAAAAGATCGATGCGGGGGCCCATTATGTGGTGACCCAGCTCTTTTTCGACAATGAAAAGTTCTTCCGCTTTGTGAAAGATTGTCGTAAGGCAGATATCAATGTACCCATTGTACCGGGTTTGAAGCCCATAGAATCAATGCGCCACATTTCTTTTCTTCCCAAATTCTTTAAAGTAGACCTGCCAGCTGACCTAACCGATGCGCTGGAAAAATGCCAATCCAATGAGGAAGTAAGGCAGGTAGGGGTAGAATGGGCTATTCAGCAGTCTAAGGAATTGAGGGATTACGGCGTACCCTGCATTCATTATTACACCATGGGGAAGTCAAAAGCGGTAAAACAGATTGCCAAAGAAGTATTTTAACTTCTTTCTTCCATTATCCTGGCTACGTATTTACCGAAAATATCAAATTCCACATTCACCTCATCGCCTACTATCAATGTGGAAAAGTTGGTGTGTTCGTAGGTATAAGGTATTATAGCCACGGAAAACTTATTGTCTTCGATTTGAAATACGGTCAGGCTGACACCATTCAGGGTAATGCTGCCTTTCTCCACAATTAATGGCGTAGGGTGAGCTAGATGGAAGGTAAATTCCCAACTGCCCTCTTGTTCTTTTAGGGATAGAACCCTAGCAATAGTATCTACATGCCCTTGCACTACGTGTCCATCCATGCGACCATTCAGGGGTACACAACGCTCCAGGTTAACTGCATCGCCCTTTTTCAACCTCCCTAAGTTTGATTTTTCCAAGGTTTCCCTTACGGCAATTACCTCGTATTGATCTCCGTCTACCCGGGTAACGGTCAGGCAAACCCCATTATGGGCAAGGCTCTGGTCTATTTTGAGTTCATTGCTAAAATGAGTTCCCACCGTAAGCCTCAGGTTTTGCCCTTCTTTATGTAATGCTTTAAGTACACCCTGGGTTTCAATAATCCCTGTAAACATCAGTCGGTATTGTTGAAAGGTTTGGAATCAGCAATGGTTATAGTGCCTTTTAAAATACGGACCGAGGTAGAATCAACGGATTTTTCAAAAACCTCGCAGATATAAAAGTAGACCCCCTCACTACTCATTTCATTGGAATTCGCATTGCGTCCGTCCCACTTTATTTCTGGATCTTTAGTCTGGAAGATCAATTGATCCCAGCGATTGTACACCCGCAAATTAATTGAATCCACATGACGAAAATCAGGATTCTTAATTGGGGCAAAGAAATTATTCCAGTAATCCCCGTTCGGGGTGAACACATTGGGCAGTTCATAAACCGGGCAATAAGGTACGCAAACTACCGGATTATTGGTACTGGGATTTCCCGCTGAATCAACGGTAGCTATCTGATAGCATCCTGACACCTCTTGCTGATCCGGTTCAAAATGCCTAATGGAAGTATCATTAATTACGGCAATCGTATCATACGGGCTATTTTTATCTTTTGCATACAATATATTATAAAAACTAATGTCTGAGCGGCAGGGCCCTTCGGCTACGATCCACTTTAAAGTTGCCTGATTGTCTTCGCAAATAGCGTTAATGGAAAGGCTGGGAGAACAAGGAGCTATATTATCTACAGGAACGCCACAAGCAATCTGAGAAAGGTTTACAAGGGGACTATCTACGGAAGCCAGGCTGTAAGAACCGGATGACTCAATATAATAACAGTATTCTTTGCCATTGCTCAAGCCTCGGTCTACATAGGATTGCACTACCGTTGAATCCAGTAGGCTAAAGCTTGGTGAATCCTCGGCCCTGCGATAAATTCGATAAACCGAATTAAACCAGGGGGTGTTGTCTGTCCAGCTTAATGCGTTTAAATTATCAGAAGGGGCAATAGT
>CAZBIF010000177.1:0-818 GCA_964492055.1 uncultured Flavobacteriales bacterium
TATCAAATGGAATGCAATTGAAGCCCTGCAATCCATCACCACTAAAACCGCAGCGGTGATCATGGAAACCATACAGGGAGATGCCGGCGTGCGCATTCCGGATCTGGACTTTATGAAAGCGTTGCGGAGAAAATGTGATGAGCAAGGAACTTTACTTATTCTCGACGAGATTCAGTGTGGGTTGGGAAGATGCGGAAAATGGGGAGCCTTTGAACTTTTTGGAATAGTACCGGATCTACTTACCCTCGGAAAGGCCCTGGGTGCAGGAATGCCCATCGGTTGCCTGGCCGGTTCGAGGGAGCTCATATCTGCGTTTAGTGAGAATCCCAGTCTGGGACACATCACAACTTTTGGCGGACATCCCCTGGTATGTGCAGCGGCAGCAGAAGGTTTACGCTTATTAAAGGAAGAAAATTGGTTGAAGGATGTAGAAAACAAAGGAAAGTTTCTCCAAAACCAACTACGCCATCCGAAAATCAAAGCTATCCGGCAGATCGGCCTGATGCTGGCAGTGGAACTGGACAACCCTCAGCAGGTGGAGCAAATAGTGATGCAGGCTTTAAAGAGGGGGCTGATCCTTTTCTGGTTTCTCTCTACTCCGCATGCTTTTCGCATAGCCCCTCCCCTGAATATTTCAGAAGCAGAAATGCAGGAGGGTTGCAGGATTTTGCTGAAATTGCTGGATGGAATTAAGGCATGATAAGAGAAAAGCTATAAATAAGATTTTTAGATTTTAGAATTTAAACCTTAGAAAAGTTCTGATTTCTGATTCATTTGAAGTTGGCAGTAGTTACTCTTTGATCAACATCAATTTTATC
>CAZBIF010000177.1:828-5003 GCA_964492055.1 uncultured Flavobacteriales bacterium
GTAAAATGTAAATACCTTTTCTTAGGTCACTAATATCAAGTTGTTTGGATTGGAAATTAGTTATTGCCATTATCTTTTTTCCTGATATTTCAAATATCTCAATTTTGTCAATTTTTTCAATCGATCTTAAGTTAATCTCATTCGTAGCAGGATTTGGATATATTTTATAATTTTCTGTATCTTGTTTTTCTTCAATGGAGAAGGTACTAAATTCAAGTACCAATTTATAATCCACCGTATCATTACCCCATTTAACACTAAATTCAAGGGTGTCAATACCACAATCCGAATTACCAACTTTGTTTAATACAATTGTTGTATCATTATCAACAGAGTCTACTATTCCATCAATTATCACATAACCTTGATATGGAGCATAAGACTCTGGTGCACGAACATATATTATTTCTCTTGGATTCAATACGTAATATGTTATAAATGTTGATGGTCCGTAGGAGAATAAAGATGAAACAAAACTTTTCCATGTTATACCATAATCAGTTGTCTTTTTAATTCTAATTGCTTGGGAACCTCCGCCATTTGTTGAGACATACTCCAATAAAAATCCGACAGAATCATTTAAGAACCTTAAATCGTAAGCACTATAACCTTCTCCCCCCACCCCAGGGCAAGGCGACTCATAACTCAAAACACCTCCCTTAAGTACATTATATCCCCAACTATGTGAGCCACAATAGGTGTTAGTTATCGAATATTCTTTTGCTGTAGCACATTGTGTTTGTTTAAATCCCAAGAATTGAACTTGAGACCAAATCGGAATTTTGCAAAAGAGTAAGATACCTAATAAAATATATGTCGATTTATTTACAATCATTTAATCTTATAAGTTTGACTTTATTTTTATGCATTGTACGAAGGTTGCCTAATTACCGTCAACAACCCAAAAGTAGAACGTAGTTTACCCTACGTTCATTAACCGCTTATAAAGAAACACAATTTTTCCGCAACCCTCTTTCTTTGGTTTATTTGCATTATGATCGCTTCTGACAGCCCGGCTACCGATTTAATCACCGAACTCACGCAAATGCCTTACCTTTGCGAAAAATTACTTGATGAGAATTAAAGTATTACTATTTATTTGCCTGGCATTTTTCATCCAACTGGGCATGGCCCAGGGAGAAAAACCTTTAAGTCCCCCGAAATCTGTCGAAAAAACGGTAGGAGACTTGACCATTGCAATAGATTACAGCGCCCCCTCGGTTCGAGGAAGGCAAATTTATGGCGAGCTGGTACCTTACGGGAAGTTATGGCGCGCAGGTGCCAATGAGGCCACCACCATTTCTTTCAACCGGGATGTAAAAATTAACGGAGAAGAGCTGAAAGCGGGTCGCTATGCATTCTTCGTGGTCCCCGAAGAAGAAGATGAATGGTTGCTCGTCTTCAATACAGAAGCGAATCAATGGGGAGCTTACAGTCACGATGGCACCAAAGATGCCCTGAAAGTGGAGGTAAAACCCGAAGAGATCGAAGTTACCGAACAACTCACTTACCAGATAGATGATGACGGCAGGGTACATCTGGACTGGGCCGACCGTAGAGTATCCTTTGAAGTAGAATAAACCCATTCCTAAATTTTTATTGCCTTTGAAATTCAGCGATTTTCACTTTACCGAAGAAGTAATGCAAGGCCTGGACGCCATGCGTTTTGAAGAACCCACCCCCGTGCAGGAGCAGGCTATCCCCGAGATCTTAAAGGACCAGGATGTGATCGCTGTGGCCCAGACCGGTACCGGCAAGACCGCCGCTTACCTCTTGCCCATTCTGCACAAGATCACCAAAGATAATATTCAGGCTACCAATGCACTGATCATTGCCCCTACAAGGGAACTGGCCATGCAGATCGATCAGCAGATGGAAGGTTTTTCCTATTTTACTGGTACCTCTTCCATTGCCATTTACGGCGGAGGCAGTGGTAGCGATTTTGAGGCGGAAAAAACTGCCCTTACCGAAGGGGCAAATGTGATCATAGCGACCCCCGGACGCCTGCTATCGCACCTAAACCTCAATTACGTTAAGCTCGACAAGCTAAAACATTTTATCCTCGATGAGGCCGACCGCATGCTGGATATGGGTTTTTCGGATGACATTAAAAAAATTGCCGATTACCTGCCCAAACAACGGCAAAATATCATGTTTTCGGCTACCATGCCCGAAAAGATCAGGTCCCTGGCGAAAAAAGTAATGCAGGACCCCGTAGAGATCAATATCGCTGTAAGTAAAACTGCTGAAGGGATCCTCCAGGCAGCCTACCTGACTTATGACAGCCAGAAGTTGCCTTTGTTACAATCCCTATTGAAAGACAAACAGGAACTTAACAGCATTATCATATTTACCTCACGCAAGAGCAAAGTGCGGGAGATTGTTAAAGGCTTACATAAACTGGGCATGGATGCCGATGGCATTTCCTCAGACCTCGATCAGGACCAGCGTGAAGAAGTATTACGGCAGTTCAAGAACAAACGCTTACGCATACTGGTGGCTACCGATATTATTTCCCGTGGTATAGACATCGACAACATTGACCTGGTGATCAATTATGATGTGCCGGGAGACCCGGAAGATTATGTACACCGGGTGGGGCGAACAGCGAGGGCTAAATCAAGTGGGGTAGGTCTTACTTTCATTGATGAAGCTGGCATGAAGGATTTTAACCGCATTGAGCAACTGCTGGAAAAAACCATTCTTAAGATTAAAAATCCGGAAGGGATCGGGGAAGGGCCTGCGTATAAAATTATTCAGCATCGCAGCAAAGGCAATTTCAGGAGAAAAAAACATCCTCACCGGAAAAAATGAAGGCGGAATACCGAAAAACCTTAACGGAGGAGCAAAAACGCATTCTGGCGGAGAAGGGCACAGAAGCACCCTTCAGCGGTGAACTTTTACACAACAAGCAAAAAGGGGTCTACCAATGTGCTGCTTGTGGACAGGATTTATTTACCTCAGAAACCAAGTACGATTCCGGCTCAGGATGGCCCAGCTTTTACGACGTGATCAGCAGTGAGTCAGTGAAACTCATTCGCGATAATTCACACGGCATGATCCGCAGCGAGGTGGTGTGCAGTAATTGTGAAGGACATCTGGGACATGTTTTTCAGGACGGTCCCCGGGAGGCTACCGGTTTGCGTTATTGCATCAATTCCGCTAGCCTTCAGTTTGAAAAGAAAGATCAGTAGCATACACCACCCCTTCTTCCGCTATTTCAGTAGCGGCGAAAAGCGGTCTGGCTTCCTTTAGAAACAAACTTTTATCATCATAACGATTGGAAAAATGGCCCAGTAATAATTTGCCAGCCCCGGATTTATCGGCAATGGTGGCTGCATCTTTTGCTGTGGAATGAAAAGTGATCTTAGCACGAGCCCTCTCACTTTCCAGAAAAGTAGCCTCGTGGTACAAAAGATCTACATTTTTGAGTTGAGCGATCAAAGGTTCGTGATAGGCTGTATCCGAACAGTAGGCATAGGAATCAGGTGGCTCAGGATCAAAGGTGAGTTCGCTATTAGATACTACCTGCCCTCCCTCCTTCACATAATCCTTTCCCTCCGTAAGTCCCTTTCGGGCATAATTGGGTACCGCATGCCTTTGCAAAGCTTCCGGATTTAGTTTGCGGGGCTTGGGTTTTTCCCTGAATAGAAAGCCAAAGTGGGAATGCGGTGTTTGAGTTCCAGCGAAGTCACGCTTACATATTTATCCTCATAAATCAGCTCTCCCCCCTTTTCTACGGGATGAAACTCCATTGCATAAGAAAGGTGACTTCCTGCTTTGCGAAACTGGATCTCAATGATTTCCTGAAGTGCGGTAGGACCGTGTATGTGCAAAGTTTTTTGCCGGCCCAGCAAATGCATGGTGGATATCAATCCTACCAGCCCGAAAAAATGATCCCCGTGCAAATGGGAAATGAACACCCGGTCGATCTTTTGCATGCGCACTTTTCGCCGGCGAAGTTCAATCTGCGTGCCTTCCCCACAATCTACCAGGTACAAGGAATTAAGGGTGGATACAACCTGGGCACTTTGGTTACTATTTAAAGTAGGTAAAGCTGAACCACTCCCCAGAATGAGGACATTCAAAGCCATTAATTGAGGGACTCATCAATATCCCCCAGGCCTTTTTCCAGTTCATCCATAAACAGGAAATCGACTGCTTCATCCAGGGTA
>CAZBIF010000178.1:0-3802 GCA_964492055.1 uncultured Flavobacteriales bacterium
CACACCCTGGCTGTTTAACAACACCAGTTCAGTCTTTAATTCTGGCGCTATGCGGGCAGTAAATTTCTCTTCCTGTACGGTTATCAGGGTATATTTATCCTTTTTCTCTATGCTGTAGGCCGACGAACTCATGAGTTCAAATATATCAAATTTTAGAATGAACTGGCCGAAGCCAGTAAATATAATACCGCCATGCGGATGGCGACCCCGTTTTCTACCTGGTTTAAAATGATAGATTGGGAAGAATCAGCCAGTTCGGAAGAAATTTCCACTCCGCGATTGATGGGGCCGGGATGCATGATCACCGGACTTTTGTTTACCGCCTTTAATTTTTCAGAGGTCAATCCGTACATCATATGGTATTCCCGCAGGGAAGGAAAGTTTGGGATCTCATCTTTTCCGGCAGTTTGCCTCTCCAGTTGAATCCTCAACATCATCACCACATCCGCCCACTCCAAAGCCTCCTTTAACTGATAAGTGGTTTTCACCCCCAAGGCACTAATGTATTTGGGCAGCAAGGTGGGTGGGCCACAGACCGTTACCTCTGCCCCCATTTTTTGTAAACAGAAAATATTGGATAAAGCCACCCGGGAATGCAAAATATCCCCTACAATAGCCACTTTTTTACCTTTCAGGCTACCTAGCTTCTTCTCTATACTATAAGCATCCAGTAAAGCCTGGGTGGGGTGTTCGTGGGCGCCATCCCCGGCATTTACGATTTGTGCATCAATGTGATGGCTTAGGAATTGACAAGCCCCCGGATAAGCGTGGCGCATCACTACCATATCCACTTTCATGGCCAGGATATTATTTACCGTATCTACCAACGATTCCCCTTTACTTACCGAAGAGCCGGAAGCGGAAAAGTTGATCACATCGGCGGAGAGCCTTTTTTCCGCCAATTCAAAACTGAGTTTGGTGCGTGTGGAGTTTTCAAAAAAAAGATTGGCAATGGTAATGTCGCGAAGGGAAGGCACTTTTTTAATGGGGCGGTTAATAACTTCCTTAAAGTTGTCGGCTGTTTTAAAAATCAGTTCAATATCCTCCTTATTAAGGTCCTTGATGCCTAAAAGATGTCGGCTACTGAGTTTACCCATTTCCCATGTCTGTTAAGATCACTTCTTCCTTTTCCCCCGCAGCTGCCCATTTTACCTCCACCCTTTCCCGTTCCAGGGAATCGATCATCAGGCCGGTGTATTTGGGTTCTATAGGAAGATGGCGGCTATACCGGCGATCTACCAATACCATTAATTCCACCCTGGACGGGCGGCCATAGGCGAGCATGGCATCCAGCCCGGCACGAATGGTACGGCCAGTAAATAATACATCATCTATCAGGATCACCTTTTTATCTTCAATAATAAAATCAATGTTGGTTTTATTGGGGATCAATGGATTATCCCGGCGGCGGAAATCATCGCGGAAAAAGGTCGTATCCAGCCTGCCCAGTTTAATATTGCCCTCAGGCAAAATGTTAGATAGTTCCTGCTGCACCCGGTCTGCCAGGTAAATACCCCGAGGTTGTAATCCTAAAATAACGGATTCCTCAAATGTATCGTGATTTTCAATTAACTGATAGCAAAGGCGTTGAATGGTTAATTGCAGTTGTGGTTGATCGAGTATTAATCGCCGGCCTTTCATCTAAAGCTGCAAATATAAGGGAAAGAAATATCTCCCTTAAGGTGTGGCAGTGGAAGAATGATCATAAACTATTTTCCATTCTCCCTCTATGTTTTTCCAGAGTAAGGTGAAGTAACCTTCCGGCATGTCACTTTCGCGGCGTAAGCTCCATTTTCCACTCATAAACACAGCCTCTTCACTGATCACCTCAGTTTTGATCAACTGAAAAGTCAACACCCCCATTTTCCCTTCTCCTGCATAAGATCGACGGTAATTCTCCAGGGTGGTTTCCCATCCGTAAGTTGGGCCCCGGCTTCCGATAAAGAGCAATGAATCTGAGCGGTGATAAGCCTGCATATAAGCGGGCAAGTCCCCCCTGTTCCACGCCATGGCCGAAGCTTGCAAAGCCAGTTTTACCTGAGAATCAATGGTAGTTGACAATTGCTGGGCCTGTCCTTGCGTAAGGATTGACCACAAACCGACTACCAACAAACTTTTAATTGGTATGCGGCAGGTAAAAGGGAAATTTCTGGTTGTATGCATTTAAATAGGTAATTAGTTGCGATATGCTAAGTTTTCGCTCCTTGCTGAAGCGTTGTGAAAGGATTTTATCGCCCGCCAGATAGGGTGCGAGATTATTTTCGGTAAGGGGATATATATGTCCGTCATGCAGATCTGCAAAAAAATGCTCCAGGCGGGTACTTTCCTGTTCTACCGGAAAACCAAAGGCATCCATGGTAACAAAGGAGTAGCGGATCACTGCCGTAAAATGGGTTATAGTACCGGTTTGTATGGCTTTCCAAAAACTCCCATTAAAAGCGATGTATAATTTATGGTTAAGGATAAAACCCCAGTAATCATCCGGATTGAGTGCAGTAAGTGAATCTTCAGTTATCAGATAGACCGCATTTTCTGTCTGGTAGTCTATATTTGCCTGCCGGTAGTTGCCATCTTTTAGCTCTTGCACTTCCCGGATAACTCCATCGGCAAAAGGAAGATAATGACTTTGCAAAATGAATTCATCTTCCAGGGCCTGAGAGAAGATATTCAGGGAAAAAAACAACATTTTAAAGAGAAAGGCTGTTACTTGTTTTTTCGTAAGCATATCACTACAAATATAGTTGTACTACTAAACAGAAAGTTTGCCACATATAGCAGATGAGCATATTTAAAGAAGAAACTTCAGCAAAAGCTTTACAAGAATTACTGGAGCAGGAAATCAATTATGCCCAGCTTTTAATAGATAATAAGGGAACTATTCAGGCCTGGAACCAGGGGGCGACCGAATTACTCGGTTATGCTAAAACGGCGATGCTGGGCAAAAATCTCAATTTTATTTACCCTACGGACTCCAAGAATGAGCTTGAATACAACCTGAGTGTAGCAAGTAAAAAAGGGAGGTGCCAGCACAACACCTGGCGGGTGTTGAAAAATGGTCGTCTTTTATTTGTAAATGAAGCTTTCAGCAGTTTAAAGAAGGACGGTAAAATACAAGGGTACTCTGTGATCTACCGTGACATTGGAGAAAGTAAAATTCACGAAGAAGCCCTTGTTAAGATCGGTTCAGTTGGTAAGATCGGTTACTGGCAATATGATGTACAGGAAGAAAAAATCTTCTGGTCTGAAACCACCAGGGAAATCCATGAGATCGACGATCCTGATTACAATCCCAGTTTAGAAGATGGAATTAATTTCTATGACGGGAAAAAGAACAGGGAAAGTATGCAAGAAAATTTTCGGAGGGCCATACAAAATCATACTCCTTATATACAGGAATCTAAAATAATTACTGCCAAGGGCAATAAAAAGTGGATACTGGCCACTGGCTACCCGGTGGTATTAGAGGGGCAATGCTTGTTGGTATACGGAAGCTTTCAGGACATTGATGAGCAGAAGAAACAGCAGAAGGCCCTGGAGGACAGTCAGCGAAAATTCAAACGCATTTTTAAATCGTCTGCTATTGCCATGGCTGTAATCCATGAAAGTGGCGAATTGCTGGAAAGCAATAAAGTTTTCCGGCAACTGTTCAGGGTAGATAATAGATCCCCTGAACTTACTATCGATCAACTCTTTCACAAGGATGTTCCAGAATCCATAAATAAAAAATATCAAAATCTGTATAAATAATTCCTGAATTTATATGCAAAAACTTTTTTAGTTTACATTTATTGATATCAATACC
>CAZBIF010000178.1:3812-4828 GCA_964492055.1 uncultured Flavobacteriales bacterium
TGTTAGCAGGGAAAAGACATGAATTCTTTGAAGAGGTCCCTTTCCAATTAGGTGATACACGTACGATTTGGGGGTTGACTTCCATTTCGAATATCGATAAAAAGAAAAAAGGGAAGAGTCGCAAATATGCTTTACAAATCGTTGATACAACGGAAAAGATATTATTGGAAAAGCAGTTACAGATAGTTATCGAGGAATTGCGAATCAAAAATACCGATCTGGAAAATTTCACCTATATCGTTTCCCATGACTTGCGCGAGCCCTTAAGGTCAGTTGATTCTTTTGTGAAATTGCTGGACAAACACTATGCGGACAAGTTGGATGAAAGGGGCGGGCAGTTTATGGATTTTATAAAAAGGGCCACCTCACGAATGGATGAAATGATAGTGGGTCTAAATCATTTCAGCAGACTGGGAAAAAGTGAAGAAAAAAAGGTTGAAGTCAACCCCAATCAGATCATTGAAGAGATCACAGAGGACCTTCATCTATTAAGAAAGCAAAAGCAGGTGAATTTCCATGTAGAAGAATTACCTACCGTAAGGGTTTATCCTGTAGAGTTCAAAACGCTGCTGCGTAATTTACTCTCCAATGCCATAAAATTCTCCCACAAAGACAAACAGAACAACATTTATATTTCAACTGAAAAAAGCGATAATAAAATCATATTTCACATTCGCGATGAAGGTATTGGAATAGACCCTAAAAATCACGAAAAGATATTTTTAATCTTTAAGCGTTTGCACGCCCAGCAAGAGTATGACGGTTCCGGACTGGGGCTGGCATTTTGCAAAAAAATCGTTGATTTACATGATGGAATCAAGGATTTAGAGGCTAAGCGGCTACGCACCGTTGGTGATCCAGTCAGACGGTTTAGCGAAGACGCCCTCCGTATGATGCGGGCAGTACGATTCTCGGCGCAGCTAGGATTCACCATCGATACAGACACGATGACTGCTATCTCAAAACACAGCGACTTAATCACTTGTTCCGGCCACGGCCATCAGTAGGGCGCGGAA
>CAZBIF010000179.1:0-887 GCA_964492055.1 uncultured Flavobacteriales bacterium
CCATTACCTTTACCAGTCCTTCTACTCCATTTTTCTTTAAAAAATTGCGAATGTGTGATTTTAAACGCTTCATTTGCTCTTCCCCCATTCTATCTTCGGGTATCATACTGGCCACGGTAAGAATACCTTGTTTATGTACCAGGTTGTTGGCCAGCTCGATAAGGTGCCAGCGTTTGGTAGGTGAGCCAGCAAGGACGATGGGGTTGGGGCGCCAATTTTTAGGATCATGGTCTTCACTTAAGCGCAGCAGGGTAGAACGAATAACCGCCATACGCACCCCGCGGCCCACATTTCCCCAAACGGAAACCAGCTCCCGCTTTTTCAATCCAAAAAAGATAAGTCCTATAAAAGCAATGGCTACGGCCGTAGCGGTAGCATCGATCAGGATCATGACTGCCGTACAACCGAAAGCCCCGACAAAGGAAAACAACCAGTGAACCTTAAAGCGGGGCCGGAAGGAAGGGCTTTTCAGAAATTGTTCCGTCCCGGCGGTAATGTTCAATACTCCATAAGTGGTCAGAAAGAACATGGTAAGGATGGGGGCGATGAGGTTGAGGTCACCAAACCACACTGCCACCAATACAATGATCAAAGTAAAGATCGTACCCCGGCGGGGCGTATCGTCACTGCCTTCCCCTTTGCCCAGCCACTTCATGGATTTGGGCAGCACCCCGTCGCGGGCCAGGGCCTGTAGCACCCTGGGAGCACCGAGAATACTCCCTACCGCACTCGATAGGGTAGCTCCCCACACGCCAATAAGAATAGCGTCACCCCAATAGGATATCTTGCGCATGATGAGGGGATCGTTGATGAGGTCGGCAGTGCTGGCCCGGTTGGCCAGAATGATGGGAATAAGCATGTAGATCACATATCCTGCCCCTATGGCG
>CAZBIF010000179.1:971-4786 GCA_964492055.1 uncultured Flavobacteriales bacterium
AACGGCGGGAAAGAAGACGGCAAATACCTGCCAGAAGCCGGCCTCAGCTTTTTCGGGAATACCCCAGATCACTTCCCTTTCTTGCAGGGGCTGCCCGAATACCAGAGATATCAGGGAGAGCACAATACCGATCATGATGATGTATTGCGCACGGATGGCGGCTTTGGCAGAGACCAGGGCGAGGGCCGTGACCGCCACGGTGGTTATGATCCCTACCAGGGATTCGCTTAACTGGTGAAAAACCCGGGCTACACTCTCCGCAAAACCCACGGAATACAAGGCCACCGATAAAGTCTGGGCAATATAAAGGGAAACGCCGATGGCCCCCCCGGATTCCAGGCCCAGCGAACGACTGATCATGTAATAGGCACCCCCGGTCTTAACCCGCTGGTCGGTAGCTATGGCGGCAATGGACAAACCGGTAAGGAAGGTAATGGCAGTGGAAACCGTGACGATGATCAGCGTGCCGCCCAAACCTACATTACCTACAACCCAGCCCAGTCGCAGGTACATGATCACCCCAAGGATGGTGAGAATGGAAGGGGTGAATACCCCGCCGAAAGTGCCTAAGCCGGATCTGTTTGTAGAAGCTGCCAAATCGAGCAACTAAAGTAGGGAAATTGAATTAGGGAAGGGAGGAGAAATAATCACCAGTTTAACAAGTTAATTTTCCGATAATTTACCCAGCTGCTCAAACAAAGGCAAACTAGAAAAGTGAGCAAAGTAGCGCTATCGATCAGGCTGCGAGAAAAGTGCAGATCAACTGCGCTTATCAGCAGAAAGTCAATATAGGAACTGCTCTGCACCTCCAGGTCCAATTGCCGGCGAACCTCAAAATGCCAATCTGTGCAGGGACAATACCCCCAACCTTTCCAGATCCCTAATACAAACCAGGAAAAAGCAGTAGCCAGCAAGCTTATCAGGTTCCAGTAGCGAAGGCTCCGGAATAACCAACCCAGCACATTAAAAAGGATCAACAAAGCGTGGAAGATATAGAACAAGATGTTGATGATTTGAAGCAGGTTTTCTTCCATACGTTTAATTGCCGATAGCTCTAAGAAGCAATCGTTAATAGACAAGGAAAGATAAATAAATTTCAGCTTTTGCTCAAATGCATAGAATCAGGCTAAAAATTAAACTTCGGCACGGTAGTCGTATTATAATGCTGAATTTTGCAACTCATTTTTTCTTATGACCATTCTTTTATTTTTTCTGATCATCTGGTACGGCAGTTTGTTTTTCCAGAGTTTTTTTCTGCATCGCTATGCTGCGCATCAAACGTTTACCATGTCCCCTTTTCTGGAAAAGGTTACTTATGTGCTCACCTGGATCTTTCAGGGAAGTAGTTACCTCAGTGCTTACGGTTATGGTATCATGCACCGCATTCATCATGCCTATGCCGATACGGAAAATGACCCCCACAGCCCCACCCACGATCCGAATCTATTCGCCATGATGTGGAAAACCAAGGATGTTTATCAAAAGATCAACCGGCGGGAAGCCCCGGTGGAGGAGAAGTTTACTCTGAATGTACCTCAGTGGGAAAGTTTTGACCGCTTTGCCAGTTCGTGGTATTCCAGGCTTTTCTGGGCGGCAGTGTATATTTTATTTTTCTATTTTTTCGCCACGGCCTGGTGGCAATGGTTGTTGTTGCCCATTATTTTTATGATGGCACCTATTCATGGGGCCATCATCAACTGGTTTGCCCACATCTACGGCTACACAAATTTCAAGGTAAAGGACACTTCCAGAAACCTGCTGCCCTTTGATTTTTTAATGATGGGAGAGGCCTACCACAACAATCACCACAAACGCAGTGGTAACCCTAATTTTGGTCTGAAATGGCACGAGATAGACCCTACTTATGTGATCATGAAAGGACTGCATGCGATGGGGGTGATCCGGATGAAGAAAGTATAGGTTCACCGGTAATTGATTACATCAGACTTAATACTTCACCACCTTCCTTACCCAGGGCTTGCCCTTGTCTACCCCACTTACATAATAAATGCCCGGGGGCTCATTCAACTGTAGAGAGAGGCGGGAATGCCTATGAAGCGGTTGTGTTTTCACTACTTGACCCGAAGCGTTGCGGATATGGATTTCCCCCAAGGGCCAAGGCAAGCTGTGTTTGGAAATACGCATTGAAAAAGAGAAAAGTTTAAAAGTATGGTAGTAAAGATTTTGTTAGGAGCATTATAATGTAGTTTGTATAAAGATAAATATTATTCTTTATACGATTCAGAAATATTTAATAAAAGGAGTGTAAACAAGAAAGGGTTAAGGCCTTTTTTCAGAAGGACATGGCTGCTTTCTGAAGATGATTTACTTAACTCTGGCCAATAAAAAACTCAAGGATAACCTTTGTGATTTGCTGGCTTCGTGATTGCCGCAGGATTGCAAATCCAGCGGTGCGGGTAGGGTAATAATAATTTACTTACTATTTGCCATTTTAAAGACAAATTCACAGTTATTTTTTGTTACAAATAAATAGGGACTATTTGCATTTTTACTTACAATATATGGCAAAGGCAGGTCGGCAAGCGTGTACTCATTTGGGATGGTATCAAAATCAATAATTGGGCCTGTAGTCGTCCACTCTATTTCCCTACAAGGGTTTTTAATTAATTCAGCTGAAGTGGAGATAAAATGATCTTTTTTATAAGAAACCGCCCCTCTAAAGGAACCATAATTGTTGTCTGAGTGTATTTCAATGGGATCTACTTTAGCATTTATTCTTAACTCCACGTAGTTGTTAGCTTCTCTTTTTGATTTAATAAGAAGAAAAACGAATAGGATCATTAAAACAAGTGCAAAAAATAAACCTGTCTTAGATGGAGGTGAAGTTTTATTTGCCTTTCTCATTTATTCATTCATAGGTTTCTTTCCCAATCCTCTCCAACGTCCTCTCAATCAACCCCTCCATACTTTGCTGATAATTCTTACTGAATGAATTTGCATAACGGTTGGCTACCACCACACAAAGGGTACAGGCCTCATGGCCCATCATGCGGGCTAGACCGTAAAGGGCAGAGGTTTCCATCTCGTAGTTAAGCAAGCGGTGCCCGTCATGATTGAATTGGCGCAGTCGCTGGTTGATATCCGGCTCGGCTGGCGTTAGCCGCAGGGCCCTGCCCTGAGGGGCGTAAAATCCGCCCGCGGTGAGGGTGATGCCTTTCTTGAAATTGCTTTCCAATTGTTCCATCAGCGAAAAAGACCCCCTGGCCAGATAAGGAACATTATAGCTTGCGGGCCAGTTGGTTTGTTCCTTAAAAGCCTGCAGTAAACCCTGCTCTTCTTCATCCATAGTGTAGCCGTAAAAGTTCATCAGCCCATCCAGGCCAATGGCGTGGGTGGAAACCACCACCTCATCTGCCAGAACATCTTCCTGCAGGGAACCACAGGTGCCCAGACGGATCAAATTCAGGGAACGGCTCTTTTCTTTTATCTCCCTCCTTGGCAGGTCAATATTTACCAGGGCATCCAGTTCATTCAGGACGATATCTATATTATCCGTGCCCATCCCGGTAGCCAGTGCGGTAATGCGTTTGCCTTTGTAAACGCCGGTATGGGTGATAAACTCCCGGTTTTCCACCTGTTCATCAATGTGGTCAAAAAAAGAAGAGATCACTTTGATGCGGCCGGGATCGCCTGCCAGGATAATGGTATCGGCAATCTGTTCAGGCTGTAGTTTGAGGTGATAAATGGAACCGTCGGGATTCAATACCAGTTCGGAAGGATGCAGCATAATCTGGATAGAGTTAGCAATTTAAAAAAGCTCAATATATTAACTCAAATCAATAGCGTCCTAAACG
>CAZBIF010000180.1:0-916 GCA_964492055.1 uncultured Flavobacteriales bacterium
CTTTCACTACTTTAGTACACTTAACAAAAAGCAGCACACGTGCCATAGCCGGGCCGTTTTACCCCATATAAAAAAGCGACTAATTCCATGGAAGATTCTATCTTTGATACTATCAAATGATACTATCATGAAGCCTCCCTATGAAACAAACACCAGGATTCTAGGACTAATAACCAGTATCTCCGAGAAAATAGGGGAAGTAAATGCTTCATTCTTAATAAAGTCCTCCCCTGGCCTTCGAAAACAAAACCAAATTAAAACAATACACTCTTCCTTGCAGATTGAAGGTAATACGTTAACAGAACAGCAGATTACTGCAATACTTGAAAATAAAAGGGTTATTGGTCCAGCAAAAGACATTAAAGAGGTTCAAAATGCAATAAAAGTCTATGAATCCATAACCGACTACAAGTTTGATAATATGAACTCCTTTTTAAAAGCTCATAAAACGCTAATGAATGGGCTAATTGATAATCCAGGAGCGTTTCGAAAAGAAGGAGTAGGTATAGTAAAAGGTTCAAAAATTGAACATTTGGCTCCTCCAGCTAAAGAGGTTCAATATCTAATGAAAGACTTATTTGATTACCTAAAAAATGATGACGAAATCACTTTAATAAAAAGTTGTGTTTTTCATTACGAGGTGGAATTTATTCACCCTTTTACAGACGGAAACGGTAGAATGGGGAGATTATGGCAAACGATTATTTTAATGTCCAACTATCCCGTATTTCAATACTTACCCTTTGAGACATTAATATCAAAATCACAAGAAGACTACTACAAAGTGTTGTCTATCTGTGACAAATCAGGAAAATCAACGATATTTATTGAATATATGCTTTCCGTTGTGAATGACACCTTAGCAGAATTAATTCAAAATTCTGTTTCTGTGAATATGACACAAGAGAATAGACTA
>CAZBIF010000180.1:926-4710 GCA_964492055.1 uncultured Flavobacteriales bacterium
TTTTTGCTCTCTCAACATGGATTCCTTCACTAGAAAAGACTATATGCAAATCTTCAAGCAATTAAGTAGTGCTTCCGCCAGTAGAGACTTAAAAACAGGAATTGAAAAAGGGTTATTCTCAAAATCAGGCGATAAAAGATTGACAACTTATTACTTAAAAAAATAAAATACGGTGTACAAAGCTTTATGGAATTGGCAAAATTGTAAAAACTTTGTAATTACAATAGTTAAAGCATGGAATTATCAATAATTAAAATAGGAAACTCAAAAGGACTTCGTTTGTCAAAAAACATTCTTGAACGATACAAGATCAAGGACAAAGTTGAAATGATTCTTGAAAAAGGTCAAATCATTCTCAAACCGGTTCCTGAGCCTCGTAAAGGATGGGATAAAGCCTTTAAAGAAATGAACGAAAATGGAGATGATCAATTGCTATTCAATGATGTCTTTGATGATGAAAATTTTGACGAATGGAAATAGGTCAGTATGACATCGTCTTGGTCAACCTGGACCCAACCATCGGAAGTGAAATAAAGAAAACACGTCCTTGCGTGGTAATTTCACCGAATGAGATAAACAGAAATCTACGTACGGTTACAATTGCACCTATGGCCACTAAAAGTAAACGTTACCCTACAAGAGTGGAAATAAAACATGATAGTAAAAAAGGCTGCATTGTACTTGACCAGATAAGAACCGTTGACAAACAAAGAATTATTAAAACATTTGGCTGCTTAAAGGAAAAAGAAATCGAAGATTGTAAATTGGTAATAAAAGAAACATTCGTCGATTAAAATGTATACGGGTGCTAACATTAGCTTACCATATATGCCGCCTGCTGAACCACTTCCCCTCTCTTTGGCGGGCAGCGTGCCGCAAGCGCGGTGATTTGGTCTAACTGGAATAACCTTCTTTGGGCGGCAAAATAGTATGAGATTATAACTTTTAAGCTAAATAAAAACACCGCACAATAAAAACAACTGATCCCGTTATAAGCCTGACAGTATGCCGCACTCCCCTATCAAATTCAAGTCAGCAGGTAGCTGGATTAAATGAACAGTAGAAAGGGCAAAATATCAAAAGATAGGCTCTGGGATTACTTTATTATCACCGCCAGATTTCTGCTTGCCTGGACATTTATCGGCTATGGCTATAGCAAATTAAGCGAAGGTCAGTTCGGGATAGACGAAGTTGAAATGGCTACGCCCCTTAAAGACCTATCCCTTTTCAAATTATCCTGGTATTTATTCGACCATGAACCATTTAAGACCTTCATAGGTATCTCCCAAATCATTTGTGGAATTCTACTCTTGTTCAATAGATCTGCCTTGATTGGGGCATTATTATTTCTACCGATTGCTACCACCATTTTAATCATTGATCTTTCTTTCTTGCCTTCTGGTTTAGCGTTCAGCTTTACATGGCGATTGTGTTTTTACCTATTGCTTGATTGCCTGATCCTATGGCACTACAGAGATAGAATGAAAGTAATCTGGGCAGCCCTATGGGATAATATGACCACACGTTTTAAGTATCCCATTTGGGCATATCTGATCTTACCCTTATTTGCTATCGGACTTGAGATGATCATAGCGATCCCTAAAATTTTGACGGGATTAATCCTTAATCCATCCGTGACAAAAGAAGCCTTATCACGAATACCTGAGATAATTATAGAAATTATAAATTCAATTGGTGGTTAACGTCAGCTTCAGGGCATAAGGCGCTTGTTTCAAATTCAATCCTACTTAATCAACAGCCTTTTAAACTACTTTTATTCCTTTCTATACTCCCCCCTTCTTTCCTTCACCAAATAAGGGGATGATGTCTGTTTTTTGCCAGTGTATAAGCTCTTTAAGAAGCATATAACTTTTAATTCCCCTTACTTTTATACTGACTATAGCTCTATTCTATCAATTAAAAAAATCGGCAAAATTCAAGGGTATACCTTCTTTTCATATGACTTCCAACCTTTAGTTACAAATTTCCTATTTTAGTCGGCGTTTATACTTAACCGACATTTACCTTTAATTTACATTTATGAGGCAGGAACGATCTGAGCTGTGGGGGCATCCCAAAGGACTTTACATTTTATTTTTCACCGAACTATGGGAGCGTTTTTCCTACTACGGCATGCGGGCCATACTGGTGCTTTTTCTCATCTCCTCCGCTACCGGGGATAATCCGGGTTACGGCTGGGATGAGGCCGATGCCATTAGTTTGTATGGCACCTATACCATGATGGTCTACCTCATGTCCATCCCCGGAGGCTGGATCGCCGACCGCAAGTGGGGACAGAAAAGAACGGTGCTGATCGGCGGCCTGCTGCTGTGTTGCGGGCATGGCATATTGGCTGTGGAACAAGTATGGGCATTCTACACCGGTCTGGCGTTGATCGTTTTGGGAGTAGGCGGGCTCAAACCCAACATCTCCACCATGGTTGGAGGGCTCTACCCTCCCGGCGACGATAGGCGGGACAAAGGCTTCACTATTTTTTACATAGGTATCAATATAGGGGCTTTTCTTTCAGCCCTTATCGTAGGTTATGTGGGAGAAGTTTACGGCTGGCATTATGGTTTTGGCCTGGCCGGTATCGGTATGCTTATCGGGCAAGCGGTATTCATGTGGGGGCAAAAATTTCTTAAGGGAGTAGGTGAAGCTACCACCGATCTGAGCGAGGAAGAAGCACAGATCCGCAAACAGCCGATTACTGCAATAGAAAAAGATCGCATGAAGGTGATGTTCCTTTCTTTTGCCCTCATCATTGTATTCTGGGGGGCATTCGAACAGGCCGGAGGGTTGATGAACATATATGCAGCCCAAAAGACCGACCTTACTATAGAGTGGTTAAATTTTACCGTACCGGCTTCCTGGTTCCAGTCCGTTAATGCATTCTTTATAATTACTCTTGGAGTTCCCATCGCCTCTTTCTGGTTTTGGTGGGGACATAAGAAGCGCAAGGAGTCTTCCTCCCTTTTTAAAATGGCCATAGGGGTGATCATCATGGGTTGGGGATTCTTGTTTATGAGTGCTGCTTCTATTCAATTTGAAAACGAAGGTTCCTCCGCCATGTACTGGCTGGTACTTGCCTATCTCCTTCATACGGTGGGAGAGTTATGTGCATCTCCGGTTGCTTTATCCTTCATTACTAAGTTGGCCCCCTTAAAATATGCCTCCTTTATGATGGGTGCTTATTTTGCCGCTACCGGACTGGGTAATAAAGTGGCCGGTTTGGTGGGGGAATGGTCGCAGACAGCCGGGGACCTGGAGATTTTTACCGGTATAGCTATATTTTGTTCGATCATAGGCTTTCTGGTAATACTTTTATTAAAGCCTTTAAAACGATTAGCTCATGGTGCAGAAGACATCAAAGACACTCATTTTGAAGAACAGGAGCCTTATGAGCTGGCAGATCAGCCTTCAAAAAATCATTAACCTATAAAATAAAGCTATGGTAGATGTAGGATATTGGATCATGGTAGTAGCCTGGATCTTTGTGTTGATCTGGGTTCCTTTTATCATTTACAGCAACCGCCGCCTACACCCCCGCGCTTTGTTCATTCTCTTCTTCGCCGAGATGTGGGAGCGGTTCTCCTATTACGGCATGCGTACCCTGCTTACCCTCTACATGGTGCGGGAGCTATTTGAGGAACTCACCCAGGCGGAAGCCGATGAGAAAGCCCTGGGCATTTATGGCTCCTACACCGCTATGGTGTACCTCACCCCGGTATTGGGAGGCATACTGGCAGACAAAATCCTGGGTTTTAGAAAAGCAATTATATTC
>CAZBIF010000181.1:0-4343 GCA_964492055.1 uncultured Flavobacteriales bacterium
TTATAAAGGGAAGTCCCTTCCATTACAGCAGCAAAAGTTGGTAATCCCGCTTGTCTCACCTCATCTGCCAGGCTACCATACCGTACCGGGAGGTGAAAAATCGCTCCCATACTAGCCTGCACCACTTTGGGGTTATAACATTCCACACTATTGGAAGTGCACCATATTTCCTCCACATCGAAAGCCAAAGCCGCACGCATTAAAGTGCCCAGATTTCCAGGATCACTGATATCTTCCAATGCCAGTATTCGCCTGGCATTCTCCTTCCCTAACTGCTGTTGGGCAAATACCCCCAGCACCCCGGGGGCGCTTTTTAAGGAGGACATCCGTCCCATCTCCTTATCAGTCACCTCTTCTGCCCTGGGAAAGTTGGAATGCAGTCGTTCTGTTGCGTATAACTCCAAAGGGGAGGCACCTGCCTGCCGGGCTTCCCTAATTAACTTTTCCCCTTCGGCCACAAACAGCTTTTCAGCATCCCGCACTTTTTTTTGCTGTAAGGACTTAATAAACTTAATGCGATTGCTGCTAATCATTGGGGTATATAGGTAATTTCGCAAAAGAATGCAATTTCTTTCAAAGCGCCTTATCGGCAGAGCCGGCATTTATGTTTTTTTCATTCTCCTGCTTGTGCAATTGATTTCTTCCTGTGGCCCCGCCCGCCATCTGGAAGGAAATGAAAAATTGCTCTCTAAGATTGAATTTGAGAATGAGGGTGAGCTTAAATACAAGCAGGAACTGCTCAGCCTTTCCAAACAGCGACTCAACCGCAAATTACTCGGCCTGTTTAAGATCTATCTGGGTGTATATAACCTGTATTATCACAAAGAAGACAGTAAACTCAAGAAAAACCTGGGAGAAGCACCCGTGATCTACGATTCTACCCTGGACATCACCTCTACTGAACTGATGGAAAAATACCTGAATAATCGGGGGTATTACGATAATCAGGTGCGGGCTACCACCCGCATGAAAAAGAAAAAAGCCATCCTTACTTACCATATTGACAAAGGAGAGCGTTACATGGTGGGTGAGATGAATTTCGATATTCCTGACCCACGCTTAAGAACCATTTACCTGCAGGATACCAGCAACAAGCTCATCGGGGTAGGGAAACCATTCGATCTGGAATTGATGCAAAAGGAACGTTCAAGGGTAGAGGACCTGATGAAAAATCACGGCTATTTTGAATTTAGCAGGGAATACGTACTATTTGAGGCCGATACCTTTGTGGACATAAAAAAAGCCCATCTTACACTCTCCATAAAAAACCCTGAAGTGCCATTTGCCGCTACGGATTCTTTGGTAGAAAGCGAACACCAGCTGTATCACATCAGCGAGGTATACATACGCCTGAACCACAATGAAGTAGTAAATAGCAAACTCCTGACTGATACCACTGGGATCAACCAGCACCTGGTAGTTCATCCCCTCGATCCCGCGATTAAACCTGAGATCCTCAGCCGGGCGGTATATCTTAAACCCGGCCAGTTATACAGCCTGCAAAAACAGGAAAGTAGCTACCGCAAACTATCTTCCCTGGGGGTATTTTCCTTTGTAAGTATAAAATATGAGCGGGATTATGCTTCAGCTGATAATCAGCTGCAGGTTTTCATCGACCTGAACATGAGCAAGCAAAAAAGTTATACCATACTGGCGGAAGGCACCAACAATGGAGGCAACCTGGGGGTGATCGGGGACATTTCCTTTTTGAACAAGAATTCCTTCAACGGAGCGGAAGCGGTCAATCTGCGCCTGAAGGGTGGTCTGGAGGTACAGCAGTTGCTTACCAATCAGGAAGAAGATGATAACAATGTAGTGGATGGCTTTCTCCCATTTAACACCATTGAGTTCGGACCGGAACTGAACATCAACATTCCGCGTTTTCTACTGCCTTTTGACAAGAATAAATTCTCCCCCAAGGGGAATCCCACCACCACCATCGGTTTTTCCTATAATTTTCAAAAGCGCCCGGATTATACCCGATATGTGACCAAAACTTACCTCTCCTATTCCTGGAATGAATCCATTACAAAAACCCATATCATTTACCCTTTCGACCTGAGTTTTATCAGCCTGGACCCCAGTGATGAATTCCGCAGGCTGTTGCGCAATATCCGAAACCCCTTTCTCCGGAACAGTTATACCGACAACCTCATACTCGGATTGAAATATTCATTTATCCTGAATACCCAGTTGAAGCCTGACAAACGGAATGATTTCTTTTTCCGCATCAATTTTGAACCGGCAGGTCACCTGCTCTCCGCCCTAACCAATGAAAACAATGCGGATGTAAACGAGGACGGCACCATCAATGTAGTGGGCATCCGTTTTGCCCAGTATGTCCGCTCGGATTTTGATTTTCGCTACTATCAGAATTTCCCATACAATCAGGTAGTGTACCGCTTTGCCGCCGGCCTGGGTATCCCGCATGGCAATTCGGAGGCCTTGCCTTTTGAAAAGAGTTTCTTCGCCGGTGGTGCTAATGGCATCCGGGCCTGGCTCGCCCGCGAACTGGGGCCCGGTACCTTGCCCGACTCCCTCCTGGGCAATGTTGATCAGATCGGTAATTTAAGCCTGGAGAGCAATATTGAGTTCCGCTTTCCTATCACAAAAGTCTTTGAAGGGGCTGCTTTCGCTGATCTGGGTAATATCTGGAACTACCGGCAGGATGACAGCCGGGAAGAAACCCGCTTTGAAGCAGGGAATATATGGCCGGGCACAGCCATTGGACTGGGCTTGGGATTGCGGTTAAACTTCACCTTTTTCATTCTCCGCCTTGATTTTGCCACTCCCTTTAAAGATCCTTCCTCTGCCCAGCCCACTTTATTGAAACTACGCTACCGGCAGACCAACCTTAATTTCGGGATTGGCTATCCCTTTTAGTATTTATTTTTTTGAACATGGCAGGATTAATTTATTAGCTTTGCCGCCTGTTTTTTACAAATCGCTTTACCATCTATGTCAATAAATAAAATAGAAGAGCTGTTGGGTTCAGAGCGGGATTCCCTGCTGAACCACGAATGTAAAACCATCTCCAAGGAACTGTTGCACCTGCCCGGTGAGGATTTTGTAGATCGTATTTTTAAAGATACCAACCGCAATGCCCAGACGCTGAGAAATTTGCAATCAATCTATAGCCATGGGCGGCTGGGAGGTACGGGTTACGTGTCTATTTTACCGGTTGATCAGGGCATAGAACATTCCGCCGGGGCTTCCTTTGCCCCCAACCCCATCTATTTTGATCCGGAAAACATAGTAAAACTAGCTATGGAAGGGGGTTGCAATGCCGTGGCATCTACATTCGGCGTACTTGCGGCTTGCTCCCGAAGGTATGCCCATCGCATTCCCTTTATCGTGAAGATCAATCACAACGAATTACTTACTTACCCCAATACCTATTCGCAGATCTCTTTCGGTTCAGTAGAGGATGCCTGGAACATGGGCGCCGCCGCTGTTGGAGCCACCATTTATTTCGGTTCAGATGACAGCAACCGGCAAATTGTGGAAATTGCCCAGGCCTTTGAACGTGCCCACGAACTGGGAATGGCTACCATCCTCTGGTGCTACCTGCGAAACTCCGCTTTCAAGAAAGATGGTGTGGATTATCACACCGCCACAGATATTACCGCTCAGGCAAATCACCTGGGAGTGACTATTCAGGCAGATATCATCAAACAGAAATTACCCACCCTGAACGGAGGCTACAAAGCCATCAACTTTGGAAAAACCCACGATAAAGTATACAGCGAATTGTCTTCTGACCACCCCATAGACTTGTGCCGCTACCAGGTAGCCAATTGCTATATGGGACGCGCCGGCCTGATCAACTCCGGGGGCGCTTCTTCCGGTTCTTCCGACATGGCAGAGGCAGTAACCACGGCAGTAATTAATAAAAGGGCCGGGGGCCATGGTTTGATTTCCGGACGTAAAGCCTTTCAGCGACCCATGAAAGAGGGCGTAGCATTGCTAAATGCCATACAAGATGTATATTTAGCCGAGGAAATCACCATTTGCTAAGTTAATTTTACTTTATGGGTTGGTTCAAAAGAATAAAAGAAGGCATACTCACTCCTACCAAGGAAAAGAAAGAAACCCCCGAAGGGCTCTGGTATAAATGTCCCGAGTGCAATGCCGTTTTGCCTCAGGAGGACCACGCCAAAAACCTGTACGTTTGCCCGGAATGTAACCACCATGAGCGCATCGGTTCCGCAGAGTATTTTGCGATCTTATTTGACGAGGGAAAATATTCCGAGATCAACAAGAATTTAAGTTCGGCAGACCTCCTAAATTTTACGGATACCAAAAAGTACAAAGAGCGGATCAAAGCCACACAGAAAAAAACC
>CAZBIF010000181.1:4410-4707 GCA_964492055.1 uncultured Flavobacteriales bacterium
TGCGCACCGCTCACGGTTTGGTACATGGGGAAAAGTTAATGGTGGCAGCCATGGATTTTAACTTCATCGGCGGTTCCATGGGGGCGGTTGTCGGGGAAAAGATCGCCCGTGCCATCGATTATTGCATCAAAAATGAAATGCCTTTTCTGATGATCTCTAAATCGGGAGGCGCCCGCATGATGGAAGCTGCCTTTTCCCTGATGCAAATGGCAAAAACTTCCGCCAAATTATCGCTTTTGTCCAAGGCAGGCCTCCCCTACCTGAGCTTTCTCACCGACCCCACCACCGGCGGGGGTA
>CAZBIF010000182.1:0-2213 GCA_964492055.1 uncultured Flavobacteriales bacterium
TTCTGAAAACGGACAATAATATTATTTCAAGTGAAAATCTGGAGAAGGATATAACTGGAAAACTGGTTTTTAATAATGTTTCTTTCACCTATCCGGACAGCGGCATAAAGGCCCTGAAAAAAATCAATTTTGAAGTTAATCCCGGGCAATCAATCGCTATTATCGGAACTACTGGTTCAGGAAAAAGTACAATTGCTAACCTGGTTTGCAGGATGTACGATACTACGGAGGGTGAAATATTGATCGATGATGAGGACAAAAATATAATCTGAACTGCTTGCGTTCGCAGATTGGATATGTTCCCCAAGATGTTTTCCTTTTTTCAGATACTATTCGAAACAATATTGCCTTCGGAGCTGAATCCATTAATGAAGAACAGATTCTTCAGGCAGCCCGAGACGCAGATCTTCATGAAAACATCGACAGTTTCAACAAGGGTTACGATACGAGGGTAGGTGAACGAGGCATTACTTTGTCGGGTGGGCAGAAACAACGCCTTTCCATAGCCCGGGCGGTTGCGAGAAACCCTGAAATCCTTATTCTTGACGATTGTTTGTCGGCAGTCGATACCAAAACTGAAAATACGATTCTGAACAGCATGAAGAAGATTATGCAAGGTCGTACCACCATTATTATTTCACATCGGGTTTCATCAGCAAAACTCGCAGATAAAATTATTGTGCTGGATGACGGAGTAATTATTGAAGAGGGTAATAACGATAGTTTGATGGCACGGAATGGTGCCTATAAAGAGCTTTATGATAAGCAGGTTTCTGATGATATTACTGTTGAGCAATAGGAAAATTTTATTGAATTTAATCGGGATATTGTAGTAAAATACTGATTTTTGAGTATTGATAAATAGTTGTTAATACCCTTTCTTTGATTGTTTGAAAGAAAGGAAATGATTGAAAGCAATGGCAACTTTTTAGAACAAACATTAAAAGTATGGCCACTTAGCCCAAAAGTTACTCCACTTGATAATAAAATATTAGAAATTTTTCAGTCATTACAAAATCTTGTGATCATAGGCAGGGTGTTTGCGCTTGTTTATGATCATGTAAACCGTAGGGTGCCCTTTGTCAGTAATTTCGCACCCGATATAACCGGTTATTCTCCCAGAACCTATAAAAAAGGCATTTCTTTTCTGGAAGATATCATGAATCCTCAGGACAGACCTCGTATAATCAGTCAGCTAAAAGAGGTAGGAGAAATTCTTCACAGGCTGAAACCGGAAGACCGTTCAAAATATACCTTTAGTATGGATTATCGTCTTAGGAAGAAAGATGGAAAATATATCCATGTGATTTTAGAATGGCTGGTACTATGTAATGATCCCAAGGGGTTGATTCATTGTAGTTTTATACTCCTGAAGGAAGTTTTACCGAGTGATCCGAGAATAAGCAACCGTCTTTTAATTAACCCTGCCCTACCCTGGGATGTAGAAAAGGATCCAGATTTAGCTAAGCTTAAAATGAAGCTAAGTGAAAGGGAAAAAGATATGCTTGTATTGCTTTCATATGGTCATAAAACCAATGAGATCTCTCAAAAGCTTCATTTAAGTCCCCATACAGTCAATACGCATCGTAAAAGATTGCTTAAACGTTTTGGGCAGAAAAATACGGCCAGCTTGGTATTATTTGCCCGTGAAAATAACCTGATTTAATAAATTGAGGGATCAAATTGCCTTATTGAGCGCATCGATAAAGGCCATAACTGAGGCGGTAACGATATCTGTATTCACTCCAAAGCCATAATAGATCTTTCCGTTCCGGGAAAGTTGCACGTGCACCCTTCCGATATCATCTCCGCCGCCGGTATTAGCCTGAACCAGAAATTCCTCCAGCCTGGTATCGGCCACAGTAAGTTTTTTAATGCATTTAATGGCTGCATCAACAGGGCCGTTACCATTGGAGCAGGCAGCTACATCTTCTCCCAGATATTCCAGGGTAACAGTAGCCATTGACTTGAGTGGTCGGCCACACATGATTTGCAATCCTTTCAGAACCACCTTTTTCTGAATTTTATTTTCCCCGATCAGCATCAGCAGATCTTCGTCGGTAATGGACCTGTTTTCGTCGGCAAATGCAAGGAACTTGGTATAGACATTGTCGAGGTCTGCTTTCTCCAGCTTATATCCAAGCAGCTGCAGGCGATGGCTTAGCGCCGCTCTCCCACTTCGGGCCGTCAGAATGATGGACGATTCATTTACA
>CAZBIF010000182.1:2223-4179 GCA_964492055.1 uncultured Flavobacteriales bacterium
TCGAAGATCTCGTAATTCTGCCGGTTTTTAAGCACACCATCCTGGTGTATTCCTGACGAATGGGCAAAAGCATTCCTGCCAACTATCGCTTTATTGGCTTGTACCGGCATTTTCATTAAACGGGAAACGAGCCGACTCACAGGATAAATCCTTTTACTGTTGATCCTTGTTTCCAGGTTCAGATAGCTGTGGGTTTTAAGCGCCATCGCAACTTCTTCCAGGGATGTGTTACCGGCTCTTTCTCCGATTCCGTTAAGAGTAACTTCTGCCTGACGGGCTCCATTGCGCAATCCTGCAATGGTATTGGCTGTAGCAAGTCCTAAATCGTTATGGCAATGTACAGAAATAATAGCCCGATCGATGTTCTTTACATTTTCCTTGAGAAAACGGATCCTGGCGCCATAGTCGTCGGGCAGACAATAACCAGTGGTATCAGGAATGTTTACTACAGTAGCGCCGGCTGCTATAACCGCTTCTACCAATCTGGCGAGAAACTCAATATCGGCTCTACCGGCATCTTCTGCATAAAATTCAATATCTTCCACCAGGCTTTTTGCATGCTTAACCGCCTCTACTCCCCTCTCCAGAATCGCTTCCCGGCTACTGTTAAATTTATGCTTGATGTGGTAATCTGAAGCGCCAATGCCAGTATGTATCCTCTTTCTTTTGGCGTATTTTAGGGCATCGGCTGCAACATCTATATCCCCTTTATTGGCCCTGGTAAGGGCACATATGATTGGTTCACTAACAGCCTGGGATATTTCAACCACAGAACGAAAATCCCCCGGGCTCGAGATCGGAAAACCTGCTTCAATTATATCTACACCAAGCAATTCCAATTCTTTGGCTATCTCGATTTTTTCAACAGTGGAAAGCTGGCAACCGGGCACCTGTTCACCATCCCGTAAAGTGGTATCGAAAATATAGACTTTCTCGCTCATCCGGTTCTAATTTTTGGGGTATTCTAAATTGATCAAGCTTGTAAGTTAGTGATTTAATCTGTTAAGGACAAGATTCCCCGGTCCCAGTAGCTGATTTCAGGACAATCGTTCCAGGATCGCCTTTCCGATCTCTTCGGTACCGGCAAGCTTGAATTTTTCCGGTTGCGGACCAGCAATATCTTTGGTACGATAACCATCGGCCAATGTTTTGGCAACGGCATTTATTACGCTTTCAGCTTCTTTTTTGAGGTCGAAGCTGATTTCAAGCATCAAGGCAACCGATAGGATGAGTGCCATAGGATTAGCAAGGTTTTTCCCGGCGATATCCGGCGCAGAGCCATGAACAGGTTCAAATAAGCCAATCCTTTCACCGACAGAAGCTGAGGGAAGCAATCCTAGTGAACCGCTGATCTGGGAAGCTTCATCTGTTAAAATATCACCAAACATATTTTCAGTTACCACCACATCGAATTGCAAAGGGTTCTTGATCAATTGCATGGCGGCATTATCCACAAACATATGAGTAAGGTTAATATCCGGGAATTCTTTAGCGGTATCCTGCACTACTTCACGCCATAGCCTGGAAGATTCCAAAACATTGGCTTTATCGACGGAACATAATTTGCCTGAGCGCTTCCTGGCGGCTTCGAATGCTAAGAGGGCAATACGACGCACCTCTTCTTTTGAATAAATCATGGTATCCAGTGCCACATTACCACCATCTCTTCTTTCACTCGGCTTTCCGAAATAGATACCTCCGGTTAGTTCACGAAAGAAAAGGATATCAGCTCCCCTGATTACCTCTTCCTTCAAGGAGGAGGATTGAATCAATTCATCAAAAATCTTGATTGGCCTCAAATTGGCAAACAATCCGAGTTCCTTACGAATTTTCAGCAGACCTTGTTCGGGACGTACCTTTAAGCCAGGATCATTATCGTAACGCGGATCGCCTACCGCACCCATCAGTACCGCATCAGACATCCGACACTGTTCTAGGATTTCGTCCGGCAAAGGA
>CAZBIF010000182.1:4189-4650 GCA_964492055.1 uncultured Flavobacteriales bacterium
CCGGTTTTTTCAATAGCGGCATGACCAATCAGTTCTTCTTTGAAAGTAAACTGATGTTTGTGTGTTTGCCCAATTTTTTTAAGAACTTCAATGCCCCAGTTGGTTACTTCCTTGCCAATGCCATCACCTGGTAATACTGTAATCCTGTAACTGCCCATAATTAGAAATTATACTCCTTTACTTTTTCAAACCGCTCTATTTCACTGGTGAGGCTGCGAATGTATTCGATATCATCCAAACCTTGCAGCAGGCACATTTTTTTATATTCATTGATTTCAAAAGCCTCTTTTTTCCCGGTAGCAGTTAGAATAATTTCCTGATTTTCCAAATCAACTTTTACTTCAGTGGTAGGCTCTTTTTGAATGGTTTCGAGTAATTCAGCTAAAAAATCATCGGAAATCTGTACTGGCAGCAGCCCGTTGTTCAACGAATTGTTCTTAAAGATGTCGGCGAAGAAACTA
>CAZBIF010000183.1:0-3725 GCA_964492055.1 uncultured Flavobacteriales bacterium
AAGTGGACCCGGCCCGGATCGGGATCACAGGACGTTCCGGTGGCGGCACTCAGTCGAGCCAGATTGCAGCTTTTGATCCGCGCATCTATGCCGCCGCGCCGGAAAATTTCATCACCACTTATACCAGGTTGCTGCAAACCAGGGGCATCCAGGATGCCGAACAATTCCTGCCGGGAGAAATCGCGGCCGGCCTCGACCAACCCGACCTGATGATCGTTCGGGCACCCAAACCAGCGCTGATGATCACCACTACTAACGACATGTTCAGCATTCAGGGATCGCTGGAGGCCAAAGAAGAAATAAAAAGGGCTTACCAGGCCTGGGGTAAACCCGGGAACTTTCAACGGGTAGAAGATCTGGAAGGCCATACCTCCACCAAAAAGAACCGGGAATCGCTCTATGCCTTTTTTCAGCAACACCTGCAACTGCCGGGCGATTCTACCGATCAGGAAGTGGAGTTTTTGACAGCAGAAGAATTAACAGTTACTCCACAGGGACAACTTCTGGAAACTTCAGAAACGCTTTATTCCCTCAACCTGAAAGAATCGCAGCAGCTGATTGAGCAGCTCGAAAACAGCCGTCAAACTGAAGGGCATCTGCAAGGGGTATCTGAAGCAGCCAGGGAACTTTCCGGTTTCGAACCAGCTGCAAGCCAGCGGGTGCCTGTTCTGGCCGGACGCCTGGGTTTTTCAAACTTCCAGATCGAACAGTACCTTTTAACCAATGAAAACGATTATCCCCTCCCCTTTTACCTGATCAAGCCGGAAAAACCAAACGGCAGGTCGCTGCTTTGGCTGGATCCAGTAGGGAAAGATGTTGCGTTTGCGGATTCTGCCCGGTTCGAAAAACTGGCCGCTGCCGGTTTCACCATTCTTATTCCCGATTTACCCGGTGCCGGTGAACTTGGACCGGTAACTTTTCGGGGCAATTCATTTTTGAATGGAATTTCCTACAATGAATGGTTTGCCGCCGACCTCACCGGAAACAGTTTGGTGGGCATCAGGGTGCAGGATCTGGTGCAGTGCCTGGATTTTCTCGAAAACCAAAAGGGCATGAACGAAGTAACCGGTATTTCGGTTGGCAATTTTTCAGCCGAATTGCTGCACCTTGCCACCTTCGACTCCCGGGTTTCATCTCTGGCTTTACTAGATCCGCTTTTAACCTACCGGAACCTGGTACAGGAGCAATATTATGATCCTTCCGAGACGCTGCACCTGGTAGCCGGAGCATTGCAACATTACGATTTACCGGATCTGATGGCTTTACAGGCCCCGAAAAAAATGCTGATTGGTCAAATTCCGGGAAATGAAAAGATTGGTTCCGAAATAGTGGAATACCTGGAAAGAACATTCACCCTGCTCGACAAACCAGATCATCTCAGCCTGGCCGGGATCCCGGAAAATAGGTGGCTTCCTGTTCTGTTGGATTGGCTGGATAATTAGAACACAAAACTTTTTGGGCAGCGATTTTCTGCGGTTAGTGGTCATTTAAGAATTGAACACAATGAAAAGAAGTGCATTACTATTCCAATCATTTTCCTGTAATATTCTATTGCTAATTCCCAAAACAAAGTACATCGAATTTTGAAGGAAAGAATGGAATTTTAAAATATTCCGGGAATGGATTTTCTGATTGCCAAAGATGGAAAAATATTTGAAGGATATAATGGTAACAAAGAAGTCGGTTTTTGCCATTGCTTCTATGAGCAAGACTTAGGTGACTTTCTAAAATTTTATTTTCAAAATGAACTAAAATTTAAACCTGGAATTGGTTGGAGCAATACCACCATGAAATTAACTTCAGTCGATTAGTTGAATAATGATGCGCAGCACACTGATTAAAAATATTCGTGAACTGGTACCTCTTTCTGAAAAAGAGGAAGAACTTATTCAGGAGGCTTTTAAACAAAAGCACCTTAGAAAGAAGGAGCACCTCTTGCAAAAAGGTGATCCCTCCGATCATATGCGCTTTGTTTCGGTAGGATGTATGAAGGTTTATTCTGTTGATGAAAATGGACAAGAGCACATTCTGCAGTTTGGCATTTCCGGTTGGTGGATCAATGACCTCTATGCCTTTCTCACCGAAACTCCGGCAACCTTATTTATACAAGCTATTACCGAAAGCTTCCTATTCCAAATCCATCGCGATCGACTCAATCAATTGTATGATGAAGTGCCCATGATGGATCGTTTCTTTCGCATTAAAACGCAAAATGGCTATGTTGCCTTACAGGAAAGAACCATACGTTCCATGAGTGAGACCGCCGAGCAGCGCTACTCCAAATTCATCAATCGTTACCGGGACCTGGAACAACAAATCCCTCAATACATGATCGCCTCTTATCTGGGCATTACTCCTGAACACCTGAGTGCCATCCGCAAAAAAATGAGCATTTAAAGACTTTCTTAAGATACCTTAATGCTTTTGCTTTCGCCAGCTCCAAAATTTGTAATCAAAAAAGTTAAAAGCTATGAAAGCAACATTCTTTTCTATGTTATTGCTCCTCACGATGGCTGCCAGGGCACAGCACCTGGAGGAGGCTGGAACAAGTCCATGGGGACCGGAAGATGAAATAGGGACCCTGAACTTAATGACCGAGGCATCCACGCTTCGGATACTCTCACAGATTGAATCCGGTTCAGTCTATGATCTCAGTGTCGATTACTTTGTTGGCATGCCCAGCTTCCATGCGCTCGGTGATCCCGGCTATCAGTATTGGCTTACCCATACTCCCCGGGGAACGATTGTAGATAACCCGAACAGGCTGGGTGAAGCAATGAACCGAAAGGTGAGTTACACCGGAGATGCCATCTCGATGTACACCCATATGGGTACCCATATCGATGCCCTCAATCACTTCGGACTGAACGGCAAAATCTGGAATGGCTTTACACCCGAAAAGCATTTGGGTGATAAGGGCTGGAAAAAGACAGGTGCAGAGACCATCCCTCCCATTATTGCGCGGGGAGTAATGATTGACGTGAAAGCATCCAAAGGGACGCTGCCAAAAAACTATCGGATCACCGCCAGTGATCTTCAGGAAGCGCTTGATAAACAGCAGGTCGGGCTGGAGCCAGGTGATGTTGTTGTTATCCGCACAGGTCAGGCCAAATTTTATCAGGATGCCAATCACTATCTCGATAGCTATCCGGGGATCAGCCTTGATGCGGTAAAATGGCTCATCGAAGATCAGGGCATCATGCTTCTGGGTGCGGACAACCTCAGTTTTGAAGCGTTCCCTCCTGAGCGAGAGGACAATTGGGTACCGGTACACACCTACCTGCTGGCAGAAAAAGGCGTGATGTTCATCGAGCAGATGTACCTGGAAGAGTTAGCCAGAGATAAAGTATACGAGTTTGCCTTCATCGCCGCTTCGCTGAAACTGCAAGGTGCGAGTGGCGCTCCAATGCGACCGTTGGCTATTCCTGTGAAATCCAAATAGAAAGATTATGAACAATATAATATTGCTTCTTCTCGCCTTTTCAGTAGGAATTATGGTGGTTATCCAGGGCGGAGTTAACGCCCGCCTGGGTATCCTGCTAAACAACTCCTTGTTGGCAACTTCCACAGCATTAACCATGGGAGCCTGTTTCACCCTGATCGCCGTATTGATTACGGTGCGACAGATTCCAAGCATAAATCAACTCAGGGAAATACCAGGGTATATGTGGATCGTAGGAGGACTATTAAGCTTCCTGGCGTTGACACTTTTCTACTACATCATT
>CAZBIF010000183.1:3735-4646 GCA_964492055.1 uncultured Flavobacteriales bacterium
TCCACGATTAGGCATTTCTACGGCGGTGACTTTTGGCTTGACCGGACAACTTATTTTCGCAGCAGTGGCCGGACATTTTGGATGGTTCAACATGCCGCTGGAGCCCTTTACTATAAAAAAGATTGCAGGATTAATCGTGATTATTTCAGGAGTCATTCTAATCAAATCATAAGATGGATTTAATAAATGCAAACATAAATAATTTGACTGCTCTCTGGAAAACCGGAGGTCGGTTGGCCGGGCAATACATCGAAGAGGGGGGCTATCGCCTGAGCATTGCCGAAAGTGGCGAATGGCCGAACAAACTCTGGAGTATCAAACCTTTGGATATGCAGTCACTAACTGAGATCCGGCTAAGGTGGAATCTTGATGAACTGACACTTCCCATATGGGGGGACGACCTTTTATATCAGGAATTGATATACAAAGCAAGTGGCTTTGAAGAGAAGTTAACACAAGCAGCTATGTCAATAAATCTTAAAGACAGACCCGACCGTGTGGAACGGGTAGAAATCCAGAAAGTGACCAATAAGCTTGGGGCTGAAATCTGGTCGCAACTTTTTCAGGAAGCTTTTGGCTATGAAATAAGTACAATGACCGTGATGAAAACCATGGAGCATGTTGAGTATTTCATCGGTAAGCATAATGAGATTCCTTTTGGCACCGCGGTACTCTTTATGGAACACGACATCGCCGGTATCCACTCCATTGGAGTAATTCCTTCCCAACGCAGAAAGGGTTATGCCGAAGAACTACTGATACACATGCTGAATATGGCCCGCCGGAAAGGCGCTATACATGCTACGCTGCAAGCTTCGGAAATGGGAAAAGGTCTGTACCTCAAGACAGGCTTTCAGGAAGATTTTATTATCAAGACATTTATTAAACGCAAAAACTAAACAACAATGGAT
>CAZBIF010000184.1:0-4621 GCA_964492055.1 uncultured Flavobacteriales bacterium
GGCACCTTTTAAAGGTATCCATTGAGGTAAGGAAAATCCATAAGCTACCCAAATATAAAGAAGATGCGAAGCGCCTGAGGGCCATCAGAAAACTAAAGAGAAAGTGTGGCGTTCCGCCAGCTGGCGGATGACCACTAATGGAAGCATGTTTCTTTTCCTTCCTTCCCCAATGAGATTATCCGCTTGATAAGTAACAGCTTTGGAATACCTATAATGAAGCTGAATGGGAAAACTACATCTGATGAAAAGCGAAAAAGAGCGGATAGATCATATGTTGGGAAATGAATGAAAAGCAACCTATGATATTGCTAATTAGATAAATAAATTTATATTTGAAACAGGAAGATTATTCATGGAAGCCTATGTTGTGCTTAGTTTTTTTTATTTTGTTTGACCTATAAGTATTGGTTCATTAATATCAAGATTTAAAGCCATTTCAGCAAATTCAAAGTGTTTGAATCTGAACCATCCGTAATTAGTACCTTGAACCGAATTTAATTTGAATCCGAAGTATTTAGTAAAAACTGCTTGGGGCCAATAATAACTGTTATTTATCACTCCAATACCTCCACTATAATTAACTATTGGTATCCATTCAAAAACATTTTCTTTTGCATTAACTTCATCTCCATATTCAATCATTGAGATTGATGGATTATTTATCATGAAACAAAAGTCGATGGAGTCATTTAGCGATCGGAATTGTCCGCTGTACCGTGCCTCGGTGCTACCAATTTCAATAATCCTAGTTACTTCTATGTCAAAGTTGCCATCTTTATTAATATCATAAAATGTAGTATCGATTGAGTAGTTCGTTGTATCAACATTAAACTCTTGATAATAAATGGAATGGGTAATAACATGACTGTTGACATTATCATCATCTTTATTACAACCTATGATAATTAGAATTATATATAGTAAAGTAGGTCTTGCTTTTACCATGTTTTATCAAATTAAGCACAACGTATGGCTAACGTTATATTGTTGTTATATCTTATTAATGTTCTTTCTCATTTCTATCTACAAACTGCATAAAATCAGCTTTTTAAAGTTAGGTCTGCGATAAAGCATCTCAATTCTATTCTGGCTCACTTTTAAAGGTTTTCCTTTACAAACTCCGTCATCTTGGTATACAGGTGAAAACGGGTATTGCCACCGTAAATGCCGTGGTTTTTATTGGGGTAGACGAACAAATCGAACTGTTTGTCGGCATCTACCAAAGCCTGGATCATTTCAGCCGTATTCTGTAAATGTACGTTGTCGTCCGCCATACCATGCACCAATAAGTATTTGCCTTTTAATTTTTCTACGTGATTGATGGGGGAGTTGTCGTCATAGCCGTCCGGGTTTTCCTGGGGCGTTTGCATGTAGCGTTCCGTGTAGATGGAATCGTAAAACCGCCAGTTGGTCACCGGGGCCACGGCAATGGCAGCTTTGAAGTGGTCGGCTCCCTTCAGCAGGCACAAACTGCTCATGTAGCCTCCGTAGCTCCAGCCTTGCACCCCAATGCGATCCTTATCCACATAAGGCAGGCCGGCAAAGTACTTCGCCGCTTCGATCTGGTCCATGGTTTCGTATTTGCCCATTTGCTTGTAGGTGATCTTCTTAAAGTCCACCCCCCGGGCGCCCGTGCCGCGGTTGTCCACCGATACCACCAGGTAGCCCTCGCTTGCCAGCAGCTGATGCCAGAAGTAATTGGAACCTCCCCAGGAGTCCGTCACCGTCTGTGAGCCAGGCCCCCCGTAAATGGTAAGAAACACCGGATACTTTTTGGTTTCATCGAAATTCGGGGGCTTGATCATCCACCCATTGAGTTTCACCCCTTCTGAAGTGGTGAAGTCAAAAAACTCCTTGCTGCTCAGCTGGTAGCCAGCCAGTTTATCTTTCAGGGCTGCATTATCCTGCAACACCCGTATCACTTTTCCTTCCCGGTTCTGTAAGGTTACATAGTACGGACTGTTGGCCGTAGTGTGGTAATTGATGAAATAGTCAAATGAGTTGCTGAAAACCGCGGAATTGGTGCCCGCCTGTTCGCTCAATTCTTTTCGGTTCTTGCCATCCAGGCCAATGCGGTAGATCTCCCGCCGCAACGGACTTTCGGCCGCAGCCTGAAAATAGGCCAGGCGGTGTTTCTCATCCACTCCGTAAAATTCAGTGACCGGCCAGTTGCCGGAAGTAAGTTGCTTCTCCAAGCCCCCTTTTAAATTGTACAGGTAAATGTGGCGGTAGCCGCTTCGCTCACTGAGGATGATGAACTGCTTGCCATTTTCCAGGAAATGTACCTCAAAGGGCATCTCTATATAGGTGTCACTTTTTTCAGTCAAAACTGGTTTGCTTTTTCCACTTTCGGCATTCACCAGGTTGATTAGCACTTCGCTTTGATGCCGGTTGGTACTTAATACCATTAAGGTTTTGGGGTCCTTGGTCCACTTGATGTTTGGCAGGTATTCATACTCCACTCCTAAATCTACTCTCAATGTTTGATTGGTGGGCAGGTCATAAATATGGATACTGACCTTCGCATTTTCTTCACCCGCTTTCGGGTATTTAAAGCGGTAGTCGGTAGGGTAGAGGCCGTCGTACATCTTCATGTTCCACTGTTTCACTTCCGTTTCATCGAATTTGTAATAGGCGATCTTTTGGCCATCCGGCGACCACGCAAAGGCCTGCGAAAGTTCCAGCTCCTCCTCATACACCCAGTCAGCGGCTCCGTTGATGATCTTGTTTTTTTCCCCGTCTGTGGTAATTATAAAGATTTCATCCGTATCCAGATTTCTATAAAACAAGTTATTGTTTTTCACAAAAGCCACCTTATTGCCCTTAGGGGAAAAGTCTGCGTACATTTCTTTATCTCCTTCGCTCAGCTGTTGCATCTCTTTACTTTGCCGATCATAGATAAAATGCCTTGCTTTGGTGGACCGTCGGTAAATGGCTTCAGTTTCGGTTTTGACCAATACCTTTTCTTCGTTGGCAGAAAATTCATAGTCATCCATCTCCAGGGTTCCGTCCCCAAGTTTGAAATTTTCTACGGATATAATAGGTTCAACCAATTCACCTTTACCATAATCGTATTGACGCAGTTCAACCCCCTCACCATCACCTCTTTCCATAATGGTGTAATTGAGGCCATCCACCATACTACGCACTCCCCGTACAGTTTGCTGACTGAAAGAGTAGTCTTTCCAGATGTCTTCGAGGGTGACGTTTTGTTTGCTTTCTTGGGCAAAAATGGGTGTCGCTAAAAATAGCAGTAAGGAAAAGTAGAAAGATTGTTTGCTTAACATAAATGAAGGTTTTTCTTAACGCGCCGAATATACATAAATTCGTGGGTTGAAAGAGATGAAGTAAGGGTGGCAGAATTTAATCGCAAATATAAAAAGGTAAGTCAGGAGGATAAGGTTTATTTTACCAATACACTTGACACCCATAGGGTCTACAGCGATGCGGAACGACTGAAAATCTACGATCACGACTATACGGAAGACCTGCACTATCTTCCGGAAATCGTTTTGCTGCCGGAAAGTGCTGAAGAGGTATCATCCATTTTAAAATATTGTAATCATGAAATGATCCCCGTAACTGTAAGGGGTGCAGGTACCGGTCTGAGTGGAGGAGCGTTGCCTTTGCACGGGGGAGTGGTGCTGAGCATGGAAAGAATGAACCACTTGCTGGAACTGGATGAGGAGAACTTTCAGGTAACGGTAGAGCCCGGGATGATCGTGCAGGAATTACAAGAGCAGGTGGCCGCCAGGGGGCTATTCTACCCCCCGGACCCGGCAAGCCGGGGCAGCTGTTTTATCGGCGGAAACATCGCCGAAAACAGCGGCGGCCCCAAAGCACTTAAGTACGGAGTGACCAAAGATTATGTGCTCAACCTGCAGATCGCCTTGCCGGACGGTACCCTCATGTGGACAGGAGCCAACGTGCTGAAGAACGCCACCGGCTTAAACCTTACCCAATTGCTCGTAGGTAGTGAAGGTACCCTGGCCGTGGTGTGTAAAATTGTCTTGAAATTACTCCCCCTTCCTAAATTCGACATCTTATTACTGGTACCTTTTCGTAAAGCTGCTGATGCCTGTAAGGTAGTTTCCGAAATCTTTCACCTGGGGATCAATCCTTCTGCTTTGGAATTCATGGAAAAAGATGCACTTCTATTTGCAAAGGAATTTATCCACGGAGTAGAAATTGAAATAAGCGAAGAAGATGAAGCCCACTTGCTAATTGAACTGGATGGTAATAATAGGGAAGAGCTGATGCAAGAGGCGGAAAAAATATACGGGCATCTGGGAAACTACCCTACCGGAGAGATCAGCCTGGCAGAATCGCAGCTTGAGAAAGAGAAACTTTGGAAGCTGAGGAGGAGTCTGGGGGAAGCGGTAAAAGTCAATTCCATTTACAAAGAAGAAGATACGGTGGTGAAAAGGGCTTATCTGCCGCAATTGCTTACCGGAGTGAAAGAAATTGGAAGGGAGTATGGGTTTCGATCAGTCTGTTACGGACATGCAGGGGACGGCAATTTACACGTGAATATCCTCAAAGGAGACATGCCGGATGAACAATGGCAGGGGGAACATCTGAAGGAAGGGATCAGGGAAATATTCCGCTTATGTAAAAAACT
>CAZBIF010000185.1:0-4545 GCA_964492055.1 uncultured Flavobacteriales bacterium
GGAATCGGTGAAGATGCGCTCCGAAAGGCTGTTCAATTTACCACTGAGGGAAATGCGCTCTACTTCGTAAAACTCCCGCAGGCTACCCATGATATCGGCCGTTTCAAATTTGTTTGACTCCCCGTGCCCTTCAATAAATGCAATGCGCGCCTTGGCTGCATCTGTTACTTTTTTGATGGCCGAAGCAAATTCATACTCCAGGCTTTCAATGGATTGGTTGAGTACCACTTCCGGTGGTGCCCCAAACTGACTTTTCAGCAACTGTACCGCCTGGGTGCGGTCCTTGTACCGCACAATGGCGCCGGGCCAGATCACTTTTTTAGAAATGCCGTCTTCATCCTTTACTTCCAGATCGGTGGGGCGCAGGCCCTGCTCGTATAAGTTGCGGTACACCCGGTCGCGCTCCTTCATATCGGGATGTTCGGAAGGGTTAATAAATTCGTATTCAAAGGTGGCGTTGGCGTAAGCACTGAACTCGCTGAGGATCTCCCGGCTCTCATTGCGCAGGCGCTTGAAGGAAGCGGGGAAGTTGCCTTCCAGGTAAACGGTGATGTAAACAGGCTCTTCCAAATTGCGGAGCAGCTCTTTGGTAGGTTCCGAAATGGAATAGCGCTGATCGCTGGTCAGGTCAAGGCGGAAGAATTGTTGCTGAGCAATGAGATTGATCAGGGCTATGATGGCCAGGGCGATCAGCAAACCAAGCAGGTCTTTCTTCTTATTGGCGGAGAAGCTTACCATTTGCGGGCGCTGATCTTTAGGCGGGTGAGTAAAATAAAGAATGCGATTAGGGAGAGGAAGTAGATCACATCGCGGCTGTCGATCACGCCCCGGCTCATGGAAGTATAATGTTCACTGATGCCGAGCTTAATGAGGAAGAGGTCCAATGCACCGAACAGCTCCAGGGAACTAATAAATTCAAAGCCGATGAAAACGAAGAAAGTAAGAAAAACGGCGATGATAAAAGAGATCACTTGGTTGTCGGAAAGGGCAGAGGCAAACAAGCCGATGGCCACAAAGGAAGACGCCAGAAAGAGCAGCCCCAGGTAAGAACCCCAGGTGCCGCCCTGATCGATGTTGCCCTGCGGAGCCCCCAGGTAATAAACACTTGCGTAGTAAATCAGCGTTGGGAGTAAGGCAAACAGCACCAGCAGGAAGCCGGCAAAATACTTGGCCAGTATGATCTGCAGGTCGGTGAGGGGTTTGGTGAGCAGCAGCTCGATGGTGCCGGAGCGATTCTCATCGGCAAACAGCCGCATGGTGACCGCCGGAATAAGAAACATGAACACCCAGGGGGAAATGCCGAAAAGGGGGCCCAGGGTAGCGTAGCCGCTTTCGGGAATATTGGTGTCACCCGGAAAGACCCATAGCAACAATCCCATCAGGATGAGGAAAACCACAATCACCAGGTAGCCGATCAGGGAACCGAGAAATGCCTGTATTTCCTTTATCAGTAAACTGTACAAGGGCGGTGAAATTTTAACGGGCAAACTTAGCCAATAATGAGCGGAGAAGGTAGTTAATGTTAGTTAATGAGAGAAATTGGAGAATGCCTAGAATTGATCTCCTTCGCCTGGAGGCTTCGGAGATTTAATTATGAATTACGAATGGTAGAATTACGAATTGATTGGGGAATTGGTATATTGTTAAATTGATAAATTGTTAAATTGTTAAATGGGGGAATTGGGTGAAGTGAGCTATATCAGTACGAGTCAAATTATTCTAAGGTCTAACATCTTGGATCTTGCCTCTTTGCTCTTTATTCTTTCCTTTTTCTTCAGAATTAAAAAAGCTTAGAAATAATAGATGCCTAAAAACCGACTTGTCATCCTGAGCGCTTGAAAAGCTGGTCGAAGGGGAAAGGCGGTTTTTTCTAAATGAAAAGGGAAAGTAGAAATCAAAATCAAAGACTGAAAATTAAACCATTGACCCGCTGCAAATTTGATAATTGACAATTGTCTAAAATCAATGGTCTAACATCTTGGATCTTGCCTCTTTGCTCTTTATTCTTTCCTCTTTCTTCAGAATTAAAAAAGCTTAGAAATAATAGATGCCTAAAAACCGACTTGTCACCCTGAGCGCTTGAAAAGCTGGTCGAAGGGATAAGGCGGTTTTTTCTAAATGAGATGGAAAATCAGAAATCAGAAAACAGAAATCAGATTTTTCTAAAGTCTAGCATCTTTGCTCTTGGTTCTTGCCTCTTTGCTATTTATTCTTTCCTCTTTCTACTAAATTAGAATTGCCCGTTTCTAAGGAGTTATCTCTTATCCATGATTAAGGTTAGTTTAATTTTAAGCTGAAAATAAGAGCAATAAGTATGTTAGTTTAGAATAAACGTAATAACTAAACTAAATGAGGAAAAAGTATCTATTTCAGGCCACTTCACCGTAATCGGTACCGCAGCGGGACTGTATAAGAAATGTTAGCATCCAATGGGTTTTCAAATTCTACCAAACTCTTAATCGTATTTATGGATACGAGATCAAGTACGGGATGAACCCATTTTACCACGCAGATATTCTGCATTCGATTTTTGCTGGATAGTTCATATTTAATATAAACCGTACTTGTAAGGTTTAAGGATTTGGCTATGGGGGGAAAATGACTAGCTTGTACTACGGCATCATATATTTCTTTATTCAACTCAGGCAGGTCTACCGTGTCTTTTATCAGCTTTTGTCTCTCTTTACCTACACAATAATTTATCTGAGCAGTATTTACTTCAACGGTCTGCTTGTTTTTGGTGGATTCAATCCAGGTACCTACTGGGGTTCCGTGCTGCTGTATTCTCCGGTAATAGATGGAACTGTCGCTCAACCTTACCATTTCTTCTTTATGAATACCATTTTCGTAGGTGGTGGTGATCTTCTTCAGATAAGCCTTTTTGGGATTCGAAGTTTCTTTAGTGGGATTCTTGAAATACACCACTTCCCGGCTAAGGATCCGGCTGCTGTCCTGAGCAAAAGCAATGATAAAGGCAGGGAATAGCAGGAGGAGTAGGAATTTGATTTTCATAAGGGGAAAATAGGAAGATTTGATGAATTGAAGGAGTAGGTGTAAGGATACACTTGATAGACTTAAAAAAGTATTATACAAATCGGTGTATTAAGTTGCTATTCCATATTCGAATAGGGAATATTCACGATTCGCGAATGGAGAATTACAGCGATTCCGCTTTTTCTTTGATGGCTTTATTTCGTTCTTTTAAGAACTTTCTCAAATAACTCTTAAGTACAAAGCTGTTGAATAACTTTCCAATCAAACCAAAAGGTGATTCAAAATGAAAAAAGTCAATCATGGTGGTTAAACCATTTTCTTCAAAAAAAGCATGGTCATGCTTCATGCTTTTAAAAGCACCGAATACCATTTCATCCTTAAACGAATGCGGAGCATTCATGGCTGTAATTTTTGTGCTGAGCTTTTGCCTGATGCCAAAATGTACGGCTTCCCAGACTACAGTTTCGCCTAGCTCAATCAGTCCGGAAGTTCTCCCACCTATTGCTTTTTCTTTCGTTTTATGGGCAGCTTCTTGATGAAAGTCAATACTTCTCGCCAAATCGAAAACTACCTCCATGGGCGCTTTTATTTCAGTGGTCAGGTAGAGGAGGGGCATTTAATAATACTCTTTGATATAGGCATAGGCTCGATCAAAGAGGATTTGGTCTTTATGTAGCTTATATTTTAATAATGCCTGTCTTACTTTATAAATCACTTCGTCGGCGAGGTCAGGCGTGTTTTGAATTTCAGGATTTAGACGAATTAAAGCCGCTTTTAAATGTTCTTCTAACAATACCTCATTGATGCCTTTATTCAATTCTTGCGCAGATAAATACTGCCAGTCTCCGCTGTATTGAACTTGTGGCTCTGCTGCATCAGCTTCGTTTAAATTAATGCCGCTTAATTTTTGGATAATGTAATGTTCTACGCTGTTTAGCTCGTTAAATCCCATCGATAATTTGATCTAGTTTTTCCATGCAAATTTCTAATCTTTCGGCTTGCATTAAAGGATGTATGTGAGCCAATAAGACCTCCTCTAAAATACCGTTTTCTTTAAACTTCTTTATTTCTGAAATGACAAAGTATTTGATGTTGCCAGGTGCCGTTAAAATTTCTTCCACAATATTTTTTCTATTGTCCAAGACATACACTACATCTTCTATATCATGACTTGTCCTTGGGTCTGAGCCACGATTTTTGAAGGCTTCAATTTTGGTAGCAAGAAAGCAAGGTGCTTTGAAAATTGAAATTAATTCTTCTTCAACTTGAACCTTTTGCAAATCCTTAAAGCCTTCCTTGTACCATTTGTTTGATGGCCCAAAAGCGTCATCTTCTGCTGAAATAAAATCTAGGGGAATCCCTTGGTATTGATAACTGTATATGCTTTTTCCTTCAGGGTTTGGGTGAATGCCCAAAGAGGCTAATTGGGATTGTATTTTTTGCCAATGCGAATAAGTTGTAACCTCTAAGGTTAGATCTATGTCATAGGTTGGCCTAATTTCATCGGCAGCAGAGTCATCGGTATATAAGCTGATGATTGCACCACCCACA
>CAZBIF010000186.1:0-978 GCA_964492055.1 uncultured Flavobacteriales bacterium
GAACTCCACGAGCAAGAACTGGGCCTGATGAAAAAGGCAAAAGAAATGATCCAAAAAGCCAATCCTGCCGCCGAAACCGAGGATGATGATTACATCTTCATCACCTTTGTGATCAATTATTTGCCTGTGGGGATCGTAGGATTGTTACTGGCAGTCATCTTTTCTGCCGCCATGTCTTCCACCTCCGCCGAACTCAATGCCCTGGCATCCACTACCACCGTGGATATTTACAAACGCAACCTGAAGACCGGGGGTTCCGAAAAGCACTACCTGCAAAGTTCCAAATGGTTTACCTTTCTATTCGGTTTACTGGCCATTACCTTTGCTGCCCTGGCTGACCTCTTCGACAACCTGATAGAGGCGGTTAATATTCTGGGGTCACTTTTTTACGGAACCATCCTGGGTATCTTCCTGGTCGCTTTTTTCCTGAAAAAAATTGGAGGGAAGGCGGTTTTTATCGCGGCTATTATCACACAATTGATCATTGTAGTATTGTACACGCTTAATCGTATGGAGGTGATCGATATTGCCTATTTGTGGTACAACCTGATCGCTCCGGGGCTGGTGATAGGAGTTGCCTACAGCATTCAAAGTTTTAAATTGAGTTGATTCATTTATTGCTGTTTGTTCGTAACGAATTTTTCGTAACGTATTTTTCGTAATATTGTATGATGAAAGTTCCCAAAAATCCTTTTGTGCTAGCCGGCTATCATTCAGCAGACTATTTCTGTGATCGAGAAAATGAGCTGGCCCAGCTAAAAGACCACCTCATCAATGAACGTAACGTTGTGCTTTTCTCCTGGCGCAGACTAGGAAAATCAGCATTGATCAAGCGGTTCCTGCAGGAAGAAGAGAGAAAGGGTAAAATCGAAGCGATCTACATCGACCTGATGGCCACCACCTCGGCTCAGAAAGCCATTGAATTATTGATTGAAGAAATTTTTCAGCGCTTTGGTCAAACCAAGCGGGGTTTAAGTC
>CAZBIF010000186.1:988-2928 GCA_964492055.1 uncultured Flavobacteriales bacterium
TTGCTGGGTTCATTGGGTCTTTCCATGAAATTTGATCCTACGAGCGGCATGCCGGTATTTTCACTTTCCGTGCACCCTTCACAGCCGGTTCAGGAAGGTCTCTTTAGTATAGGGGATTTTTTAGTTGCAAGAAAAAAAACGATAGTGATAGCCATCGATGAATTTCAGCAGATCAGTCGATATAAGGAAAACGCAGAAGCGGTATTTCGTCAGTTCATGCAAGCTTTTCCAGGCATTCGGTTTATCTATAGCGGCAGTCACCGGCAATTGATGCATTCCATGTATATGGAGAGTAACAGACCGTTTTATAAAAGCTGTCAATTGATGGGACTGTCCCCGATTGCCCTGGAAAAGTATATTCCTTTTATACAGCACCACTTCAGCGATTCCAATAAAAAAATACCAGCGGACCTGATCGCCTCAATCTATGCGTGGGGCCGGGGGCAGACCTACACCATCCAATTGATCTGCAACAGGCTTTACGGCTCCAATATACCCTTAAATGATACGGGTTTAGCCCAGGTGCAAGCGGACATTCTGGAACAGGAGTCCACCTTTTTCGGGAATTACTTTAACCTGCTCACCACGACTCAATGGAATATATTGCTCGCCATTGCTAAGGAGGAAAGCGTAAAAAATCCGCTGGCTAAGGATTTCCTGCAGCAATACCATCTGGGTGCGGCAAGTACCGTAAGTTCTGCTTTAAAATCATTGGTAGAAAAAGAATTGGTGGTACGGGAAGGTCAGGCGTATTTTATTCACGATGTGATCTTTTCCCGCTGGCTGGATAATCCTATACCCCGCTGAGGTTAACATTAAGGGGCCTGCTGATTTTCCATTTATCAATTTTATAAACCGTACCTTTGCCTTTTATTAATATCCAAGCGCCACTAAAATTCAGGCGCCCATTTTCAACCCCATATATGACATTTGAACAACTGGATCTCATAGATCCCCTCCTTGCTGCATTGAAGGCAGAAGGTTACACAAACCCCACTCCTATTCAGGAACAATCCATTCCTATTTTACTCAAGAAACAAGATCTTCTGTCCTGCACCCAAACCGGTACCGGAAAAACAGCGGCCTTTACCCTTCCTATCCTACAACATTTGAATCAAGAGGTGGACCCTAGTCAAAAAAGGCAGATCAAAGCTTTGATCATTACCCCTACCCGGGAACTGGCCCTGCAAATACATGAAAGTATAAAAACCTACGGAAAAAACACACACTTAAAGGCTGCAGTGGTCTTTGGAGGAGTGAATCAAAATAAGCAAACCGCTCAGTTGAAGCAAGGTACAGATATCCTGATTGCCACACCTGGTCGCTTGCTTGACCTCATGAATCAAGGATTTATCAGCTTAAATGCTATAAAATACTTCGTCCTGGATGAAGCTGACCAAATGCTTGATATGGGTTTTATTCACGACATTAAGAAAGTGCTGGCTAAATTGCCCAAACAGCGGCAATCCCTGTTTTTCTCCGCTACCATGGCCCCGGCCATTGTCAAACTTTCCGAACAAATTCTCGGCAATCCGGCAAGAGTTACCATTAAACCGGAACAGACTACCGCTGAAAAGGTAGAACAATCCATTTATATGGTAGACAAAGCCGACAAAATTAAACTGCTCAACCTTTTGCTTTCCAAAAAAGCAAACTCATCAACTCTGGTTTTCTCCCGCACCAAGCATGGAGCCAATAAAATTGTAAAGAAACTTGCTCAAGCTGGCATACAGTCGGATGCGATCCATGGCAATAAAAGCCAGGCCGCCCGGGTAAAAGCATTGGAAGCCTTTAAGGCCGGAAAGATCAACGTACTGATCGCGACGGATATTGCCGCCCGCGGAATTGACATCGAAGAACTGGACCTGGTGATCAATTACGACCTGCCCAATGTGCCGGAAAGCTACGTGCATCGCATAGGCCGCACCGGCAGAGCAGAC
>CAZBIF010000186.1:2938-4521 GCA_964492055.1 uncultured Flavobacteriales bacterium
AACGCTAAGGATTCCGGGCAATCAAAACTGCCAGGACAAGCCATTTCTTTTTGTGATGTGGAAGAAATCACCTATCTGGGAGACATACAAAAATTGATCAGGCAGGAGATTCCGGTACAGCAAGCACATCCCTTTCATCAACAGCGAAATATAGTAGCTTATAAAGGGGAACCCAAGGTGAAATCTGCTAAACCCAATAATAGGAGGAGGAATAATAATCGCCATAAAAAAAGAACCACCTCCTGCTCCACCTCTGATAAATAACAGCCTACTCCTTGCGTATCAGCTCCCACTTTTTCCGGCGGGTAATCCGGTAACGTATCACCCTGGTTTGATCCCACCCTTGTGGACAGACCACTAAGATGCGGTATTGCAAATCCGAGGTAGCTTTTATACTATCGGTATATTGGTAATGCTGGGAGGGAGTGGCGTCTATCATGCCCGGACAAACGTGAATTAAACGATAATCCTGCTTTCCCTTTAACCTTTCAAGGGTAAAATAACAATCCCCTAGCATAGCTGATGAATACCACCTCAAGGTTACCCTGCCATCTTGCACTTCAAATTGAACGCTATCTATCACTTCGGAATGATGATCGCTTTGGGCAGGCAGCCTCTTGGTGAACAGGCTTATCATGATTAAAAATGAAAAATAACCTTTCAAAGCACAGGCAACTGTCATCCTTCAAAATTGGGATGCCTTCCTATTTCTGGCTTCACGGAAAAAGGGCATTTTACCCTCCCTGCATGTGAGTATTTTCTTCTACTGGGAAGTAAGGAGAAATATTTCTCCTTCTGGCGAAATGCAAACAATCACTCTTAATTCCTGTTTAAGAGGAAACTATTTAATCTATTTATAATCAAACACTTCGCCATGAAAAATATAATTATCACCTTACTTATTACCGGCGGCTCCTTTAGCGTGCAATATGCGCAGGATGTTGAGCAAGCGCTGGCACTGATCGAGAAACACCATTGTATGCCGCTAACGGCGCCAACTGAAGTTTCCCCGGCAGGAAATGAATATGCCGAATATTCCACCATAGCCAATACTATGAATAAGCTTGATATAAGTAAAGCCAGGGAACTGATCAACCACACCAACCCCATAGTTCAGCTTTATGCCTTTCAGGCCTTTATGAACCGGGGGGAGGAAGAATTGTATCAAGCCCATCTGCGAATGTTGGAAGCAAAAGGCAAAGTAAGTATATGTCCTACCGCTAAGACAGAAGCCAAATCCTTTCCGGTCAGTGCCATTGCCGATAAAATTTACCACCGCAATGCCAAAGTCCATGTGGAAGTACAGGATGAAATCCTCAAAGAACGCATTAAAGGAAAAGTAGAGGAATATATTCGTGAACATGCGAAATACCCCTCTTCATACAAAAGTGAAAGCTTCGATAAATTTTACGTTAATCAACCCGATTATCCGGTGAATGGGCAGGCAGCTTCATTTACGGTGGAACATTCCTACGAATTAATGGACAAGCAAGGATACGAGCGCATGAATGAATCGGAAAAATTTTACCTGACGGAAGATCTTACCCTCATTCCGTTAGATCCATGGCAATACCTGTATGAAT
>CAZBIF010000187.1:0-4356 GCA_964492055.1 uncultured Flavobacteriales bacterium
CATAAGAAAGAACAAGAGCACGGTTAAACCGGCCCATTGGGAGGCATTAAACAGATTAAAAATGGACTTCCACCAGCGATAGAGGAACAATTCGGGGATACTTTCTATTTTATCTACTGTTTTTTGATTGGCCAGCTGCAGGTTGTGCCGGGCGTCTTCGTGGTTGGGATCCCATTTCAGGGCTTTTTCGTAGTAAAGAATTGCCGAAGCGATCTCCCGGTTTTTGTAATAGGCATTACCCAGGTTGTAGTAAAGGTCTGCTGAGACAAGTTGGTCGTCAATTAACCGCTGATACAGCATAATAGCTGAGTCATAAGCTTCCTTTTGATAAGCCTGATTGGCTTGTTGCAATAGAGAATCATGTGCCTGACTGTAGCCATTAACCATTAGCAACAAACCGAATATAAAGCCGAACAGGTTCTTCATGATTTCAGGTTTTCGGTTTTACTAATGATGGCCGCTGCCCGCTGATAGAGAGTAGTGGGGTTGGTTTTACTGCTGGGGGCAAAACGGGCCATTTCAGCATCTTCAAATATATCTTTCAACTCGGCAATCATTTCCTCATGAGCATCATCTTCCCTCAGCAACTCCATGATCTTATCCTGCGAAAGTGCCGCCAGGGGAATGTTGTATTTATCGGCATAATACCCATAAAGGGCAGCAGAAATTTCTTCGTAAAACAGACGGGTTTCTTTTTGATCCAGATGTTTTTTGGCTTTGCTTAAACGTTTTTTAGCTAGCTTATTGGCTTTGGAACGACGCAAGCCTTCCCTATCTGATAGCCTATCTTTCCGGTGACGGGCATATAAATAGAGCCCCAGGGTCAAAAGCAGACTGCTTAAAAGGAGAAGGTAAAAGGCAGTGGATCCATAAAAGTGTTCATCGATAGGGGTAAGGTTTAGATTATTGAGATGTATAAAACGGATATCGGAACCTAGCACCGCTACTTCTTCCTTGCGGGTGTTGCCTTCATACACCACATTTTCTTCCCGGGCGCCTTTTTCTACCTGAATGGTAAGAGGAGGGGAGCGCAAGGTTTTATACTGTTTGCTGTTCAGGTCAAAATAGGTGAAAGAATAAGGATCAAGCGTAAATTCCCCGGAATGACGGGGAATGATAAGATAATTGAATGTTTTACTGCCGGATGAACCATGGGCGGTGGTTTGAAAGTTGTTCTCGGTTTCGGGATCATATACTTCAAAATCTGGAGGAAAATTAAGTTCAGGTGCCCCAATTAGAGGTAAGTTTCCATTTCCTGATATTTTTATTTTCAGATTGATGGCTTCATTGGCATTCACCTTTTCTTTATTCACACTTACATCCAGATCAAAGTTCCCCACGGCCCCGCTGAACTCACCAGTGGCAAGACCGGGCAAGGGTTCCACTTCAATGGTAATGGGCTGGCTTTTGGCGATCACCTCCTTGCGTTCATACGATCCGAACATGGATTCAAAGATGGAGCGGGTCTGTCTGGAGCGCACCTGTACAGTGACCAGCATTTCCAGGGGGTCTATGGTCAACTTACCTGAGCGCTGAGGGTAAAGTACACTTTGTTGCAGATTGGCGACCTGATAGACTTCACCGTCTATGTATTCGGTACTAACCTTCACTTCGTCATATATTGAACTCAGATCCTGGGACCAGAATCCGGTAAGGGCAGGTAGTTTTTCCAGATCAATGCCGTTCAGGGTAAGTCTGGAATACAATTTATAATTAACTGAGATCTTTTCTCCAACGTAGGCCTTTCGTTTATCAACCGTGGCCCGCAAATAAACGTAGTCACTCAATTGTTCACCCTCATTCTTTCTTTGATTCTGACGCTGCTTATGCGCATTGCGGCTATTTTGTGAGGCAGCCACTACTTTGATCTGAAAGGGGTCGGTAGTGAGGTTTTTATCCTCTACCTGCATGCGGGCTTCCCCTATTGTAAATTCTCCTTCTTTGGTGGCCATAAGAACATAGCTGATAGAGAAAGAGCGGCTCATCTGCCCGTTGATGTATTGCATGCTGCTGGACTGATTGGGTCCGGAGAGCAGGCGGAAGGAACCGAAATCAGGAGGAGTAAAATTGCCCCCGCCTCCGTTTATAGTAAAGGTTACCTGAAAGCGCTGTCCCACCTCCACCACATCATGGCTGCTCTTGGCTGTAAAAGTTACCGAGGCTGCCTGCAGCTTCAGGCTAAGCAATAAAAGTAATAGTATGTTTAATAAAACTTTCATTACCAGTCTTTCTCTATATTGACATCCACTTCCTTCACTTTCTGCTTTTTCAGCTTCTCCTGTACTTCTTTTTCTTTTTCGTTCATAGCTTCCAGAATGCGTTCTGCATCTTCCCGGCTCACCTGCTGTTCTTTTGGTTGTTGCTGTTGTTGCTGTTCCTGCTCCTGTTGCTCTTGTTCTTGCTGTTCTTGTTGTTGTTGCTCTTGCTCTTCCTGCTGCTGTTCTTCCTGATTTTGTTGATCTTGCTGTTCTTGTTGTTTTTCTTTTTGTTCCTCTTGTTTTTCCTGGTCCTGCTGCTGTTGCTCCTGTTGCTGCTGCAATTGCTGCATGGCATAAGCCAGGTTGTAGCGGCTTTCTTCGTCCTCGGGCTGGTTAATCAGGGCGTTTTTGTAAGCTTTTATGCTTTCTTCAAATTTTTCCTGTTTCAGCAGGGAATTACCCAGGTTATGATAGGCTTTGCTTTTGAAGTTTTTGTCTTCCGTCTGATAGGCGGCCATATTGAAGTAGCGGGAGGCATCTTCGAATTTCCCTTGCCGGTAAAGGCTGTTTCCTAAATTATAGGTAGCCTCGTGTCGCTCGCTGTCTTTCGCCAGACTTTGCTTGAATAATTCGGCTGCTGTTTCGTACTGATTTTCCTTGTACGCTTCATTCCCTTCCCGAATGGCCTGGTAGGCTGACTGCGCATGGACGGATACAGCCAGCAGCATAATCCCTATGAAAAAAATACGCTGTTTCATGATTCAAAAAGGTTAAGTTGCTGCCGCCAGCGGCTTTTCTTTTCTGAGATCAGTACAGAAATGAGTAGAAAAAGAAAAGCCGCCCCTATAAAGAACTGAAAGCGGTCTTCGTAATCGGTATATACCTGGCTTTCGAATTCACTTTTTTCCAATCCGCTCAAATCATCAAGAATGCGATCGAAACCTGCATCTGCATTGGTGGCCCGCACATACATCCCTTCCCCGGCCGCAGCGATCTCTGCCAGCATTTCTTCGTTTAAACTACTTACCACCGTATTCCCCTCGCTATCCTGCCGGAAACCGACTTGCCGACCCCGGCTATGTACCGGAATGGGGGCGCCCATAGGGGTTCCCATGCCAATCGTATAAACTTTGATGCCTTTTTCATTGGCTTCTTCGGCTGCTGCTATGGCATTGTCTTCATGATTTTCCCCATCGGTAACGATGATCAGGGCTTTATTGCCTCCGCTTTCGTAATTGAAGGATTCCATAGCTTGCTCAATGGCCGCCCCGATGGCCGTACCTTGTGTAGGTACAATATCCGTGTCGATGGTGTTGAGAAAAAGTTTGGCTGCCGCATAATCTGTAGTGATGGGCAGTTGAGTGTAGGCCTGACCCGCAAATACTATGATCCCCAGGCGATCGCTTTTGAGGTCTTCCACCAACTGTAGCATAGCCCGCTTTGCCCGCTCCAGCCGGTTGGGGGAGAGGTCTTCGGCTTTCATGCTGTTGGATACATCTATGGCCACGATCAGATCAATTCCTTCACGTTTTACTTCTTCCATTTTGGTCCCTATCTGAGGGTTGGCAATGCCCACGATCAACAGGGTATATCCGATTAGAAAAAAGATGAATTTCAGCCGGTAATTGGTGCGTGAATAGGCAGGCATCAGTTGTTGCAGCAAGCTATGCTCTGCAAACCTCGCCCTGGCTTTTTTCCGCCATCGGTTAAGCAGGACAAAAACCACAATAAATAGCGGTATCAGCCACAAGGCCCACAAGATCATGCTATGTTCAAAGCGAAGCATTTTAGTTGATGGTTCTTAAATAAGTGGTTCGAAGGGTAAAATCAAGCAAAAGCAAAATTCCCGCCAGCAGGGCGAAAGGAAAAAATTCTTCCTTCTTTTTGCGGTATTCCGTCACTTCAATTTTGGATTTTTCCAACTGGTCTATTTCTTCGTAAATGGCTTCCAGACTGCGGTTATTCGTGGCCCTGAAATATTTTCCCCCGGTCTGCCTGGCAATCTCTTTCATGGTTTCTTCGTCGATCTTTACCTCTACATTCTGATAGGCAATCGAACCAAAGCGGGTCTTGAAAGGGTAGGGGGCCATGCCGTTGGTGCCCAGGCCGATGGTATATACCCTCACCCCGAATTCACGGGCGATCTCCGCAGCGGTTA
>CAZBIF010000188.1:0-3991 GCA_964492055.1 uncultured Flavobacteriales bacterium
ATCGCTATCTGCAGGGATTTGTGAATGGTAATTAATTTTCTACCTGCCTGTTTATACTTGTTTCAAGTGGGAAATGGTCCCGGCCGGATCCGCTGAATTAAAAACAAAACTACCGGCTACCAGCACATCAGCTCCGGTTTCTACCAGTTTGGCTGCATTTTTATCCGTGACTCCCCCGTCAATTTCAATTAAAGTAGAAGCATTGCGTTGATCGATCAGGTTTTTCAGGCGCTCTACTTTACGGTAGGTATTTTCTATGAACTTTTGACCGCCGAAGCCGGGATTTACCGACATCATACATACCAGGTCAATGTCGTTAATGGTATCCGTGAGTAAATCCACTGAGGTATGAGGATTAATGGCCACGCCGGCCTGCATGCCTGCTTCCCTGATCTGTTGTAGGGTGCGGTGGAGATGGGTAGAAGCTTCGTAGTGTACGGTAAGAATATCTGCTCCTGCCTCTTTAAATTGTTGCACATAGCGCTCCGGTTGCACGATCATCAGGTGAACATCAAAGGGCTTTTGCTTTTTGTTTTTAATCCCTTCCAATACCGGTATTCCAAAAGAAATATTAGGCACAAATACCCCGTCCATGATATCCAGATGAAACCAATCCGCCTCTGAGGAGTTGATGAGTTCACAGGCAGCGTTCAAATTAGAAAAATCAGCGGCAAGGAGGGAGGGAGCTACTTTGTGGGCCATTTTTTTTGGACAAAGTTAACTTTATAAAAGGGAAGGAAAAATTATCCGAGGTAGGTTTTGAGTAGCCTGCTTTTTCGATTGATCTTCAATCGCCTTACTGCTTTCTCTTTGATCTGCCTTACCCGCTCCCGGGTGAGTTCAAAATGATCCCCGATCTCTTCCAGGCTCTGGGACACATATCCGTTCAGACCAAAGAAACGGCGAACGATCTCGGCCTCACGGCCCGGCAGTGATACCAGCAACTGATCAATTTCCCGGGAAAGGGATTCATTCAGCAATTTAAAATCCGGGTCGGGGGTGTCGGTATTGCTCATTAATTCGTACATGTTGCTGCTGTCCTCCTCATTGGTAAGTGGCGCATCCATGGATACATGCCGGCGGCTGTTTTTCATGGAAATGATGGTTTCCGCATCATTCAGGTCAAGGCGTTCTGCTATTTCGTGTTCCTGAGGTTCCCTTTCGAATTCCTGTTCCAGCTCAGAGAAAGTGCGGCGAACTTTATTGATGGCCCCGATCTTGTTCAGGGGCAAACGTACGATGCGCGATTGCTCTGCCAATGCCTGCAAAATGGATTGCCTGATCCACCATACTGCGTAGGAGATGAATTTGAACCCGCGGGTTTCGTCGAAGCGTTGGGCAGCCTTGATCAGGCCAAGATTACCTTCGTTGATCAGGTCCGGCAACGACAAGCCCTGATTCTGGTATTGCTTGGAAACCGAAACCACAAAGCGCAGGTTGGCCTTGGTTAATTTATTAAGTGCATCTGTGTCTCCCTCTTTAATCCTTCTGGCCAGTACCACTTCCTCTTCAGCGGTGATCAGCTCCACTTTTCCGATTTCCTGCAAATAGCGGTCGAGTGAAACGGTCTGGCGGTTAGTAATGCTTTTACTGATCTTCAGTTGTCGCATATTCCCTTGGATTTTTTAGTTAATAGATATAAGAACTATGGTAGATAAGTCCTTATAAAAATAAGGGAAAAAAGCGCTATCGACTCAGAATTTGCTCACATAAATCCCAATTTAGAATTATTCTAAATAAAAAGCCGCCCTGACTCAGTCGGGGCGGCTTCACTAGGTGTACTGAAATGTTAGTTTTGATTTTCAGGCTTTTCCAGCAATACCTTGCGGGATAGCTTGAATTTTTTGGTTTTGGGATCAATGGCCACTAGTTTTACATCCGCCATTTCCCCTTCTTTCAATTCTTCTTCCACTTTCTCCAGACGACGGTGGGTGATCTCTGAAATATGAAGCAAACCGTCTTGTCCGGGCAGGATTTCCACAAAGGCACCAAAAGGTACGATGGATTTTACTTTGCCTGTATAGGTTTCTCCTACTTCCGGTACGGCGGTAATAGCCTTGATGCGCGCTACAGCAGCATCGGATCCGGCCTGGTCGGTGGAGACAATATCGATCACTCCTTTGTTGTCGATCTCTTCCAGCACGATGGTAGTCCCGGTTTCTTCCTGAATGGCCTGAATGATCTTTCCTCCCGGTCCGATCACCGCACCGATCATGTCTTTTGGAATGGTAAGCTGCACGATTCTCGGAGCATTCGGTTTGTAATTCTCCCGGGCTTCACTCAGCGTTTTATTCATTTCCTCAAGGATGTGCATACGGCCTTCTTTTGCTTGTGACAAGGCTTCTTTCAACACCTGAAAGGAAAGTCCGCTAACTTTAATGTCCATTTGACAAGCGGTGATTCCATCTTTGGTTCCGGCTACCTTGAAGTCCATATCCCCTAAGTGATCTTCATCACCCAGGATATCGGAAAGTACGGCATAATCGCCATTCCCTCCGCTGATCAAGCCCATGGCGATGCCGGAAACTGCTTTTTTCAACTTCACCCCTGCATCCATCAGTGCCAGTGAACCGGCACAAACGGTAGCCATGGAAGAAGAACCATTGGATTCCAGGATATCCGAAAGCACCCTTACGGTGTAGGGATTCTCGATACCGGTAGGTACCATGGGTTTCAGGGCGCGCATAGCCAGGTTGCCATGGCCTACTTCCCGTCTTCCCGGTCCACGATTGGGACGGGCTTCCCCGGTAGAAAATGAAGGGAAGTTATAGTGCAGAATGAATTTATCGGCACCGGTGATCACCGCACCGTCCACTCTTTGCTCATCCATTTTACTACCTAAAGTAACCGAAGTGAGGGATTGGGTTTCCCCTCTGGTGAAAATGGCCGAACCATGCGCTCCGGGCAGGTAATCCACTTCACTCCAGATGGGGCGGATCTCTTTCGTATTTCTGCCGTCCAGTCTTTTCTTTTCTTTTAGCACATAATTTCTTACGGCCTCCTTCTGTACTTTTCCAAAATACTGGCTGATGAGGAAACTGTTCTCTTCGCAAAATTCCTCTCCCAGTTGCTCTTTCATTTCCTCTTTTACAGCTTTGAACTCCGAGGAACGCTGATGTTTATCGGTTAACCCTTTAGCGGCTATCTGATAGTAACGATCGTAAGCGAAATCAAAGATCTTTTTCTTTAAATCCTCATCCTTCTTTTCGTGATCATATTCCCGCTTGGTCTTTGATTTTTCCACGGCAGAAGCAAGGTCGTTTTGCAACTGGCACAGCTGCTTGATCACCTCATGGGCTTTTTCAATGGCGGTGAGCATTTCATCTTCAGAAACTTCTTTCATTTCCCCTTCCACCATAACGATGCTATTGGCAGTACCGGCTACCATCAGGTCAATATCGGCATTTGCCAGTTCTTCCTGATTGGGGTTGATCATCCAGTTGCCGCTAATCCGGGCTATGCGGACCTCAGCCGTTGGGCCATTGAAAGGTATATCGGAAACTGCTATGGCTGCTGAAGCACCCAGGCAAGCCAGGGCATCTGGCATTACATCCTCCTCGGCAGAGATCAAAGAGATCTGTACCTGTGTATCGGAGTGATAGTCTTCAGGAAAAAGCGGACGCAAGGCCCGGTCTACCAGGCGGGATGTAAGTACTTCATTGTCTGAAGGCCTGGATTCCCGCTTGAGGAATCCGCCGGGAAAACGGCCGATAGCGGAGAATTTTTCGCGGTAATCTACCATCAGGGGTAAAAAGTCGATGTCTTCGCCTACTTCCTTGACGGAAACTACGGTAGCCAGTAACATGGTCTTGCCCATTTTTACGACTACAGAACCGTCGGCTTGTTTTGCCAGTTTACCGGTTTCCAGTTGAATTTCCCGACCATCGGGTAAGTTGATTGATTTTGTGATTGCTTGTTGTGACATAATTCTTAAAATAAAAAAAGGGGACTGTCTTCGAACCGCCCCCCTTAGTTTGAAATGTATTTTATT
>CAZBIF010000188.1:4100-4306 GCA_964492055.1 uncultured Flavobacteriales bacterium
TGCGCTTACCTACCAGGCTAACCAAGGCACGCTCGGTTGCAAAATCTTTTTTATTGGTTTTCAGATGCTCGGTAAGGTCGTTGATCCTGCTAGTAAATAAGGCAATCTGCCCTTCGGTGGAACCGGTATCTTTTTTTCCGGTGCCGTATTTTTTAAATATTTCCTGCTTTTTCTCTGTTGTTAGGCTCATTTCCTTAAATTACCTG
>CAZBIF010000189.1:0-4261 GCA_964492055.1 uncultured Flavobacteriales bacterium
GCAACCACTCCGGCTCCTTCTTCTTAGCAGAGATGAAGCGAATGATATCTTCGTTCAGCCCTTTGGGGGCTTTGTCGGACTCAATATTGGTAACAAAACCGTACTTGTAATCGCTGCTGGTAATTTCCGCTAATAATTCCTCTTCACTTGCCATATCTGATTCTCTCGTTTAAATGGAAAAACTTTCCCCGCAACCGCAGGTCCTGGAGGCATTGGGATTCTTAAAAACGAAGCCCTTGCCGTTCAAACCGCCGGTATAATCCAGCTCGGTACCTGCCAGGTACAATACACTTTTCTTATCCACGACAATGCGGATGTCGTTATCCACAATTAATTTATCTTCTTCCTTTTGCTCTGAGTCAAATTCCAGATCATACATCAAACCAGAGCATCCGCCGCCTTTCACGCCAACACGCACAAGGGTTGCATGGGTTTTCCCTTCCTGTTTTAACAGTTCGGTGATCTTTTCCCGGGCGTTGTTATTTACTTTGATCATAGATCGCTCTCTTTAGGTATGGCAAAATTAACCATTCTTATTTAGAATTAGTCTAAATAACTATAATTCAAACCTATTCCCGTGGTTCTGGATTTCTTTTATTTCCTTTGAAAAAAATTTAATCAAACCGCAGATGGCAGAAGAACAAAAGGAGCCTACTCCCCTTTCGGAACTCGGGGAATTTGCCCTGATTGAACGATTGACCGGAAACTTTACCAAAAAGAACGCTTCAACGGCCCTTGGGGTGGGGGATGATGCAGCCCTGATCGAGGCGGGCAATGAGCTTATGGTAGTTACTACTGACGCCTTGGTAGAAGGCATTCACTTCGACCTGCTGTACACCCCGCTAAAGCACCTTGGTTATAAAGCGGTGATCGTCAACCTGTCTGACATTTATGCCATGAACGGGCGGCCGGAACAGATCACCGTAAGTATTGCCGCCTCCAACCGCATTTCGGTAGAAGCCCTGGACATGATCTACGAGGGAATTGCCCTGGCTTGCGAATTATATCAGATCGATCTGGTGGGCGGTGACACTACTTCTTCCCTCTCCGGCCTGATGATCAGCGTGACGGCCCTCGGGCGGGTGGAAAAAGGCAAGGAAACCAAACGCAGCGGTGCCCGGGAAAATGACCTTATCTGCGTAAGCGGCGACCTGGGTGCCGCCTACTTGGGCCTGCAGATCCTGGAACGGGAAAAAACCTTTTTGAAGCAGATGAAAAAACCCAGCCGGATCTCAGTGGAAAAGATTACATTCTCGAAAGGCAATTGAAGCCGGAAGCCCGCAAAGACATTGTGGAATGGCTGGGCAAAGAAGGGGTGCAGCCCACGGCCATGATTGATATCTCGGACGGGCTTTCCTCCGAATTACTGCACCTTAGCAAACATTCCGAAGTGGGGGTGCAGGTCTATGAAGACAAGATTCCCATAGATGCCACAGCGGTAAATGCCGCTGAAGAATTGAACATTAACCCCACGGTGGCGGCCCTGAACGGGGGGGAAGATTACGAGCTTTTATTTACCGTTCCACTGGAACATCACGATACCATAAAAAATGCGCCGGGAATTACCATCATCGGGCACGTAACCGACAAGGGCTCCGGTTGTCAGCTGGTAACTACTGGTGGACAACAGGTGGAATTGACTGCCCAGGGATGGAAGAGTTTTGATTAATCATCCAGCTTCAGTACCGCCAGAAAAGCATTCTGCGGCACTTCCACATTTCCGATCTGCCGCATGCGTTTTTTACCGGCTTTTTGTTTTTCCAGCAACTTACGTTTGCGGCTGATATCCCCTCCGTAACATTTAGCGGTTACATCCTTACGCAAGGCCTTCACCGTTTCCCGGGCAATGATCTTGGCACCGATGGCCGCCTGCACAGCAATATCAAACTGCTGACGGGGAAGTAATTCTTTTAACTTCAGGCAGATCTTTTTCCCCAGGTCGAAGGCCTTGTCTTTATGGATAAGGGCCGAAAGGGCATCCACCTGATCCCCATTCAGCAACAGGTCCATCTTTACCAGCTTGGATTCCTTGTAACCTATGGGGTGATAATCAAAGGAAGCATACCCTCGGGAAATGGTCTTCAGTCGGTCATAAAAGTCAAAGACAATTTCAGCCAATGGAATGTGAAATGTCAATTCCACCCGGTCGGTGGTGAGGTATACCTGGTTTTGCAGCTCCCCCCGTTTTTCTATGCATAAATTCATCACCGCCCCAACATAATCGGATTTGGTAATGATCTGCGCATGAATGTACGGTTCTTCCACCCGGTCTAACAAGGTGGTCTCCGGCAGGTCGGAAGGGTTGTTGATCATCACCGCTTCCTCAGGTTTTTTCACCAGGTAGGCTTTGTAAGATACGTTGGGCACGGTGGTGATCACCGTCATGTCGAATTCCCGCTCCAGCCGCTCCTGAATGATCTCCATGTGCAGCATGCCCAGGAATCCGCAGCGAAAACCAAAGCCCAGGGCTGCGGAAGACTCCGGCTCAAAGGTGAGGGAAGCATCATTGAGCTGCAGCTTTTCCATGGCTTCCCGCAGCTCTTCGTACTCATCCGTATCCACCGGATAAATGCCGGCAAATACCATGGGTTTTACGTTCTCAAATCCTTTGATGGCTTCCTTGCAGGGGTTTTCCACGGTGGTGAGGGTGTCCCCCACTTTCACTTCACGGGCGGTTTTAATGCCTGAAATTATATATCCCACATCCCCGGTCTTGATCACTTTGCGGGGTTCCTTTTTCAGGCGCAGTACTCCAATCTCATCGGCATCGTATTGCTTGCCGGTATTGACGAACTTTACTTTTTCTCCCTGTTTGATCTCTCCATTCTCCACTTTAAAGTAAGCATGTATGCCCCGGTAGCTGTCAAACATGGAGTCAAAGATCAGTGCCTGCAGGGGCGCATGAGGATCACCCTGGGGAGCAGGTACCCGGTCGACAATGGCATTGAGGATTTCATCCACTCCCTGCCCGGTCTTGCCACTGGCCGATAAAATATCTTCCCTTTTGCATCCGATCAGGTCCACGATCTGGTCTTTTACTTCTTCCGGCATGGCCGAAGGCAGGTCAATTTTGTTGAGTACCGGAATAATTTCCAGATCGTGTTCCAGCGCCAGGTAAAGATTGGAAATGGTCTGGGCCTGTATGCCCTGGGCCGCATCTACAATTAATAAAGCCCCTTCACAGGCGGCAATGGATCGGGAAACCTCATAGGAAAAATCCACATGCCCGGGGGTGTCGATCAGGTTGAGCACATAGTGTTTTCCCTCCCGCTGAAAATTCATCTGGATGGCGTGGCTCTTAATGGTGATGCCCCGCTCCCTTTCCAGGTCCATGTTGTCCAGGGTCTGTGCCTGCAGCTCCCGCTGGGTAACGGTCTGGGTCATCTCCAGCAGGCGGTCTGCCAGGGTGCTTTTGCCGTGGTCGATGTGGGCGATGATGCAAAAATTGCGGATGTTTTCCATAGGTGAAAATAGAAGGTTCAAAATTACATTTAATAATGCTGATTTATTTGTACGGCAAAATGCAACCTGACATGCAGAGTGTGCGTCTTAACCCTTACAGATCGGAGACGATACTGCATTAAATTTATATTAATTCACAGATATTGCTTTACTTTACAGATTCATTAAAATTGAATTTTTTGACTGCAATTAATTCCTGTTTACATAAAAGATGAAAAAGAATTTATTTGTTTTACTGGCATTGTTGAGCGGTTTCGCTACTCTTCAAACGAAGGCAAGTGATGCCTGGGCAGGCGGCCATATCGAAATTATTCCGGTAGCCACGAATCAGGCTTTGAATATCAATACGGCCAGCTGTAACACTAATCTGGTATATCATATCCGCCTGCACTATTACCGTGATCAACCCCAGTTTGTCAATCCCTTTCCTAACACCATGCCGGTGACTATATATACGGCAACCATCAACAACAATCCCGGCCCCTATCCTTTCAACCAGGGGGGGTTTGCAACCGTAGATCTGGGTTTTGTAGGCAGTAATCCCGTAACCCAATTTTGTCTTTCCGGCACAGTAAACCCCACTCAAGGCGCAATATATCAGACTACTACCCCCGTTACCCTGCCCCAACGTCATCAGGCATGGACCTTTGCGTTTTTTGGCTCTGAGCAGAACGGGGAATATCGGTCCGTATATGATGAGAACCTGAAACAAGGACAGTTGTTTTTTATCCGTACCATTTACAATAATACCCATTGCGGGGTTTTTACCGGTCGCTGGCTGAGCCTTAACGGACCCCAG
>CAZBIF010000190.1:0-1893 GCA_964492055.1 uncultured Flavobacteriales bacterium
TACCGCTTTCCCCCGGTGTATGATACCGTACACCCGGCCCTTAAGTTTTCGGCCAAACAAGGGTGAATTGTCTGATTTGGAAACCACATCTTCCTTCTTGAAGATAAATTCGGCTTCCGGATCAAATAAAGTCAGTTCCGCTGCGGCGCCTTCCTCAATGGGAGCTTGTTCCAATCGCAGAACAGAGGCCGGGCCAGTGGTGAATAAGTGGATCAATGCTTGAAGTTCGATTTTGCCATGCAGGGCAGTATTGGCCACGGCAAAGGAAGTTTGCAGGTTGATCATGCCAAAGTTTGAAAGACTGAATTCCCGCATTTTGCTGTCGATATCTTCGGGGTAGTGGTTGGATATGAGAGCTTTAATTGTCCCGTTTTTAATGTATTTCAGATATTCTTTCTGATCCTTCCTGTTCCGTAAGGGGGGCAGCACTTTCAGCCGGCTGTCAAAAGTGGTTAATTCCTCATCGGTAAGGAGTAAATTATAACTACATAGGTCACAACTAATGGATTTCTGATCTTGGGCCTCTTTTATCACTCCGAGTGCTCCCGTAGAACTCACGGCGGTAAAATGCAGGCGCCCCCCGGTATAGGATTGCAACAACAAATCCCGGCTTACTGAAATTTCCTCTGCCAGACTGGGTATGCCTTTTAACCCTAAGGAAGTACTCACCTCTCCTTCATTCATCATTCCTCCGGCAGCCAGGTAATTATCAAGGGAAAAATGCATGATCAAGCCGTCAAAAGATTGTACATACATCAGGGCTTTTTTCAGCAGATCGGTATTTTGAAGGGAATGGAGGCCATCCGTAAAAGCACGGGCACCCACTTGATGCATATCAGCCATTTCCGCCAGTTCTTTTCCCTCTAAACCCTTGGAAATGGTGCCGTAAGGGATTAACTCCACCGCCGACTCCCGATTGTGGCGTGCCACATATTCAAGTTGGGATTTACTGTCACGGGCGGGAAGCGTAGCAGGGGATAAGCCAACTCTGGTAAATCCACCTCTGGCCGCGGCCCGGCACCCACTCTCCAGGTCTTCTTTGTGTTCATTGCCCGGATCGTGAAATTGTGCCATCAGGTCTATCCACCCTCTGGAGATATGTAAATTTTTCTCTGATACTACCTTTTCCTTCCCGCCTTCAATCGTTTTGCCTATCTTTTTGATTTTCCCCCCTTCAATCAAGATATCCCGCACTTTATTGTGGTGGGAACTGTCGGGGTCAATTATTTTTACTTTTTTCAGTAAGATATTCATGTTGCCTGCGCTTAAAAAATGCGTAACCAAAGGATTTCAAGTCCGAGAAAAATCAATGCTAAAATGATAAAATATTTCCAAAGTGGGGTACCCCCATACTGGCTTTCAATATCATGGATCAATTCTTCCTTTTCCTCTTCAAAAAATTCAAAGTCAATGGCATGCGCATCATCAATCTGTTGCAGTTCCTCTTTGGTATAATACTCCAGCGCTGATTCATTGCGATTGTAATTGAAGCTCAGATGACGAAGGGTTTCTTCGCCCCTTTGCAATTGATAATGACCGGCTTTTTCAATTTCTTCTCCCAGTTCTATGATCAGGTTTTTCCCTTCATGCCTTTGACGGGGAATAAAATTTACCGCCTTGCCGATTATACTCAGGGGTGTTTCTTCTTCTGCGATACCGGCCAAGCGCAGGGTGGTATTGTTCATGTGGAAATAGGGCTCTACCCGCGGCTGACTAAGCAAAGCCATATTGTAAAAAACAGGAATGGCGATTGCCTGACGGTAAAAATTACTCAGGCTATCCATGAGGGTGTTGGTAAAGAGGGCCACCCTGGAATCATCTAGCTGGTATTCGCGTAGGTAGTCCAGGTTATTTTGCAGGCTGATAACTGTTTGCCTTTGCACCTGATTTCGA
>CAZBIF010000190.1:1981-4253 GCA_964492055.1 uncultured Flavobacteriales bacterium
TAATGTTTTTAGGCATTTCTTCAAATACCTCCGCAAATAATAAGGAACGGGTATTAAGCTCACTTAATTTGATGGGGTTATTTTGATAATCGAGCAGTTGATCCAGTCCCAGATTACCTAGTAACTTATTATAACTACTTGCCGCAGCGTCAGGTGGGGGTATAATGATCAGGGAATTTCCACCTTTTACGTATTTGGTCAGTTCAGCACTTAGTCCCGAAGAAATGAGGGGGAGATCTTCCAGAATGATCAGGTCTGTTTCAGAAAATTCATTGAAGTTGATCTGACCGGATGGTTGTTTGCGGTAAGTGATGAGACTATCCCGGTCAAACATCAGTTGCAAGTAGGATTTTTCCGTACGATCACTGATGTGCAACACCCTTACTTTCTGCATGGTGTTGTAATTGAAATACAAGGTGTCATCGTAGGTAATGGGATAATCCTTTATTGCAACAAACGCTTTTTGCACTGCTGAATCCTTGGTTTGGTAACTGACAGAGGAACGTACGGAATCGCCTTGCTCAAAATTCAATTGAAATGGCGCTTTCAATTCGTTATTTAAATACAATTGAACCGGAACAGAGTGCTCCATTTCCCGATTTGCCCTAACCGTAAATTTAATTTCCTCCGCAGAATAACGCAGGTGATAAGGTTTGGTAAAATGAAGATCGGTGATGTACAGGTTTTCCACCTCGTAATTATAGAGAGGGATCATTTTTAACTCAACTGATTGATCAAAGGCTGCTTCATCAAAGAATATTTTCTGCAGATCGCTTAAAATAAATAAGCTATGGGGCGACTCATCCTTACCTAAAATAGAACTTACCCGTCGGAGCAGGGCAGACAAGTTACGGTTCTTAGGACTTGCTTTCACGGTTTGCAGGGCTTCAATAAAGCTGGCCCGGTCCTCAAAAGTGGTGCTTTCCGCAGAAAAATTATTGGTGAGCAGCAAAAATTTATCGGATTGATTGTATGCCTCACTAATGGCTAATACCCTTTTTTTGGCCATATCGAGCAACACTCCCTCTTTCCCTTCTGTGAGCATACTGAAAGAATTATCCAGGTAAACGATCACTTTGCGTTCCCGGGCAATGGAAACAGTATCGTCCTTCACTAAGATGGGCTGGGCAAAAGCCAATACCAATGCGGTGATAAGCAGGCACCTGGTGATCAATACCAGCAGGTGTTTAAGGCGGGAAGTGGAACGGGTTTGCTGTCTGGCTTCCTTCAGGTACCTGACCTGGGAGAAATAAACGGTTTTATACCGCCTAAAATTAAAAAGATGAACGATGATGGGAATGGCGAGAAATCCAAGTGCCCATAAGAATTCAGGATAGAGAAATTTCATCAGAGGCCGAAATTACTAAAACCTTGTGGCAGATACAGAACAAAAACATTTCGGGGGAAATAAGTGTATTGATGAATGAATTAAAAACTAATGTATTATGAAAAAGATTGTAATCGGGGCTATAACCCTCAGTATGTTGATCACCCAAACCGGCTGTTTCGGTTCTTTTGAACTGGTGAAGAAAATTTATGCATTCAATGATGGAGTGTCAGACAGTAAGGTTGTTAAAACCTTGATGTTCTATCTCTTAAATATAGTACCGGTCTATGGCGTAGCTGGATTTCTTGACGTAGTGATCTTTAACCTGATCGAATTCTGGAGTGGCTCCAATCCAATAGCCATGAAAGCGGGTGAAATGGAAGAGCAATATGCCACCATTGATGGTAAAGAGTATAAGATCATTGCTAGCCGAAATAAATTATCTTTCACTCAATTGGAAGGTGAAAATGCAAAATTAATTGGAGAACTGGTATATTCTGAAGCCGATAAAAGCTGGTCCTACGTAAAAGAAGGAAAATCCCAGACACTTTTAACCTTTTTGCACAACAATCAGGTAGAATACAAAACTTCTTTTGGGGTGCAGGTAGCTGATCTGAACCAATGGGACAATAACACATTTGCTCCCCTGGCTATGAAATAATCAGTAAAACTATTTAATAATCACTTTTTCTTTGAAGCTCTTGCCGTTCAAGGGCTTCAATTATATATACCCCCGGGCTAAAATTGCTTGTGGAAAAGGTATGAACCGGGGATTCGGGATGATAGATCAATTTTCCCCTCAGGTCAAATATTTTGAGTTCCTTGATTGACTTTACTTTGTCCCTGTTGATATTGATTTTTCCTTCCGCAGGACTGGGGAAAAACAAAGCAGGTGCGACGGAAGGGGGCTGATGCTTTTTCACCGAGGTGAAAAGCGGATTGTAA
>CAZBIF010000191.1:0-4216 GCA_964492055.1 uncultured Flavobacteriales bacterium
AGAATCCCTTGTGTGCAGTTTAATGCTTAAAATCTCTTTCTTTACTCTTTTTTCTAAAGTCTGTAATCTAAGGTCTAAAATCTAAACTCTATTAAACCAATCTCCACCATAAATTTCAGTCTTTATTCCTCATGAAACTAAAGCCAGTCTATATAACATTGTTTCTCGGTTTATTTCTCCATACCAGGCTGAATGCGCAACGATTTCTGCAACTGCCGGTTGAAGGGAAAGTAAACAGTGATTTCACCATTGTCAATTATGTTGACTGGTCGGCTAATGGGATTTTGGACACTTACTGTGGCAGCAAAACTTATGATGGGCATGAGGGCACTGATTTTGTTTTGTTCAGTTTTAAGCAAATGGATAGCGGCGTTAATGTACTGGCGGCTGATTCCGGAATTGTCACTTTTATACTGGATACGATCTTTGACCGGGAAAAAGTGTCTGATACCACTAAAGGGCTGGGCAATTATATTGCCTTAAAGCATTTGAATGGTTATTACACTTACTACGGGCACCTTAAAAAATTCAGTGCTCTGGTTAATTTAGGTGATACGGTATCTGCCGGTCAGCGCATCGCCCAGGTAGGTAGCAGCGGTAACAGCAGCGATCCTCACCTGCATTTTGAGCTTTGGTATGATAGCTTATATGTAGTGGATCCATTCGCCGGTAACTGCGGCCGGGATTCAAGTCTATGGCTACATACACCATTTTATGACAGCTCGCTCACTGTATGGCAAAGCGGATTATATGAACAACAGCTTAATCTGAACCTGTTGAGGGAAAGGGATTCAGCTGCCCATTGCTGCCCATATAGCATCAGCCGATCCTCTGACACACTTAATTACTGGGCTCAGCTATCCGGTTTACGTAAAGGAGATACACTTACCATAAAATGGATTGATTCAGCGAATAGCGCACAATTCAGCCATGATTTTATTATGCAAAAGGATTGTTGGTATTACTATTTCTGGTCTTATGTATATCCGTCAAATTTGTATAGTGGAAAATGGAAAGTAAGTCTGTTAAGAAATCAGTTATCCATAGACAGTCTTTTATTTGATATCACTTCTGTTGTAAGTACGCCTCGTACCATCAAAAATGGAAATAAAAAATGCCCTGCTTTAAATCATCTTTTTGAATCTGAACGCTTCAAGGAGATTACATACTATCGTTCAAACGGACAAGAGATCAAAGCGTCAGATTTTTTAAATAAGAAAAAGCATAGAATGGCCACTCCGGAAATTTATTTTGTAAAAGTAGCTTATGAGAATTATACTTGCAGTTATAAGGTTTTAAAGTAAAAATGTGATCCTTCTTGAGCCTCAGGTCTTAAACAAATGACACAGTTAAATAAGCATTCTCTTCCTCTTTTCCCTAAAAACTAAAAAATTCTAACCTCTTGGTTGTTTGCTCTTACTTCTTTTCTCTTTACTCTTGGCTCTTTTTTCCTTTCTCCAGAATTTACTTTCTAAAGTCTATTCTTACTTTTCTCGCATTATCATATACTTTTCAATCCCAGGCCTTCCGCCCGGTAGCGCACCTTGTATTGCAGAAAAGCCTGTCTGAGGCTTTGCCGGCAAATAACCCGTTGAAGATTGCCATGGACAGCTTTCCGGAATTTGCCGCCTGGGGAGCGGTGGGGCCAGACATTTGCTATGTGCCTTTCAAACCCCTGGGCCCCACATGGGGGTACAAGCGCAAGATCGCTCAGCTGATGAACAACGCCAACCTGCTGCATTACTACAAAACCGGCACCTTCTGCCGGCGGCTGGTGGAGGAGGCCTTCGCTTCTGGAGACCCGCGGCTGCAGGCTTTTGCTGCCGGCTGGCTTACCCATGTGGCCGGGGATTTCGGGGCGCATAAGATCTACATTTACCCGGAGGCCGGCTATTATATTTCCGCTCCCGAATGCCGGGAGCTGCATGGGGAACTGGAGCAACTGGCCGAGCCGGTGATCTTTATCGACAAGGGGCAGCAATTGCAGAAAGACAGGGAATTCTATCAGACAAATAACTTCGATCCCGAAACCCTGTTCGAGTACTACTTTGACCAGCCCGTAGGCATTTATTCGGGATGGAAGCGGCGCAGGATCATTGAAGCAGAATATGCCCCTACGGTGATCCGTCTGCTGGACCGGCTGTTCGATGAGCTGTACAGGGAAAACATTCGCACCGACTTTGCCTACGCCATGGACAACTACGATGAAGCCTTGGGCAAGGGCCTCAGTCTGGGGAAATTCAGTTTGACCGATTACGAAAGCAGCAAGGGCTTTCTGGAAGAACACAAGCTGAGGAGGCAGCTGGATTCGGCCTGGAACTATAGCATGGAGTATGGGTTGCGCTTGCTGGAAGAAGCCGGCCGGCAGGATTACCACCGCTTCTCCGATAGCTGGAACCTGGACGTGGGGCCACAGGCCCGCACCCGGTATACCTGGAGTTGCAGCTGGACCGCAAATCAGTACATCCGGTGAACTTCAACATGTTTGAGCGCATGCGCTACAAAAGAGGTGATCATTTGTTCGTTTATAAGTACCTGGATGAGCATGAGGCCACGGAACAAGATCGCTACAGTTTCTCCCTGCACAAATTCGGCTGGATCAAGGACCACACCCTGATCGAAAAGTTTATTCTCAGTCTGAATGGTGTGGTATTGTATGAAAGCAAGGAAGCCATACAATTGGACAGAAAACAATCCGCTTCAGGGGAGATGGAATTTACATTGCCAAAAAGAATGGCCGTCCCGCAGCGGTAATCTCACCATCCACTAAAATACCTATTTAACATAATATTAATTATAGGACAAAAGCAGGAAATCCTGTAATTGCGTAGCAATTTAATATAACATCAGTTATTTGGCTTTAGACTAATAACGATAGATGTTATGTTAAAGGATTTGCTGCTCTGCTTTTTTCAACTATAATGCATATTATGTCTGCTCCCGATACAAGTTTTTGTGGTTTTGCTTCCAGCAAAAACTTACAAAACTATTCATCGGGATTGCCTTCGCTGGTCGCTCAGGTAAATAGAACGCACTGGCCTCCCCGTAAATAAGAATGAAAAGCACGTTGCTTTTGTCCCTATAATTTTTATTATGTCTCCGTCCGCCTGGCTGGCGGAACTACGCCTTGCGGTAAATAGCCGCCATTGGCTTATTAGCGTATTCTATACTATTTATAATTTGTTTGAAAATATCACCAGGAAATTGCATTAGCATTTCGTTTAAGCCAATCCCACGCTTTATTTTAAAGTTTTTCTTTTGCCCCCCGCAGAGAAAATTTAAAGAGATGCTCGCTTGCATGCAAAAGTGCGCTTTACTCACGCTATTGCCTATTTTATCGGTGTTCGTGAACTCGCATGCTCGTTTGCCTTAATAGTTGCGGCTTTTTTTCGCATTTTCTATGCTGGTCGCTCGCTGTTTGAATTATACTGATGGCTATAAGATGAAAATAATTCTTGAGAGATTGTTCTTTTACAGCTTTTCCTTGATGAAAAGTTGCGCAAAAATCAAGAAAGAAATATGCTTCAGCGCGCTCTGCCTAAATGCAAGTAATTCTACCAAAGTAAAAACGGCAAGCGCCTTTGATGAATTACTAAGCATTTAGTCATTCACAGCCTGACCGTTGAAATAAGATTTGAGGCGTTTATGAATAAACATTCTTCCGTAATGAGTCTTAAGATATTTTTCACGCTTAAGGGCATCAGCTTGCTCTAAACAAGCCTCGTAGTAGATTAGTTTCAGTGGTCTCCTATTTTTTGTAGAAGTTACCTGACCTTTCTGATGATCCTCAAATCTTAAATTCAAATCTTTGGAATATCCAACGTATAAATTGCCATCTTTCTCACTATGTAGTACATAGGTATAAAACATGCTTAAAAGTAAGATTTGAATTTATTTCATCGGTCAAGCGCCGGCCCGCATTTCTTTCTGGCTTCGCTTTTCCAATCTAAATATTATGTTAAATAGAATCCTTTAATCTTTTCTAATCTTTGTGATTAAATCAAATATCTCATCTCCAAGATTCGCTCCCTCTTTTCCAACAAAATCATCCCAGGCACTTGTAGGTGCAAACCATATATAAAATAGATCAAGCTTTTTAATATCACCATCTTTATAATCCTCAATTGCTTTTTTGAGTTTTTCATGAAACTCTTCTGCTGATGTAAGTCCCCCCAAAAACTCAACAGTTTAAAAAGTTATAAATTTAAACTGTAAA
>CAZBIF010000192.1:0-4136 GCA_964492055.1 uncultured Flavobacteriales bacterium
TTGCTATTCCGCATGGCGGGGGTGGGCCGGGCATGGGGCCGATCGGGGTGGCCGAACACCTGGCACCGTTTTTACCGGGAAATCCCTTGGTTAAAACCGGAGGAGATCAATCCATAGAAGCAATATCCGCAGCTCCTTTCGGTAGTTCGCTGGTATTACTCATTTCCTATGCTTACATTAAGATGCTCGGTGAGGAGGGTCTGAGAAAATCTACGGAAGCGGCGATTTTATCTGCCAATTACTTGAAAGCCAGAATACAGGAAGCTTATCCGGTATTGTATAAAGGGGAAAATGGTACGGTGGCCCATGAAATGATCATTGATTGCCGCCCTTTCAAAAAACAAGGCATAGAGGTAACTGATATTGCCAAGCGATTAATGGATTATGGGTTTCACGCACCCACGGTTTCCTTTCCTGTAAATGGCACCTTGATGGTGGAACCTACCGAAAGCGAAGCCCTGGTAGAGCTGGACCGGTTTGTTGATGCCCTGTTGAGTATTCGTAAGGAAATAGATTCCTATGCGGTTGAGGAAGCTGCTAACCACATTATGAAAAATGCCCCGCATACCCAAAAGGATTGTTTCCAGGGCAAGTGGGAATTTCCCTATTCCAGGGAGCAGGCTGTTTTTCCTGCAGGCTACGGCCATTCCAAGTACTGGCCTACGGTAAAACGGGTGGATGATGCTTACGGGGATCGTAATCTTATATGCAGTTGTCCTTCCCCGGAGGAGTATGAGCAAATCCCTGCATGATTCTTGCGGTTTAATCCATGAAGAAATACTTGGTATATATAAAACAATTTTAAGCAATTGTCATTTTTATACTATTTATTTGTAAAGAATTTCAGTAACTTTATAAATTGAAATTTTTATTGTTTAACTAAAACTATATTTAAGATGAAAAAGAATTACCTATTGTTATCAGGTTTGATTTTGTCTTTTACCGTAGGTTTTTCCCAAAGTTTGACTAAAAAGGGATTGCCGGAGGCAGGAGAAAAATTGAGCGTCGGTGAGACACCAATTAAAGTGAATCCCCCCATGCAAAAAGCATTTGGGGACACCATGTATTATCAGGATTTTAATTCAGGTATCCCCGCCGGATGGTCAGTGACCAACCAAGGGGTGACCGGCAAGCAGTGGATCTGGGATACGGCAGCTCCCGGTGGACAGTATTCTACCAATGCAGCAGCCTTGAATTCCCCAACCGGAGCGAATGGGTTTATGTCCCTGCCCATGGATTTTTATAATACTCCTTTTCCAACTAATGGGCCAGATAATATGGATACCTGGTTTACTTCCCCACAAATTACATTTAATAGTACTTCTCCTTCAGTGCTTATAAAATTCTGGCATTCCCAGCGCTATTGTTGTCTTGGAACTAACGAATTGGTACTCGAGGTCAGTACTAACGGGACTACATGGACTGCCTTTGATGCTACTGGCAATCGTCCGCCCAACACTCAAACACCTAATGCAGAGCAATTGGAGATCAATGTTTCCTCCGTTTTGGGAAGTGCCACTACCGGATACATTCGTTTTCGGGCTACCGGTTCTTCCCATTATTACTGGATGATCGATGACATTACTGTTGAAGAGGGTCCGGATAATGCGATGGTATTGGAAGAAATGAAGGTTCAGTTTACCGATTCTTTTGCCACTAATCCATTTTATACTCAGATCCCACAAATGGTTACAGGTCCAATGACGTTTGAAGCCATTACCATGAACCCGGGAGCCAACACTCAAACAGGAGTGGATTTGAATAGTTTGGTGGTTAGGGATAGTGCTTACATGATGTTACAAACCACAGCCCCGACCGGTGTGGTGGATGCTGCTACCAATGCCATAAGTGGAGGTACTGTACCTTCACAACAACGGGATACCACTGTGAGCAGTCCTCCTTATGTTAATCAGTATTCTGGTCATTTTTCAGTATATCAGAACATTACGACTGATTCGGTTAATCAAAGGGCAAATCGTGCCTCGGACTTTTATCGTTTTATTGTGACGGATACCATATTTGCTATGGACAGAGGTGCAGGCAATTACTTTGGCGATGCCGGCCCCGGCAATTATCAAAGAGGTGGTAACGATGGCGATCAATGGGGACAATTGTATAACCTCAGCGGGGATACGAATTATAGAACCGGTAACCCCAAACATTTGGCTACTTCCATTTCTTATTTTGTAGCGAATGCGGCAGAAAATGATGGAGTGAGTATCAGCCCGCGTATCTTTGATGAGGATACTTTCGGTATAGTTGCAAGCTCTCCCTTTAGCACGCTTATTGACACCAGTATGTTCAATACCTGGATTACTATACCTTTATTCCCAGCTGTGGCTTTAGATAAAGGAGCTCAATATTATGTGGGCTGGGAGCAGATCTCCGGTGCAAATAACAGTAAGCATTTTAGTGTTGCACGTGACCGGGTTATGGAAGCCATGCAACCCGATGTTACGACTGTAGTATTTTTTAATGATGCCTCCCCGGTTTTAAGTTGGGTTACGCAAATGGGAGCAGTACGTTTGAACCTGGGAAATCTGGAGATTATTGGATTGGAAGAAGAAGATGCCCGTGAAGCTAATTATGGTTTTGAGGTATATCCAAACCCAAATAATGGTCAATTTATCGTAAGAATGTCTTCTGACAAGGCAGTTAATTACGACTTGTCCGTACGCAATATGGTGGGTCAGAATGTATTTACCCGCAACTTGAATGTATATGGAAATCAAATTGAAAACCTGGACCTGTCTAATTTAGACAAAGGGGTTTATTTTGTTACCCTTGAGAATTCAAACGACCGTAAGGTGAGAAAAGTAATCGTAAGATAATATACTTTTCTATAAAGTGATTGATCCCCCCGGGTTTTCCTAGGAAAACCCGGGGGGATTTTCTTTTAACTTTATACTGGAAAAAGCGTTGCAGATGTTTCTTTTGAGCTACTACAAATAATCACTGATTATTCCTGATCTGTTTCATCAGGTCAGAAGCGAATACCAGATCGGCCAGTTCCTGCACTTCGGTCTTGAAGATATTATCTTTACTGCCTTCCCAGAATTTCTTCCCTTTATATATGAAGATCACCTTATCGCCGATTTCCATAACGGAGTTCATATCGTGGGTGATCACTACCGTGGTAATATTATATTCTACTGTGATCTCCTTTATGAGGTTGTCAATCAGGATTGCGGTTGCGGGATCCAGGCCGGAATTGGGTTCGTCGCAAAAGAGGTACTTGGGTTTTAAGGCTATGGAACGTGCTATGCCCACCCTTTTTTGCATGCCTCCACTGATTTCTGCAGGATATCGATCGTGCGCATGACTAAGCTCCACCCTTTCTAAACATTCGTCTACCCGGTCTTCAATTTCCCCTTTGCCCCAGTCGGAATGCATGATCAACGGAAAGCGTACATTTTCTGCCACGGTCATGGAATCAAAGAGGGCACTTCCCTGAAACAACATACCGATTTCCTTTCTGATCTCCTTGCGTTCGTCAATGGACATCTTAGTGAAATTTTGTCCGTCGTAAAACACTTCCCCGCTATCGGGTTCTATGAGACCTACCGTACATTTTGTCAATACCGATTTACCGCTCCCGCTCGCACCTATAATGAGGTTGGTTTTACCTTGTTCATAAACCACACTGATGTCTTTTAAAACTTCAGTACCGTTAAAGCTCTTGGAAATATGTTTTAATTCTACCATCCTCAGATCAATAGTAACTGGGTAAGTACGTAGTTGAGGATAAGGATCACAATGCTGCTGGCCACTACTCCCTGGGTACTGGCGGCGCCCACTTCCAGAGCACCCCCCCTTACATTATAACCAAAAAATGAAGGTATGGAGGTAATCACAAAGGCAAACACCACGGTTTTGATCAAGGCATAGGTAACAGAGAAAAAATCAAAGTCATACTGTAAACCATACACGTAGGATTGGGGCGAAACTATCCCCCCCAGGGAGATAAGATAACCCCCAAAGATGCCAATGAACATACTCCAGATCACAAGAAATGGGTTGATGATCATAGCGGCCAGTATCTTGGGTACGATGAGGTATGAGGCAGAGTTGATTCCCATGATCTCCAAAGCATCAATTTGCTCTGTAACACGCATGGTTCCAATGCTGGATGTGAT
>CAZBIF010000193.1:0-4056 GCA_964492055.1 uncultured Flavobacteriales bacterium
TTAGCCTTAAACTCTGCGGTGAATTTCTTTCTGCTAATCTTTTTCATTTGTCAATCAAATATACGGTGTTTTTTTACCTTAAATAATTGACCTAATTCTGGGGAGTATTATATAGTTCAGCTAGATTGACCAAATTTATTTATTGTACTTATTATGTTTCATTCACCTAGTCCTCACTTTCCTTTCTGTAGTATAAACTCTATGTTACTTTTCCATCTGGCCCGGGCAAATCCATAACCGTCACCTTCCGGCACAAGGCCATTGGAATGGGGCAGGAATTCCACCTGTATCCTGCTTCCCTTCTCTATAGTCACGTTTTCTACTACTTCTTCATGTGGCGAATATTCTTCTATGTCTTTCCCATGAATTCGTGGATTTTGGAATTCCATTACCTTATTGTCTCCAATTCTCATGATATAGGTGCATTCTCCATCCGATTCCAACAGCGAAGTAAAACGAATGTTGTATATTCCAGTAGGAAGTTCAAAGAAAGAGGAAGCGGCAGCCCATTGATCGGTAGGTTGAAGAACGGTATTAATAGCAATAGCATCCCTAATCTTATCATAATATGCAGGAGAAAATCCTTCTACCTGTAAATTCCAATGCTCCGGGTCTAGTGTTTTTGCCGTATAGGCAAAAGTATTTTCGGCTTCCTGCACATGCTCCTCATTTTTCCAAAATTCCTCTTCCTGATAAGAAAGTTGCGATAGGGATAGAGATTCCTGTTCTCTATAAATATGGCAGCCTACAACCCATTGGAACCCAAGCACGAGCGAATAAGAAATTATGATATGTAAGAGTATGGAATTCATAGAGTTCACTTTAAGATATTATTGTCATCTAACTACCCCAAATTTGAATTAAAGTGTAGCACCGGTAATTTCTTTAACCAGATTGAAAAAACCTCTTTTCCGTTCTGAATTGATCCCCCAGTCTACTGGCACACTTTGATAACCTTCTTCATAGGCTTCTCCATCTCTCCGGTAATCAAAAAATCCCCAGGAGACATAATTTTCTGCCGCGACACTGAAGTTGTTTTTTGCCTTATCAAAATCATAGTGGTCATCCTCGTTCACTACCACCGGCATAGGCCGGTACCCGACAACTTCGCGGGTATTGCTGATCAGGTTTTCCATTTTTTCAGTGGTATTTACCCCATTGCCATGAATTAATATATAATCTGAAGCTTTGACTACATTCGGCTTGGGAACGGTGTTACCCCCATAACTGGTGCTGACCAACAGCCGGTACCCATTATGCTCGATACTTTTTACCAGTTCAATGAGTTCATGCACTCTATCCTGTTTTAAAATATCATGATCATAGGCCTTGATATTGCACTCATTATTGACTTCTATCAACACATTTCGGTAGCCCTCCTGCAAAACCCAGTTTACCGAATTTTTAACGGCATTGATCACCGCTTGCTCGTCTTTTAGGTTTTGGTCCTGTCCGAAATAGAATATGCCCAGCATGACTATCATTTCCAACTCATCCGCTTTATCCAATACTAATTTTAATCGATCCATATATTCCGGTCTTAGCCGTCCGTCGTCATAAAAGGAAGAATTGTACCATTCCTTGTTTCCATAGCCGGTTGGACTTCCTCCCTGCATGTTAATTGTGAAGGAATTCAGCCCATAAGCTTTCCATTCATCCATAGCGTCCACAAATTCGGCAGTATTCCTATCCGGATCCCACTCACCTGTATCAGGATAACCAAACAATTTTCTGGTTTCCGGATTCAAGTCATCAAAAATGCCCTGAACCATGCGTGAGTTCATCAGCAAACCCTCTATTTTTTTACCTTTCCAGCTTCTGCCCTGGTAGGTAGGCTTCCCGTTGACATAAAAAGCCTCTCCCTTGATGGTAACTACTGTCTTTTTGGGAGCAGGCTGGAAAGCGGATGATACGATCCATGAGAGCAGAAACAGTGAAAGAATTACATAATAGTTTTTTTTCATGTTGGTATATTTTGGAAGGAAACAGATAAGCTTCAGAGTTGTATTGTCAGGATCTTCGGCTTCTCTATCTCCTTTTTTTTAGATTGAACTAATGGTACAAAAAGGTCTATTTTTTCCTTACCAGGATTACCCAATCCTCCTTAACATCCTCCGGAGGCATACCCAGATTAATCCAACCGGGCCCGGTCACTTCAGTTACGTTTCCTCCCTGAACCCTGGGTTTTTTGATGTTGGGCAGAGCAGAAAGCACAGAGGCCGGTTCTCTGGCATAGGTCTGTTCAACCTGCATTTCTTTTCCCTTTTGAAGATTACCTCCAGTCCTGGGATTGTACCAATCCACGGTGTAGGTACCGGTATTATTTTGTAGGTTAAGAGCAGCTCCACCTCCGGATGGCAGATAAATCACATAAAGCTCTCCATTGTTGGCGTAGACAAAATCCTTTTCACTACGTGTCAGATTATTAGCATTTTCCATTTCCCAGAAGGGAATATCATTGATTTTGTAAAAATCCATGGCATGGCGGGTGTAGTCCCACAAGGCATCTCTGCTTCGCCAATCTTCCATATTGAGGTCGTTTTGTTCTTCGGAATAACCAAAATACCACTCCACTCCATCGCCTCCGGCTGCGATAGTGGCCCAATAAGTACCCCGGGCTTCGTCTTGGTTATAATTATCGTCATAGTCATCCGTAGTGACACCCAAACCTCCGGTACCGGCTTCGTCTAAAGATACATTCCATTTTCTTCCGGACCGGTCTGAAGCATTCACCCAATAAGAAATAACATCGAAATTGTGCCAGGGACGCATGCTGTTGGTTTGAATAGAGGGCCCTTCAAAATATTCATACCCAAGTAAGGGAGTATAACTCTGTTGGTATTGATTGGGAAAGGTGTGGGTAACCACCGGATGGTCATAGGGATCCATGCGATGAATATAATAGGCGTCTGCTTTAGCGTTTAGTTGCTCCGGATCATCTAACTCATCCCAAAGATCATGTTCTTCTCCCAAATTCCAGTTGAGTGCGGGATGGTGGGCAAACCTGGCAATCAATTCCCGGTAGTATAGTTTTCGTTCAGGACCCAGTTTTCCACCGTTAAGCAGCTGGTCATTTTCATTTTCATGAGTTTTGAAATGAAGGAACATACCCAATTGATCTCCATGGGTGAATACTTCTTCCCACTGAGCGAGTTTGGAAACATCATAGCGGTCAACCTCATTGTGACTGATCCAGGGCCAGATATTTTTTCCATCTCCGCCAGCTGACAAAGTCAAAAAAGAAAAAGCATTCATCCCTTTAGAAGAGAGGTAGTTTAGCGCTCCAATCAAGCCTTTTCCTTTTCCATCTTTCCATACCGGGTCTCCTTCCTTCCAATCCTGAACATGCGCCTCGTATTTTTTCAAGGGTGTGGCACCCCGTCCGTCTTTGTGTTGGGTGCTTCCCCATAGCAAAACATCACCGTAATTTTTTGAAGGCGATGCATGCGAATAAGTGCCATCAAAATCAGCATATGCCAATAAAGTCTCCGGAGCATCGGCCCCTCCTTTCATATACCATTCACCATTATCAAATCTGAGATAATGTTCTCCGACATACCGCAGCATTCCTTTTCCCCGCAAATCGGGACTACTTTTGTCTGTTTCAGAAATATTGATTGTACCTGTTGCGCCATCAAAAGCTACTGATTCACCGGCCGTTGGACTTAAATTTACTGCGATGTCTTCTCCCCAGCGAAACGAAGCCATATAGGTCCATTGTCCGGTTCTATCGGGTGTGAAATGTACGCGCCACTTATTCCCAGAGGTGGCACTGGTTTCAGCTGCATTTCCATCCGCTGCATAATATCCAGGTATCTCATAGGTGGACTGACCACTCTCATGTCGGAATATAACATTCAGCCGATAACCCATAAAAGGATTGTAAGCATCGGTTTCACTTACTTCAGGACCATCAAAGGTAACTGTGACCGGATGCCATTTTTTTAATTCTCCATCCACAGTACCATTGGATTGGGCAAACAGAGAATCAGGATTAGTCGTTAGCGCAAATATCAGGGTTATTAATAAAGTTATTTTCCTCATGATTTTTCGTTT
>CAZBIF010000194.1:0-2657 GCA_964492055.1 uncultured Flavobacteriales bacterium
GATATTCCGTTGGCGGGCTACCTCCGGATAACGGAAATTGTCCTTTAAAAATGCATTAATGCTTTCAGCAGCTGTAAATTCGGGCTTTTGATCCAGTTCATTGATCGTATAAACGCTGGTTTTCTCATCTATCTTTAGCGTTTCATCATAAGGATGTTCATGATAGCCACGTTGCCGAACCAGGCGCTGGTATTTTTTCTTATCAAAACTGATCTTCAGTTTTTCATATCCCCATTCTTGCCCCGACCTGCCCGGATCAGCTTCCCAAAGGATACGGTTGAAAATGCGCATGGCCTCCTGTTGCAATAAAGGATGTCCACTATTTTCTACCTTTTTATACACCACTTTCCCCTGATCGTTGATGAGGTAAGTTATAAATACATCCCCCTCAATATTGCTGTCAAGGGCCTCATCCGGATACACCATCTCTTGTTTGATGAATTCGGTCAGTTCCTTTTCGCCCCCGTAAGGGTTTGCCGGGAAATATACCGTCCGGAACATGTGGCTCTGCTGGGCGATCATTCCGGCAGGAATTAGTAGGTAAAGAAACAGAAAAATGCTGCGCAGTTTCATAGGGGTTAAATTACTATCTTTCCCGAAACGAATTTCCCATGTTAGTCAAAACCTTTGGAAGTGCGGTTCAAGGTGTAGATGCAATTACCATTACGGTAGAAGTCAATATCGGTTCAGGGATAAATTTTTTACTGGTTGGCCTGCCCGACAGTGCGGTAAAGGAAAGCCAGCAGCGGATAGAAGCAGCCCTTCGCTACAATGGATATAAAATTCCGGGTAAAAAAGTAGTGATCAATATGGCCCCGGCGGATATCCGCAAGGAAGGCTCTGCCTATGACCTGACTATCGCTATGGGTATATTGGCTGCTTCCGCTCAGATTGCCGGAAATGACATCCATAAGTATGTTATCATGGGGGAGTTGAGCCTGGATGGTGGTTTACAACCCATGAAAGGGGCGCTTCCGATTGCGATACAGGCTAAAAAAGAAGGGTTTGCCGGTCTGATACTTCCGGAGCAAAACGCCCGGGAGGCAGCCATTGTGCAAGGGCTGGAAGTATATGGTATTAGAAACATTAAACAAGCTATCGATTTTTTCGATAAGGGGGTTCGACCGGAGCGCGTAAGCATCGATATTAAGGAAGAATTTCAAAAGCAACTCAGTGATAATAACTTCGATTTTGAAGACGTAAAAGGACAGGAAAACATCAAGCGGGCGCTTGAAATTGCCGCTGCGGGAGGGCACAATGTAATCCTTATCGGCCCACCTGGAGCAGGCAAAACCATGCTGGCAAAACGGCTCCCCACTATTTTGCCGCCGCTGGAACTGGATGAAGCCCTGGAGACCACCAAGATCCATTCGGTTGCCGGCAAGATTGATAACACGGGCCGTCCCTTTCGCTCCCCTCATCATACCATTAGCGACGTTGCTTTGGTAGGTGGGGGTGGTTATCCCCAGCCCGGGGAGATCTCCCTTGCCCATAACGGAGTGCTTTTTCTGGATGAATTGCCGGAATTCAAAAGAACCGTACTGGAAGTAATGCGGCAGCCTATGGAAGAACGCCGGGTCACCATCTCACGCGCTAAATTTACGGTGGACTATCCCGCAAGTTTTATGCTGGTAGCGTCCATGAATCCCTGCCCCTGTGGTTACTATAATCACCCTGACAAAGAATGCATGTGCGCCCCGGGGGTGGTGCACCGTTACCTGAATAAGATCTCGGGGCCCCTGCTGGATCGCATAGACCTGCATGTGGAAGTTACCCCGGTGGATTTTGAAAAATTATCCGATCGGCGGCTCTCTGAAAAAAGCAAGGTGATCCGGGAGCGGGTGGTGGCAGCCCGGGAAATTCAGATTGCCCGGTACCGCTCGGTGGAAGGGATCTATTCAAATGCCATGATGCATTCCAAGCAGTTACGCGAGCTCTGCCGCATCGATCAGGCCGGACAGGCTTTGTTGAAAAACGCCATGGAGCGTTTGGGCTTATCTGCCCGCGCATATGATCGTATATTGAAAGTATCCCGAACCATTGCCGATCTGGATGGCAGCGAATCTATTGCTACCAATCACCTGGCAGAGGCGATCCAATACCGCAGTCTGGACCGGGAAGGATGGGCAGGCTAAGTTTCTTATCTTTGCATATAATTTGGACTATATTTACGTCTGACTGAAATGAAACTGCTACTATCTTTCAAATTAATTCTTTTAGCCACTTTTTTTTGTGGTTTATGGGGTTGCGAGGATGATAATGTGGAACCTTTAACGGTGGAAGAGATCTATGAAGTGAATCCCAGTTTACTGGAAGAATTGAAGCCTTTTACCGTACAAGCCGGCCATTATGAGTTTGCCACTTCGGAAGCGAAGATCCGGTATCACGATGGAAGGTATTTGCTGGTAGCGGAAGCTGAAGGCAGAAAGATCGACATCTGGTTTTCCAATCTGGGAAAAGGACAATTGAACGCTCAGACAGATAACAATCTGGAAATAGTGTATCATGATAATGATGCTCAGGTATATAGTTCAAAACATTACAATGGAAGTAACGATGCCATTCTTACCATCAACGGTATCGATTCCACTGCTCAAACTTTCTCAGGTACCTTTTCCGGAACCGCTTATTGCCACAAATGTATTATCTATGTGGAG
>CAZBIF010000194.1:2667-3534 GCA_964492055.1 uncultured Flavobacteriales bacterium
TACCAATATTCCCTTTGTAAATTAATAAGTATGAATTTATCGAATAGAATTTTCTTCTTTTTTACCATAATTGCTTTGATCATAGGATGTAAAAAGGAAGAACCATTGTCTCCCAATGAACAGGCATCTCCCCCCACTTCAAGTAATGTGGATGCTTTTGGCAATCCCATTAATTTTAAAACTCCCGCCTTTTCAGCCCTGATCAATGGAGATCTGTTCGAAGCTAAATCCGTCCGTGGATTTAAAACCGCGAATCTCATGGCGATTAACGGAAGGGATGGACTGGATAGTTTTTCCATTACTACCAATAATATTGTTCCGGGGGTATATTTTACCAAAGACGACGGCTTGAATAGTATAAACTATTTTTCCGCAGCTACCTTTGGATCTTATTCGAGTGCTTTTCTTTCCAATTCCAATGCAAAAGTGCAGATAACCAAATACGATCCCATGACCCGCATGGTTGACGGTATTTTTTCCGGCCAGGTATGGGATGCCATGAATGACGACACCTTGCAGATCACCCAGGGAAAATTTAAAAATGTCAAGTTAACCGAGATGCCTTTTCAACCGATAGGTAAAATGGAAGCGGATATCGATAAGAACAAATTTATCTCTTACCACTGCATTTACCGGGACTCTACCGGATTTTATCAAATTGTAGGCTCCAATACGGGTTATAGCCAATCCATATCTTTTCAATTCGATACGACCCTTAAGAAAAAGGCATATTCCGTAAGTACCGCAACGAATTCAGAAATTGAGGTGTATTACATGAAGAATATTCTTGGCCCCAATTCCTCCTCCTACGAAGGGGAAAAAGGCATGGTGAATATTACTACTATCAACTCAGAAATGATCAAGGGG
>CAZBIF010000194.1:3544-4020 GCA_964492055.1 uncultured Flavobacteriales bacterium
TTCAGTTTACCGCCTTTGATTTTAATGGAGATTCGGTGGTGGTTAAAAACGGGATGTTTGAGGCGGTGAGGTTGCCTTTTTAGAATTACATAAAAAAGTAGTTGGATTAACTTTTTTCAGACGTCCCTTATATCAAATCTTACCAAAGCCGCTTCGATTTAATCGAAGCGGCTTTGGTTTTGTCGGGATGAGTGGATTCGAACCACCGATCTCGCGCCCCCCAGACGCGCACTTTAACCGGACTAAGCTACATCCCGTTTTCACTAAAGAAGGCAGCAAAATTACTTGTATATATTTTAAATTACAGGTATTTTACTAGAATTATTGGGCTATTTATTTATTAAGTAGAACTCCAATTGATTTTGATTTTGAATGTCGGGATGATCCCGATTCAATCGGGACGATCTCGCGCCCCTAGACAGCCGGTCATGTCCTGAAATAAGTTGACCCAAAATGGATAAAAATGGTCAACCCTA
>CAZBIF010000195.1:0-3651 GCA_964492055.1 uncultured Flavobacteriales bacterium
CGAGAACACTCAATTCCTCCTTTCTTCCCCTGAAGTTATTCCGTTTTACATACAAACCATAGTTGATCCTCGAAAAATCCTTGTCCTCCCACCAGGTGTTAAAATTATTATCATCTATTTCAAATATGGGTGCCGGGAAGGTATACCACCTTTCCTGTAGCTGGCACACTACATAAATCTTGTTGCTGTCTTCTATCGCATAATCCATGCGGCAGAAATTAAAGAGGGAGGTGTTCAGAATGTTCTTTTTGGTTTGTTCCAGCTGGGACAGGAAGGCCTCGTTGCTCAGGGTGTCCCCGGTAGTAAAAGTGAATTCCCGCAGGATGATCCTGGACTTGGTTACTTTATTTCCTATCAGGCGGATGCTGTGGATGACTTTGTAAGGGGTTTGGAAAAGTTGGGAATCAACTGCGGCATTTTCCACTTCAAAAGCCTGCCCAAACAACTGCACGCAATGGAAACAGATGAGAAAAAAGGTTGCCCCTTTTTTCATTCTACATATTTAGGTAGTGGATAAAAGCCTCGAATTTTTTGCGCAGCTCCGATTCCATCTCGCTTTTGTGAAAAGAAGCACTGATGGTGTACTGATACCTCTCAAACGTTTGAATAATGGCAGAAAGGTCTGTCTGGTTGATCTTGATGGTAACATCCATTTTGGTTGAATCCAGGTGGGTATACACGTAGGAGCTGATCTCGCTGAGGGAATAATCGTTCACGTTCATTTCCAGTTGCAGGATGCCACCCGGATCTTTCATGGCGGCAAGTTTGGAAATGTTATCCAGTAGTATCTGCTGGGAGATCACCCCAATGTAATTGGTGTCGTCGTCCAGTACCGGGATGATCTTAAGTTTATGGGTGGCCATCTTACTGATCACTTCGTACACGTGCTCGTATTGATGTACCACCGCCTGCTCCATGGATAATTTGTGATTGCCGATCGCTTCATCCGGATCGCTCAGGTCAAGGATATCGCTTTCGGTGATCAAGCCCAGAAATTGGCGGTTATTGACAATGGGCAATTCTGAAATTTTGAATTCATCCATCCATTGCAGGGCCCGGGTACCGGTATCGGAGGTTTTCAGAGGGGGAATCTCATCACTTAAGAGATCGATGGCCAGCATTTTTTTAGAATTATGCGGTTGAAGCTTATTTTTGACTCGCCCACAATATTACAGAATTATCCATGAGCAGATTAAGTGTGAACGTAAACAAAATAGCCACCCTCCGCAATGCCCGGGGGGGGAATCTGCCCGATCTTTTGCAGGTGGTTCGGGATTGTGAAGAATTCGGGGCGCAGGGCATCACGGTACACCCCCGGCCCGATGAGCGGCACATTCGCTATGCGGATGTATATGATCTGAAAAAGATCGTCAGGACGGAATTTAATATCGAAGGCTATCCCTCGGAAAAGTTTATCAATATGGTGATGGAAGTCCATCCGGAACAAGTGACCCTGGTGCCCGATCCGCCGGATACCCTTACCTCAGATACCGGATGGAACCTGGACGAAAAGGCAGATTTTCTGCAACCTATTGTTAAACAGTTCAAGGAAGCAGGGATACGGGTGAGCGTATTTATGAATCCGGAACCGGAGCAATACGATTACCTGCCTGAGCTGGAGATCGACAGGCTGGAATTGTATACCGGGCCGTATGCAGAGCAATACCCTAAAAATGCGGAAGCCGCAATTGCTCCCTATCAGCAGGCTGCCCGTAAGGCCAATCAATTGGGCATAGGCATCAATGCCGGCCACGATCTCAATCTGGATAACCTGCGCTATTTTCGTCAGAATATCAGTGGCCTGCTGGAAGTTTCCATCGGGCATGCGCTGATCTGCGATGCCCTCTATTATGGCCTGGACAATACCATAAAAATGTATTTAAGGGAATTGCAATGGACACATCAGGAAGTGTAGGGCTCAACTATAAAAAACTGGGCTCAGGCCCTCACCTCATTATCCTTCACGGCCTGTTTGGCTCGCTGGACAACTGGATGACGCTTGGAAAACAGTGGTCAGAAGCGTACACCGTCTGGTTGATCGATCAACGAAATCACGGAAAGTCGCCCCATACCGAAGCGTTTTCCTATCCCCTGATGGCAGCGGACCTGCATGCTTTTTTTGAAGCAGAGGGGATTGAACAGGCGATCGTTTTAGGGCATTCCATGGGGGGGAAAACAGCTATGGAATTCTCGGTGCATTTTTCGGATAAGGTAAAGCAACTGATCGTGGTGGATATTGCACCCGTAGCTTATGAGGTGCATCACTACCCCATAATCCGGGCGCTGGAAAGTGTGGAGCTGGAGACAATAGATAGCAGACAGCAGGCTGAAGAAGAGCTTTCAAAACAGATCAGTGAAGCCGGGGTCAGGCAGTTCTTATTGAAAAATCTGGAAAGAAAGAAAGTGGGGGGCTACCGATGGAAGTTTAACCTGCCGGTATTGTCCCGGGAAATTGTTCCTATCAGTGCTTATGATGTCCCGCAGGGGAAATACGAGGGAGAAACCTTGTTTGTCAAGGGGGCTAAGTCTGATTATATTGTGGATGAAAACAGAGAAACTATCCGGGAAAAATTCCCCGCCGCAAGGGTGGTAACTATCAAAGGGGCAGGACATTGGGTGCATGCCGAGCAGGCAGAGGCATTTTATACTGCCGTGAGCACTTTTATGAAAGATTAAGTTTACGTTTCCTGCTTTTATTTACACAATCACTATTTTTACCGTTCGCATTAAGCCATGCCAGCGAAACTTGTTATCATACCCACTTATAATGAGGTGGAAAATGCGCAAAAGATCATCGAAAGCGTTTTTTCCCTGGAGGAAGATTTTGACATCCTCATCGTAGATGATGGCTCTCCGGATGGCACGGCTGAGATCGTAAAAAGCCTGATGGGTAAGTACCCGCAACGCCTGCACCTTGAGGAAAGAAAGGGCAAGCAGGGACTGGGTACCGCCTATATCCATGGATTCAAATGGGGCTTGCGGAACAACTACGATTATCTTTTCGAAATGGATGCGGATTTCAGTCACAATCCCAAGGATCTGGTGCGGCTATACCGGGCCTGCGAAGAGGAAGGGGCAGACCTGGCTATCGGTTCCCGCTATGCCTCGGGGGTGAATGTAGTGAACTGGCCCATGGGGCGGGTGTTGATGTCGTATTACGCTTCGGTGTACGTGCGCCTGGTAACAGCCATGCCCTTTCACGATGCCACCGCCGGTTTTAAGTGTTACCGGCGAGAAGTCCTGGAGGTGATCAACCTGGATCGCATTCGTTTTAAAGGCTACGCTTTTCAGATCGAAATGAAGTTTACCGCCTGGAAATACGGTTTTAAGGTGGTGGAAGTGCCCATCATCTTCACCGACCGCAAAGAAGGGCATAGTAAGATGAGTACCGGCATTTTCAAGGAAGCATTCTTCGGGGTGATGTACCTCCGCTTTGCTTCGCTTTTTAAAAACTACAAACGCACCTCATGAGAAGTACCTTGATCAAGAACGCGACGCTGGTAAACGAAGGAAAGACATTTGCCGCCGATGTGCGGATTGACGGACAGTACATAGATAAAATAGAACCGAACGGAATTTCGGCAAAACAGGGAGAAGAGGTGATTGAAGCCAAGGGACTCTACCTGCTCCCCGGCCTGATCGACGATCAGG
>CAZBIF010000195.1:3691-3937 GCA_964492055.1 uncultured Flavobacteriales bacterium
TGCTGGAGGAAAAATACCAGCTGGCGGCCAATAAATCCCTGGCCAACTACTCTTTTTTTATGGGTGCGGGGAACGACAACCTTGGTGAGGTATTGAAAACAGACGGCAGCCGGGTCTGTGGGGTGAAGATCTTTATGGGATCCTCCACCGGGAACATGCTGGTGGATAAAGAAAAAACCCTGGAAGCCATTTTTAAGGAATGTCCTTTACTGATCGCTACCCATTGCGAAGATGAAGCAACCATTC
>CAZBIF010000196.1:0-3907 GCA_964492055.1 uncultured Flavobacteriales bacterium
GTCCTAGTGGACGCGGGCGTCGGCACCGCGTCCGAGGCAGCGGCCGCCATGGAGCTTGGCTGCGACGCCGTCCTCCTGAACAGCGCGATCGCGGGGTACTTTCTTAAACCGCTCACCCAATTGCTCAGCTAACCCCTTAAGGCCAGGTTCCCGCTTGGCAGCGGTTTTGACGTAGTCATAGACACTCAGACTACTGGTCATTGCCTCACTCCCGACCGCTAGCAAAGTGTCGTCTACTTGTTCGGTCAGGCGATTGAGAACCGTCAGCACTTCCAAAAGATTTCTAGACAGGGCATAGTCGCGGTCTAGTTCATCAGTATCAAAACTGTTGGGTAAAATTTCTGGATTTGAACGGGCAGCAGATAGGCTGTTCAGCACAAAGGCCAGACTTTTATCCCCCACCTTGATGGTGCGGGTCGGGGTTACTCCCGATAATTCTTTCTGAGCATAGGTAGTAAGGCCGATCAGCCCTGCGACAATAAACAAAACTACTTTTTTCATGGGATAATTTTTTTGAAAAATAAACAATTTTCATTTCGGTTATCAATTATTATTCCACGCTTTTCTGAATAAACTACTAAACAACAGCCCTGAAAAAAACATCTGTTCTTCTGCGAGCCGATAACTTTCCCTACTGATCATTTTTCGATAATCGTAAATTTTAGTTGTCTGCAAACCGGTTGTGATTCTTAAAAAGTGCAACATCAGTTTAACGAGCAGCCGGTGTTTCAGTTTTATTGGAATAGCGAAGTCGGCCAGGTACCAGTGCCCTTCGGATTTTAAATGTGCATGCAGCTGCCTTATCAGCTGTTTACAATCAGCAGGCGGAAACAAATCCAGGAAATAAAAAGTGAAAATAAGGTCGAATTGCTTTTGCGGAATATCTTTTTCGGTACCTTGAATAAAGGTTATGCGACTTCTGAATTCAGGCCGAAGTAACTTGCGGCATTGATCAATCATTTGCGCTGTTTTTTCTATGTAAGTCACTTCCAGATTGGTTCGTAGAAATAGCTCATTCAGCATTTCCCCATTTCCTCCCCCGATGAACAACCCCCGGCCTTCCGATGGCAGATGAGGGATCAGGGCAATTTGTGAATGATATAATGCACGCCCGAAAAACATCCGGCTTAGCGGATAATAAAAGGGGGCAAGCCAGCGGTAATCATTCTTCACATTTCAATATTATTGTTTTCTTTGGGATGTGCAAGCAAAAGAGGTGACTACAAAATATCCTTGCCTGAATTGCGGTCAGGAAGCCCCAGGGAACTTCTGCCCGAAATGCGGTCAACGGCAGCAGATCCCTCGCCTTACCTTTGCCCAGATAACCGCTGATTTTTTCAGTTCGGCCTTTAATCTGGATGCTCCTTATCCCAAAACCGTTTACCTGTTGTTGATTTCACCGGGCCGGATGATTAATGACTATCTGAAAGGAAACCGCAGGCCCTACTATGCTCCTGTGCGTTTTATCATCCTGAGTTTGTTTTTATTCATTTTATTGGAAAACTGGCTGGATTTCGATTTCATCCAGGCTGAGAGGCACGCCTCTCCCAATTCTTCCAACCCCTGGGTACAAGCCAGTTATTTTATGATAAAATACCTCAATTATTTTATTCTAATTCTGCCTTTCTGTATAGCTTTTATCAGTAAGGTCTTTTTCTGGAAAAAACCGCTGAATATGGCAGAACGCACTGCCATGGGGTTCTTTATGGCAGGGGAATACATTCTGCTGGCCTCGATTCCCCTCATCCTTGCTTTTCTCTCAAATGAACTCGTAAGATTGCGTTACCCCATCACAGTTCTTTACTTCAGCTGGGTATTTTATAATATGTTTTTGGGTAATTCCAAAATAAAAACCGGAATAAAGTCCCTTCTTGCAGGATTCCTTTCCATGATCGTTTATTTTACAGTTTCTTATGGAATCGCTTTTGTCCTGGTTCACTTATTTAAACCCTCCATATGATTGCAGAAAAGAAAGTAGTAGTGGTCATGCCGGCCTATAATGCTTCCAGAACCCTGGAAAGTACCTATAGGGAGATTCCCTTTGAGCTGGTGGATGAAGTAGTGCTCGTAGATGACCGAAGCAATGATAATACCTCAGACAAGGCCCGGGAATTAGGTATCAAACACATCATTGAACACAAGGAGAATAAAGGATATGGGGGCAATCAAAAAAGCTGTTATAACAAGGCTTTGGAGTTGGGAGCAGATATAATTATCATGGTGCATCCGGATTATCAGTATACGCCCAAACTGATCCCATCCATGTGCTATCTGATCGCGAACGATGTGTTTCAGGTGGTCCTGGGTTCAAGAATTTTGGGAACCGGAGCGTTGAAGGGCGGCATGCCGCTCTATAAATACTTAGCCAACCGCTTTCTCACTTTGGTACAAAATATTTTGTGCGGGACCAAGCTTTCGGAATACCATACCGGTTACCGCGCTTACAGTCGGGAAGTATTGGAAAAGATAAATTACCAGGAGAATTCCGATGATTTTGTATTCGATAATCAGGTGCTTTCCCAGATCATTTATGCAGGTTACGAAATTGCAGAGATCACCTGCCCCACAAAGTACTTCGCTGAAGGATCCTCTATCAATTTTTCCCGAAGTGTTACCTATGGCCTGGGTGTGCTTAAGACCTCTTTTCTCCATCGCATGCAATTCTGGGGTTTGGTACAATCACCCCTTTATCGTAAGTAGGGAGAATATATGAAGTAAAAAACTTGGAAAAGGGCCTGTCAAAATTTAGTTTTGCAATCCTAATTTTAAGAAAAGCAGCATGTCAAACGCCATATTCAACCCCCCAGCGGCTATCAATGAACCCATATTAAGCTATGCCCCCGGTAGTCCGGAGCGCGAAGAGCTACAATCTACCGTAGCGCAGATGCGTTCCGAAGAGAAAGAAATTCCCATGTTCATCGATGGGGAGGAAGTGAGCAGCGGAAATAAGGTGAGTATGCACCCGCCCTATGATCATAAACATGTCTTGGGGCACTACCACAGAGGGGATTCTTCCCATGTGAAGAAGGCGGTGGACGCTGCCCTGGCGGCAAAAGAAGCGTGGGCGGACTTGCCCTGGGAACAGCGGGCTTCGGTTTTTCTGAAAGCTGCCGAATTGATCGCAGGCCCTTACCGGCAGAAAATGAACGCAGCTACCATGCTGGCCCAGTCCAAAAATGCTTTTCAGGCCGAAATTGATTCCGCCTGCGAGATCATTGATTTTTTCCGCTTTAACGCTGAGTATATGCGACAGATCTATACCGACCAACCGGAATCTTCCGATGGGGTGTGGAACCGCATGGAGTACCGTCCTTTAGAAGGCTTTGTATTTGCCATTACCCCTTTCAACTTCACGGCCATTGCCGGTAATTTGCCAGCTGCCCCTGCCATGATGGGAAATACGGTGGTATGGAAACCTGCCGATTCCCAGATCTATTCCGCCTGGATGATCATGGAGGTGTTGCGGGAAGCAGGCTTGCCCGATGGAGTGATCAACCTGGTCTATTGTGACGGCCCGGATGCAGGAGACATCATTTTCAATCACGAGGATTTTGCCGGCCTGCATTTTACCGGTTCCACCACCGTTTTCCAGCAACTTTGGAAGACCATTGGCAACAACATCGAAAAATACCGTTCCTATCCGCGTATCGTAGGTGAAACGGGAGGGAAGGATTTCATCATCGCCCACAAATCTGCCAACGCAAAAGAGGTGGCCACTGCCATTTCCCGCGGTGCCTTTGAATTTCAGGGACAAAAGTGCTCAGCTGCCAGCCGGGCCTACATTCCGCGTTCCATCTGGGGCGATGTAAAGGAATACGTACTGGACGACCTGAAAAGCTTTAAAATGGGCAGTCCTGAGAATTTTGACAATTTTATCAATGCTGTGATCGATGAAAAAGCCTTCGAT
>CAZBIF010000197.1:0-3899 GCA_964492055.1 uncultured Flavobacteriales bacterium
AACTCGATTTTTCTCGTTTGAATGTCCATACTTCAAATTTACAAATTTTTGTGTCACTTTTTTTTAGCTGTTTGCCAACGTTTGTGTAACATAAGGGTTGCTTTATTTTGTATTGTAATTATTCACTATTGTAGAATTTAGTCTATTGACTCCCAAACCCAAAAGCAATTCTGCTCAGCTCCTAAATTTGGTTTAAGGTCATCTCTTCAACCCCTAAAAATACCATTTTCAACCACATGCCCAACAACGGCCGTGAATTTGCTGTTAGTTCCCTAAACCGCCTGGTAAAATGAAACCCGCACACTTTCTCCTGCTTATTTCTACTTTGCTCTTTAGCAGTAACATGTCCGCCCAACAGCCGGCAGCAGATCCGGTGAAGCTATCCGTGCAATTGCTGCAGCAGGTAAAGGCCGGCAAGCCTGCGGAGAGTATTCAACGGCAGTTGCGAAACCTCCCAAAAGAGCAGCTCTCCCAAGCGCTGCAAACAGATACCCGAAAAAAAGCCTTCTGGATCAACATCTACAATGCTTACATACAGCTTATCCTGCAGGAGAATCCGGGCTTGTACGAAGACCGCAGTGATTTTTTCGGGGAGGAGCGCTTCACCATCGCGGGGGAATCCCTGAGCTTCGATGAGATCGAACACGGCCTGCTCCGCCATTCTGCCATCAAGCTTTCCCTGGGCTACCTGCAGGATCCCTTCGCCGGTGAGTTTGAAAAACAATTCCGCGTAGCGGAAGTCGATCCGCGCATCCACTTTGCACTCAACTGCGGGGCGGCCTCCTGCCCCCCGGTGGCCATTTACAACGCTGACAATTTTGACAGCAAGGCAGATGCCGTGGCCAGGCAGTTTCTGCAAAAGCAAAGCCGCTACGATAAGGCGGATAATACGGTCTACACCACTACCCTCTTCCGCTGGTTCAAAGGGGACTTTGGCAGCGATGAAGATATTATTGCTCTGCTGCAGAAATACGGAGCGATCCCTCCCTCTGCGCAGCCGGAGCTGGAACACACCGACTACGACTGGAACCTGAAGCTGGACCACTATTATGAATAGGATTATCCTGATATTTGCTCTGATGATCAGTCATTTTTCACTCAAAGCACAGGAGGTGGGCAGCAAGGCTTATGGCCTGCTCCTGCAGGGCCTGCTCAGCCATACGGTACCAGCTGTAGGGGTGTCAGAAGCCGCTGCTTCCGGGGCGGTGTTTATCGACAGCCGGGAAGCCGCAGAATACAAGGTAAGCCACCTGCCCGGCGCTCTCTGGGTAGGCTACGAGCAAGCAGACTTTTCTGCCCTGAAAGGCCTGGACAAGGACACTCCCCTGATCGTTTACTGTTCGGTGGGTTACCGCAGTGAAAAAATAGCCGAAAAGCTGCAAAAAATGGGATTCACCGATGTGCATAACCTCTACGGCGGCATTTTCGAATGGGTGAACCGGCAGCAGGCGGTGGTGGATCAGCAGGAGCAACCCACCGACTCCGTGCATGCCTACAACCGCATCTGGGGCGTCTGGCTCCACCAAGGAGTGAAGGTGTATGACTGACCTTTGATCATTCCTATCCGCCATTCAGCCTTTCCGCAAGGCTTTTTTTCTAATTTCCCTTATTTTTGAGGCCGTTTAATTGTAAAAATCCAACATGAAAAAGTTTTTCTTAATACTTGCCGGTTTCTGGCTGGCCTTCTCCCCCATTCAAACCATCGCCGATGAAGGCATGTGGCTGCCCCTTTTCATCAAGCGGCTGAACTATGCAGACATGCAGAAAAAAGGACTGGAACTGACCGCGGAAGAGATCTATTCCGTGAACGAAGGCAGTCTGAAAGACGCCATCGTGCGCCTGGGCCGTGGTTTTTGTACCGGGGAGATCATCTCCGATCAGGGCCTGATGCTCACCAACCACCACTGCGGTTATGGCACCATTCAGTCCTTAAGCAGCCAGGAGAACAACTACCTGGACAACGGCTTCTGGGCCAAAACGAAGGCCGATGAATTGCCCGCGGGTTTCCCCGTCTCCTTCCTGGTGCGTATGGAAGATGTGAGTGAGAAGATCAACGATGAACTGGATGAGGAGATGAGCCGGGAGGACCGCATGAAGAAGATCAAGGAAATCTCAGACGAGCTGGAAAAAGAGGCCATCGGTGATACCCATTACGAAGCGGAGGTGAAGTCCTTCTTTGACGGCAATGAATTTTATCTTTTTGTCTATGAAACTTTTCAGGATGTAAGGTTAGTGGGCGCTCCCCCCTCTTCCATCGGGAAATACGGTGGAGATACCGACAACTGGATGTGGCCCCGCCACACCGGAGACTTCACCTTGTTCCGGGTATACGCCAATAAAGACAACCAGCCGGCGGAATACAGCGAGGAAAATGTTCCCCTGAAGCCACGGCATTCCCTGCCTATTTCCCTTAAAGGGATTGAGCAAGGCGATTTCTCCATGATCTTTGGTTACCCCGGCAGCACCGATCGCTACCTTACCTCAGCAGGCATTCAGTACGAACTGGAGACACGTCAGCCTGCTTACGTGAAACTGCGCCGTCAGGTATTGGACATTTATGAGGAGGAAATGGCAGAAGATGATGAAACCCGCCTGAAATACGCTTCCAAGCACGCCAGCATCAGCAATTACTGGAAATATTTCAAAGGGCAGCAGGAAGGTTTGAAAAGGTTAAGGGTGTACGATAAGAAAAAAGCCCAGGAAGAGAAACTGCAAGCCTGGATCAATGAAGTGCCCGAGCGGGTGCTCATGTACAAAGGGGTGCTGGAAGGTTTCGATCAGGGTTACGCGAACCTGAAAGATGTAAACAAACACCGCATTTATGTGAATGAGGCCATCTTCCGGGTGGAAGCTATTCGTTTTGCCAATCAATTTACCGGTTTGAAGGAACTGTTGGAAAAGAAAGACGCCGATCAGGCGGAAATAGACAAGGCGATTGCAGGAATCAGATCTGCAATGAATGATCATTTCAAAAACTACAGTGAAGATATCGATGAGCAGGTGTTTGCCGTCATGATGAAGGCCTACTATGAAGATATTCCCAAAGAAAGCCAGCCGGAAGCTCTTAAAAAGATGGTGAGCAAGTACAAGATGGACTTCGAAGAAATGGCTGACGAAGTGTTTGACGAGACCATCTTCGCAGAGAAGGATGATGTGGAAGATTTTCTGGAAAAGCCCAAAGCCAAGACCATCAGCAACGATCCTATTTATCAGATCATGGACGCAGTTTACAACAATTATTTAAATAATGTTCGTCCGGTGATCAGCAAGGAAATGGAAAGCCTGGAGCGCTCCCAGCGCTTGTTTGCCAAAGGCCTGCGCCTGATGGAGCACCAGCGTACCTTCGCCCCCAACGCCAACAGTACCATGCGCATCTCCTACGGCAATGTAAAGGATTACTATCCCCGGGATGCGGTACATTACGATTATTTTACTACCGCTGATGGCATCCTGGAAAAAATGGACAACAGCGATCCTGAATTTGTGGTGCCCGATAAGCTGCACCAACTGATCAAAGCCAGGGATTACGGACAATATGCCAATGAAGACGGCGAACTGGTAGTAAACTTCCTCACCAACAACGATATCACCGGTGGTAATTCCGGTAGCCCCATGATCAACGGCAAGGGGGAACTGATCGGTACCGCCTTCGACGGGAACTGGGAAGCCATGAGCGGCGACATCGCCTTCGAACCGGATTTGCAACGCACCATCGGGGTGGATATTCGTTACACCTTGTTCATCATCGACAAATTCGCCGGGGCGGGACATCTGGTGGAAGAAATGAAGCTAGTGAAGTGAGAGAAAAGTAGAAAGATGAAATCAGAAATCTGAAAAATTGCTGAATGCCTAGAATTGATGAATTGCTAATTTTTTAAATTGATAAATTGCTAAATCTA
>CAZBIF010000198.1:0-2063 GCA_964492055.1 uncultured Flavobacteriales bacterium
ATCGGTGATATGGCAGAATGGTTGCTTGCCTTAATGGGAGGGTATCCACAGGTTATCAGTTCGCAAATGCTGGACACCCTTTACCAGCCATTGATCGTCACACCTATCAAAAATCGCTATTTTCGATTATGGCAACCTTTCAATAAGGCGTATTATGGCCTTGGATGGAGAATTTTACAGTTTCCTGACCATAAAGTGGTTTATCATGGAGGATATGTAAATGGATACCGCAGTGAGATAGCTTTTATTCCTGATGAAGGCCTTGGAATAGTGGTACTAGTAAATGCTCCCAGCAGTTTACCAAACTTCAGTATTCCTAAATTTTTCGAAGTTTTTCATAAATATGAAAGCCAGATTCTCAGGTGGGATCAGGAATCTGTGGAAACTAACCCTGAAGGTAGCCTTAGTGCCAGAAAATGGGAATAGGATTATCTGTTTTAACATTAAAATAAACTGATTAAAATACCTTTACTTTACAATTGATAATAACATTTACTCATTTTTTGTTAATAAATGTTATCGCTAACCATCCCACGAATTACACAAGTGTATTTAGTGACATCGAATGGTTATTATGTCGATTTTTTGACGTACGCAACCTGAATCTTTAGATGTACCGTTCGTTTAACTTGTAGATTATGTTAACTTAATATAATTCAAAAATGCATAAAATATTACTTCAAAAGCTTAGAATCACCCGAGCGGAAAAGTTCAAATCAATCTTGTAATTTTCAAAGAACCTTACGATAATGCTTGTTTTAAAGAATTCTATTGTTGATTTTAGCAGAAGCTTTTCTAAATCAGCAAATTGTCGTTAAGAAATAATAACAATTTCTTACAAGCGTGAATCATTGTAATGTGTAGTTGTTTTGAAGGAAAATTTTCTCGGGATTTTGAATAGCCTCAAGTCTGATCCATTCTAAACTTCTCTCATAACAAAAAAATCCGCCTGAATTAAAATCAACCCAGCTATTACTTTAAGAGGTTAATTATACCCTCTGCAACTTGTTTGTGCTTTAACAGACGCATAAACTCTATTGTATTATTTAAAAAAACAGGGTAATCCCTGTACAGGATAACTATTGCCAAAAATTAATTAAACAAGGTATTATGGAAAATTTTACCAGAATAAAGATTAAAAGTCTGATCTTATTCTTGTTTTTTGTTGTCCCGATAGTGTTAGCTTCAGCACAATCATCCAAACCGAATGTTATTGTAATTCTGGCTGATGATATGGGATTTTCTGATCTCAGCAGTTATGGGAGCGAGATCCAAACTCCGGAATTAGACAATTTAGCCAATGGGGGGGTAAAGTTTAAAACCTTCTACAATACAGCTAAATGTTCTCCCACCAGGGCTTCCCTGCTTACCGGTCAGTACCCTCACGCTGCCGGGATGGAAAACCTTACAACCTCAACTGGTGGAAATTCCCCGGCTTATTGCCGAAGTTTTAAGAACCGGGGGGTACAAAACTTATATGTCGGGGAAGTGGCATGTCGGGGAAAATCAACCTAATTGGCCCCTGCAACGAGGATTTGATAAGTATTGGGGTTTGATCAGCGGGGCGAACAGTTACTATGAACTTACCCAAAGCAACCGCCTGATGGTATAAGGAAATACAGACTGGGTGCCTCAGACCGACTATACTACAGAAATCATGAACCGCCATAGTCGTTCTGAATTTTACATGACCGATGCCACGGTTGATTTCGCCATCGACTTTCTATCCGAACATGAAACAACTAATGAAAATGATCCATTTTTGTTGTACTTATCCTTTACGGCACCTCACTGGCCATTGCATGTTAATGAGGCGGATATCGACCAGGTAAACAATCCTTACACTGCAGGATGGGATGCTCTACGTCCTGAACGTCTGGACCGGATGAAAGCACTGGGAATTATGGATAATTCGGTTCAATTAAGTCCCAGGGATGGCAATGCCTGGTCGGCCATCGCTCCCAATGATAATGATTCGGAAGCAGACCAGGACCAGGGAGACTACATCCGTCGTATGCAGGTGTACAACGCCCAGGTTCGCAAAATGGATCAGGCCATAGGCA
>CAZBIF010000198.1:2073-3130 GCA_964492055.1 uncultured Flavobacteriales bacterium
TGACACATCTCACAAATACCGGAGAACTGGACAATACAATTATCATGTTCATGTCTGATAATGGAGCCAGTCCTGAAGATGTTTCCGGCCGGAACCTTCATGATGCAAGTAAGCTGATTGGAGAAAAAGGTTCCTATTTATCCTACCTCAGGGAATGGTCGAACCTTTCCAATACTCCTTTCCGAAAGCATAAAGATGATTCTTACGAAGGAGGGATAGCAACCCCGCTCATTGTTCATTGGCCTGCAGGTATAACCTCGGGGAATATAGTCACCTCTCAGATCGGTCATGTTAAAGATATTCTACCCACTGTCCTGGAACTTACCGGGAATTCTGCATTATATCCAGCCACATTCAATGGCAACACCATCAAGCCAATGGCAGGTGAAAGCTTTGCCCAGGCGCTTACCGGAAATACGGTTGCTGAAAGGGAGATTTTCTGGGAATATAATGGCAGTAAAGCTGCCCGTTTTGATGATTGGAAAATTGTAACCGATGGAAATAATTGGGAGCTTTATCATCTTGGAAATGACCCGACCGAATTAAGCAATTTAGCCAGTACCAATCCTGAAATAGTCACTAAACTAAGTCAGCGTTACAACTTATGGGAAATTGAAGTTGGTCATAAAAGCGGCACCTTACCGGATCCAAACCAGGCGCCGGTGGTGGGTAACCCTATTGTTGATCAGCAAGTACAAATCGGTTCCGAATTTAATTTTAGCATACCAGCCAGCACCTTTTCTGATGAGGCCAATGATAATCTGATATTAAACGCCAACCTCACAGGCGGAGCACCGTTACCTTCCTGGCTTTCATTTAATTCCCTTACCGGCAAATTTTCAGGAGTTCCTGGGGCAACTGATCTTGCCACACCGATTACCATTGATGTTATCGCAACCGATTGGAATGGCAATACCGCTGTTGATCAATTTATGATTGCAGAGGGTACAGAAGATCCGTTTTCCGGATGTCCTGAAATTTCCCTGCTTCCTTGTGATCAAATCGTTGTGGATAATGCAAGTTTACCCTATGTGCTGAATTTTAATGAGCCAGCCCC
>CAZBIF010000198.1:3159-3769 GCA_964492055.1 uncultured Flavobacteriales bacterium
AGGTGGTATTTCAACCGGTTTTACCATGGTCGATCCGCCTTCAGCACCTTTGTTTACCCCTTCAGATCCTAATGTGCCCGGATACGAGCCGACCAACCTGCTGATCAATACCTCCGGAACAGGTACTCTTCAAATTTCAACTACCGCAGGAATTGCTTTTTTACAACCAGGTGCCTCTTCTAATACTAATTCCCAGGTAAATACCCTGGGTGTAGGTTTACAATCCCTGATCGCTGAAACTTCAATATCAACCACCCTCATTAATCCACCGGCAGGTACTGGTAGTTCTGAACAAGCCGGTTTGTGGTTCGGTCTTGATGAAGACAACTTTGTGAAGTTCGTGGTGGTAAGTACCAGTAACGGAACACAAATTGCCTTGCGCAAAGAAGTTGGTGCACTTTCAGTAAATGCCGATCAGATCGTTGCCATACCCGGCAATTTAACTTCCAGTACCGTAAACCTACGTTTGGAAATAAACCCCCAGCAAAACAATATTAGTGGGTTTTATAGTTTGAACAATGGTACTGAGTTGCTGGTCGGTACATTAAGCATACCTTCAGGTTTTATTACCGGAAACAGCCAGAACGGAAAATTTACTGAGAATGCAACT
>CAZBIF010000199.1:0-1409 GCA_964492055.1 uncultured Flavobacteriales bacterium
AACTTTGAGGAACAAATTCTACTTCTCCTTTTTTAATCGTTTAGGACGCTATTGACCCTATAATAACAGAGTATAAACATGATGACAATCCCAACCCCTATTTTAACTTACCAATAGACTTAGATGAAGCATTATTTTATAACGTTTTGTATTTTAATAAAAATAATGTGATTCAATTTTCCAGTCTAAATCAGAATATCACCTACAACTCCAGCGGCTATCCTGAAAAAATTGAAATTCCTTACCCCAATAGAGGACTATCAGGAGTAACAGAGTATAGTTATAAATGCAAGTAATTTTAACTCGCCACCTTCAGCTTCTTCAGGGAAGATTTATTGAACTTCTGCTCGGCATAGTCCAGATCGATCTTCAGGTCCTCTTTGATCTTTTTGGTAGGTATTTCAAACATGGCGTCCAGCATGATAGCCTCACATATAGAGCGTAAACCCCGGGCACCCAAACTGTAATGTTCCGCCTTTTCCACGATGAAATCAAGCACTGCTTTATCAAAGCTCAGTTCCACATCATCCAGCTCAAATAGCTTCACATATTGTTTAATGATGGCATTTTTAGGTTCAGTAAGAATGCGGCGTAAGGCCTCTTTATCCAAAGGGTTAAGATGTGTTACAACCGGAATCCTGCCAATCAACTCAGGGATCAGGCCAAAGGATTTAATATCTTCCGGGATCACGTATTTTAAGATATTTCCCTGGTCAACCAGTTTGCTATCTTCCTGTGAACGGTAACCAATAGCGTTGGTATTTAATCGCTTGGAAATAATTTTTCGAATGCCGTCAAAGGCGCCACCACAAATAAAGAGAATATTCTGGGTATTGATGCTCACCATTTTCTGCTCCGGATGTTTGCGTCCACCCTGCGGGGGGACGCTCACAGTGGAACCTTCCAGTAGCTTCAGTAACGCTTGCTGCACCCCTTCCCCTGACACGTCCCGGGTGATAGAAGGATTGTCGCCTTTGCGGGCAATCTTATCAATTTCATCAATAAAGACAATGCCGCGTTCTGCTTTGCTTACGTCGTAATCGGCAGCCTGTAACAAACGGGACAAAATACTTTCCACGTCCTCACCTACATATCCGGCTTCGGTAAGTACGGTAGCGTCGGCTATACAAAAAGGAACCTCCAGCAAGCGGGCTATGGTCTTCGCGAGCAAGGTTTTCCCGGTACCGGTTTCACCTACCAGCAGAATATTCGACTTTTCGATCTCGATATCCTTGGTATAATTGCGGTAGCTGATGCGTTTATAGTGATTGTAAACCGCCACTGACAGCACTTTTTTGGCCTCTTCCTGGCCAATCACATATTCATCCAGATGTTCTTTTATCTGGGTGGGTTTAAGGAGTACCAGGTTCAGTTCATCCTCCCGTTTAGGGGCCATCTCTTCCTGTACG
>CAZBIF010000199.1:1419-3673 GCA_964492055.1 uncultured Flavobacteriales bacterium
TGAAATGCAGTTATCGCATATGTGACCGGTAATACCAGCAATCAACACGTTGGTATCTTTTTTATCGCGGCCGCAAAAAGAACAATGGATTTTCTGCTCGTCTTTCATAAAAAAAGAAGTCGATGATGATTATCGACTTCAAAATTAACTAATTAAAACTATTTATTTTTTTGTCAATACCTCGTCGATCATACCATACTCCTTCGCTTCTTTAGCAGACATCCAGTAATCGCGGTCTGAGTCTGCTTCCACCTTTTCATATTTTTGGTTGGAATGCTGGGCAATGATCTCGTACAATTCCTGCTTCATTTTAAGCACTTCCTTAAGCGCAATTTCCATATCAGAGGCCATTCCCTGGGTGCCGGCAGAAGGCTGATGGATCATTACCCTGGAATGTGGCAAAGCGGTGCGTTTACCCTCCGTTCCGGCACAAAGCAAGACGGCACCCATAGAGGCTGCCATACCAGTACAAATAGTAGCTACATCCGGATTGATATACTGCATGGTATCGTAGATTCCGAGGCCGGCATATACCGCCCCTCCGGGGGAATTAATATAAATTTGAATGTCCTTTTTACTGTCAGCTGACTCTAAAAACAACAGCTGTGCCTGTATGATATTGGCCACCTGATCATTCACCCCGGTACCCAGAAAAATGATTCGATCCATCATCAAACGGGAAAACACATCCATCTGGGCAACATTCAACTGCCTTTCTTCAATAATGTAGGGTGTTACAGACGCATCAATATAATTATCTACCCGGCTACCGCGGATTCCCTGATGCTTAGTAGCATATTTTTTAAATTCTTTACCGAAATCCATTTACTTTTTCTTTTGACCGGCTAATTTAACGAAATCATCATAGCTGATTTCCTTCTCTTTTATTTTGACGGTAGAATTAAATAACTCATTTAGCTTTTGCTGATACAACTGATCGTAAAGCTTGCGAGCTTCGTCCTGGTTTTCCAGCACACGTAGCGCAGTTTCTTCCAGATCCTTATCGTCCATGGCATCCTGCCCCATACTTCCCAGTTGCTGCAAGATCAAACCTTTGGTGTAATTTATCACTTCCTCCCGTTCCACCTTGATATTGTGCTCTTTCAAGATCTTGTTTTCGATCAATTGCCATTTTAACCCCCTGGCATATTCTTCATACTCCTCCTCAATCTGCTCATCTGTAAGCGGCTTTTCATTGGCAGTTTTCAACCATCGCTTCATGAATTCATCCGGCAATTGCAATTTAGCCTTTTTCAGCAATTGATCCTGTATATCACGTACAAAGAGTTGTTCACTGCTGCGGCTATAGCTCCGGCTCAGTTCTTCTTTGAGGCGTGTGGCCATTTCCTCCTTGCTTTTTACCTGTCCCGGGCCATAGATCTTATCGAAAAATTCCTGGTTCAGGGTGGCTGGTTCCATGCGGTTGATCCGCTCAATGGTAAAACGGAATTTTGACTTTAGCTTTTTAACTTCTTCTTTATCTATATCAAGCCAGGAAGCTACGTACTGCTCATCGGCCAGTTCGGTGGGTTTCAGTTCAAGGGTATCCCCATTCTTTTTCCCGACAAATCTCTTCTGCTCTTTCTCTGATTTAAAGACCTGGGGGTTAAGCACTGTGCTATGGGAAATTCCATCGGTTTTTGGATTTTTACCATCCAGTTCCTCGAATGTACCATACAGCATATCCCCTTTGGCAAATTCCTCTACTTCTACCATGCGGCCATAGCGTCGGGCAATGTCATTGATCTGTTCATTTACCAGCTCATCCGTGATCTTGATCTTGTACTTCTCAAACTTATCCTTTTCACTAATGCCCACCTTCACTTCCGGGGCGAGTCCGATCTCATAGGTGAAATCAAAATCTTTTTGCCTGTCCCAGTCAATGTCTTTATTTTCCTCTTCTTTCGGCAAGGGGTTACCGAGAATATTTAAATTCTGTTCGCCTATATATTTGTATAAATTATCTGAGAGCAAGCGGTTGATCTCATCTACCAAAATATTGGTGCCCACCATTTTCTTCACCATGCCCATAGGCACCATTCCTTTTCTAAAACCTGGCAGGTTGGCTTGTTTGCGATACTTTTTGAGGGAGTTTTCAACCTGGCTCTTGTAATCTTCCTCTTTGATGCGGATCTCGATCTCAGCCGTGAGTTTGTCTTTGTCTTTCTTTACAACTTCCATGAATTACCTGTTAAAAAAAATGGCGTAAAAGCTATGTCCTACGCCATTTGATAAGTGCGGATGGAGGGACTCG
>CAZBIF010000200.1:0-1739 GCA_964492055.1 uncultured Flavobacteriales bacterium
GTGATCAACCGTGAGTTTGGCCTGCTGGAGCACCTGCAACTGCTAGTGATCGCGGTGACGGTCTATTTTTCATTTCAACTTTTTCGCAGGGATACCACCTGGTGGCGAAAGTCCGGCTTTTTTCTGCTCTTCCTCATACTCATACTTTTGTTTCTGGAAGAGATCGATTACGGCATTCATTACTACGAACTGCTCTTTCACGGGGGCGCAAAGACCGAATTGGAAGTGCGGAACATTCACAACCAGGACGATAACAATTACTACATCCGGCAGGCGGCCTATACCATCATGGCGATCTTTTTTGTCTTGTTGCCTCTCTTACGCAGCAAATTCCGAAATCCTTACCTGCAATTTATCAGCGGGGAGCGCTGGCTGATCGCCACCTTTGGCGTTTACCTCTTTACCGGTATTCTTGCCCGAGGCTTGCCCAAGCTCGGTTTTCCCAACAACCCTTCCCTCTGGGGCAACCACCAGGAGTTTGAAGAACTGATCGCTTATTATCTGATAGCCTTGTTTATCTGGGGATTACTGCAACGGCACCATCTGCTCCCCGGGAAAAAAGCCACAAGCTGATTACTTTTGCCAAAAACCTCCTTTTGATCAAACAGATACAGGCACTTTTAATTAAAGACTTTCGAGCAGAGTTTCGGCGCCCTGCCGCCCTGAGCGGGATATTACTTTACATTGTTTCTACGGTCTTCATCACCTACCAGATCTTTCTGCAACTGGAGGAAGCCAGCACCTGGATCGCCCTTTTCTGGATCATCCTCTTGTTCGCCGCCACCAACGCCAGCATCAACAGCTTCCGAAGGGAAAGCGGGCGGCAATACCTGTATTATTATTCGACGGTGAACCCCCGTGCTTTGCTCTTTTCCAAGATCATTTTCAATGTGATCCTCATCTGGCTGATCACCGTTTTGAATTTTACCTTTTGCTATTTGTTGCTGGGAAAACCCGATCTGCGCCTTTTCCCCTTTTTTATCAGTGCTGTATTGGGCAGCAGCGCCCTTTCGGCCATCCTCACCCTGGTCTCGGCCATCGCCTCCCGTACCAGCAACAATGCCACCCTCACCGCTATCCTGGCTTTTCCCATACTGTTGCCCATCCTGCTTTTACTGATCAAAAGCAGCCGGTACTACATCATGGGTTTCGGCCTGGCTGAAACCGGGACTTACCTGGGCCTGATCGGCCTGTTAATTCTGTTAATTTTACTCCTCGGCTCCCTATTATTTCCGTACCTTTGGCGCAGTTAAAAACAACAAATTTAATTACATAAACAACTCATTTTCAAGATGAAGTGGTGGAAAATAGCTAGCATCATCTTATTGCTCTACACCCTGATCGGCGGATTGCTGATCGAGGTGCCCCGTCAGGTGATCCTGTACGAAAGTATCCGCAACCTCTATTATCATGTGCCCATGTGGTTCACCATGATCTTTCTCCTCTTTATTTCTGTGCTTTTCAGTGTAAAAAACCTCTCCACCTCCCGCCTCCGGGATGACCGTAAGGCAGAGCAATTCGCCAAGGTAGGGCTGGTCTTCGGACTGCTTGGAGTGATCACCGGCAGCATCTGGGCGCGCTTTACCTGGGGGGCCTGGTGGACCAACGATGTGAAATTGAACGGTTCTGCCATCACCATCCTCATCTACCTGGCCTACCTCATGGCGAGCTTCAGGGGCCTGCCCAATGTCCTGGTCGTGATGGCGCTCCTGATCGCGATCTATTCCTTCGTCACCACC
>CAZBIF010000200.1:1749-3650 GCA_964492055.1 uncultured Flavobacteriales bacterium
CCTGGCCTACCTCATCCTGCGGGGTTCCCTGGATGATGAGCAAAAAAGGGCGCGTATTTCCGCGGTCTATAATATCTTTGCCTTTGTTTTATTAATCGTATTTATTGGCATATTGCCGCGTATGGCTGATTCTTTGCATCCCGGAAACGGGGGCAATCCCGGATTTAATTCCTATGACCTGGACGACAACATGCGCCTGGTCTTTTACCCGGCGGTGATCGCCTGGATACTTTTGGGAATATGGGTCACAAATATCAAATTGCGCATGGCCGAATTAAAAGAAGCTCAGTATTGAAAAAGTTCCTTGCCCTCTTCCTGTTGCTGGTTTCCCTCCTGCCCCTGCATGCACAGCAAGCGGTGGAAATGGCTGATGTAATGCGCAGCAACGGTAAGATCTATGTGGTGGTAGCCGTGCTGGCGGTTATTTTAATTGGCTTGCTCATTTACCTGGTGGTGATCGACCGCAAGCTGAGCAAATTAGAGAAGGATTTAAATAAGAAGACATGAAAAAATTACACATCATAGGGATCCTGCTGATCGCGGTAGCCATTGGTGTAATTCTCAGCACCGTAACCGATGCGGCCACCTATGCCGATTTTTCGCAGGCGAAAGATTATCCCGGGAAGGAGTTCCAGGTAGTGGGGCAGCTGAACAAAGCTAAAGGGATCGATTATCAGCCGGAGGTTGACGCCAATTTATTCTCTTTCCACATGGTGGATAATCAGGGAAAGGAATGCAAGGTGGTTTTTCACGGTGCCAAGCCGCAGGATTTCGAGCGTTCGGAGCAGGTGGTGGTTACCGGCAGTTTTGAAGAACAAACCTTTGTGGCGGACAAGATCCTCATGAAATGCCCCTCCAAGTACAACGACGGACAGGCAGGTGAACTGACCGAAATCACTGCTGAAAGGCCCTCCTGATTGCATGGAATACAACGGTGAATTACTCTGGGTCGGCAAGTTAGGGGAGCTTTTAGTTATACTTTCAGTAATCGGCAGCTTGCTGGCCACCCTCTTTTACTTCCGGCAGGCGAAAACCCCTGATCTACAGGATCAATCTGATAAGTGGGGGCGTTTTTTCTTCCGCCTGCACTCTTTCTCGGTCATTGGCTTCATCGCCCTGCTTTTCTATCTGCTCTACACCCACGCCTTTGAATATTACTACGTATGGCGGCACAGCAGCTCGGAATTGCCCATGCGCTACATCCTCTCCTGTTTCTGGGAAGGGCAGGAAGGCAGCACCATGCTCTGGCTTTTCTGGAATGTGGTACTGGGAAATATCCTCATCCGTACCTCCCGCTTCTGGGAAAGCCGGGTGATGGCGGTTTTCAGTTCGGTGCAGGTTTTTTTATCAGCCATGCTGCTGGGCATTTTCCCTTTTGGGACGCAGGTAGGCAGTAACCCCTTTCAGTTGCTGCGGGAGCATCCGGATATGGCCAATCTGCCCTTTACCGCCAATCCGGATTATTTGCAATTTGTGGAAGGCAACGGCCTGAATCCCCTGCTGCAGAATTACTGGATGACCATTCATCCCCCCACGGTTTTCCTGGGTTTTGCCCTCACGCTTATCCCTTTCGCCTATGCCCTTTCGGCCTTATGGAAAAAGGATTACCAAGCCTGGATCAGGCCGGCCCTTCCCTGGACCTATGTGGGTATTGCCATTTTAGGTTTAGGGATCTTAATGGGAGGCGCCTGGGCTTATGAGGCTTTGAGCTTTGGCGGCTTCTGGGCCTGGGATCCGGTAGAAAATGCCTCCCTGGTACCCTGGCTGATACTGGTGGCGGCAGGCCACCTCATGCTGATCAACCGGGGAAAGATACGCTCCCTTTTTACCACCTTCGCCCTCACCCTCTTTGCCTTTTTGACGGTAGTGTACTCTACCTACCTCACCAAAAGCGGTATTCT
>CAZBIF010000201.1:0-2468 GCA_964492055.1 uncultured Flavobacteriales bacterium
GGGATACCCTGGGGAGAGTTTTCCTATATTGGAAATGATCATGCCCAACTGGGCACCCGACGGTGTGCTGTCGCCTGATAAATACCTTGCCCTGGTTACCATTCATGGTACCATCATGGTGTTCTTTCTATTAACGGCCGGCTTGAGTGGTACCTTCAGTAATTTGCTTATTCCTCTGCAGATCGGCGCCCGTGATATGGCTTCCGGCTTCCTGAACATGCTTTCCTACTGGTTCTTTTTTATGTCAAGCTGTGTGATGATCGCCTCCTTGTTCGTGGAAGGTGGACCTGCTTCAGGTGGATGGACCATTTATCCTCCCCTGAGTGCCTTGCCGCAGGCTATCCCCGGTTCGGGTATGGGCATGACCCTTTGGATCGTCTCCATGGCACTGTTTATTGTCTCCTCCTTGTTAGGTAGTTTGAATTATATCGTCACTATTTTCAACCTGCGCACCAAAGGGATGACCATGACGCGACTGCCCCTTACCATCTGGGCCTTTCTCATCACCGCTATTCTGGGAGTACTTTCTTTCCCCGTACTTTTTTCTGCGGTTCTGCTGTTGTTTTTTGATCGCAGTTTTGGCACCAGTTTCTACCTTTCAGATATATATATTGCCGGAGAAGCTTTAGCTGTGGAGGGCGGTAGTCCCATATTGTATGAGCACCTCTTTTGGTTCTTAGGCCACCCTGAAGTTTATATTATTTTATTGCCGGCTCTGGGGATCACTTCGGAAGTAGTGGCCACGAATTCCAGAAAACCCATTTTTGGTTATCGTGCCATGATCGGTTCTATCCTGGCCATCGCTTTTATCTCTTTCCTTGTTTGGGGACACCACATGTTCGTAACAGGCATGAACCCGTTCCTGGGGGCGGTATTTACCTTCACTACTTTGTTAGTAGCTATTCCCTCAGCGGTGAAAGTATTTAACTACCTCACCACTTTGTGGAAAGGTAACATTCGCTTTACCCCGGCCATGCTCTTTGCTATTGGCCTGGTCTCCACATTTATTACCGGGGGATTAACTGGAATTATTCTGGGTGATTCCGCCCTGGATATAAACGTACACGACACCTATTTTGTGGTGGGTCACTTCCACATTGTGATGGGACTATCCGGTACTTTTGGAATGATCAGCGGGATCTACCACTGGTTTCCTAAATTGTGGGGCCGTATGTTAAACAAGAACCTGGGATACTTGCATTTCTGGACCACCATGGTATCGGCCTATGGGGTTTTCTTCCCCATGCATTTCCTCGGTCTGGCAGGGGTGCCCCGAAGGTATTATGCCAATACGGAATTTCCCATGTTCAATCAAATGTATGACATCAATGAATTGATCACGGTTTTTGCCATACTTGCGGCGGCTTCCCAATTGTTCTTCGTATTTAATGTATTCTACAGCATATTTAGTGGGCCTAAAGCGCCCCAGAATCCCTGGGAATCAAATACCCTGGAGTGGACTACTCCGGTAGAACACCTTCATGGAAACTGGCCGGGTGCCATTCCGGAAGTTCACCGCTGGGCTTACGATTACAGCAAGCCAGGTAAGGAGGTTGACTTTGTGCCCCAAACGGTTCCCCTCGAAGAAGGTGAAGAAGACCAGGGTCATTAGCGACCCTTGAACAAAATAGCAATGTCCTTAATTTCGTTAAGGACATTTTTTTTTAGTGAGGTATTATATTTTCTTTTTATTTCTATTGCTGTCATGGCAAGCCGGAGCGCAGTCATTTGAGCAGCAATTGCGCTCAGCCCTGGATGAGCAACCTAAAATTGTAGCTTATCTGGACGGACGAAATGCCTTTATTAGTGCTACTAATGTTAAGGTATTTGGTATTAAGGCAGGCATGCAGTATGCCGAAACCATCACCTTTGGCATAGGCTACAATCAACTGAGCACTACTATCAATAATGAAATTTCATTTCGCGGACATAAGGAAGAAGTGGAACTTGCTTACTGGTATTTTTCCCCCTATCTGGAATACATTTTTTTTCGGGATAAGCGCTGGGAATTGATGATCCCCCTGCAATTTGGATTAGGCAGTTCCTTTTATAAATTGAAGGAAGACAGATCCACGCATATAAATCATGGGTTTGTGATCAGCTACGAGCCTGGAATTGCTTTTCAATACCGGCTTCTCACCTACTTCGGAGCAGGTTTCGGAGTGGGGTACCGGTTTATGATCCTTCCTAACCGGGAAGTGGAAGAAAAATTTACCGCACCTGTATATATGCTTAAATTTAAAGTTTATTTTGAAGATTTGTATAAGGATATATTTAAGGGCAAAGAGCCATCAAGATAAATGAACGAAAATTTAAATCCGGATTTTATACCGGCCGGAGATGCGGAAAGGGAACTTGAAAAAGTATTGCGGCCATTGTCTTTCGAAGACTTTACCGGGCAGCACAAGATCGTAGAGAATTTAAAAGTATTTGTAAAAGCAGCTGACTTGAGAGGTGAAGCCCTGGAT
>CAZBIF010000201.1:2520-3547 GCA_964492055.1 uncultured Flavobacteriales bacterium
CGTGCTGCTGCATGGTCCTCCGGGATTGGGAAAAACCACCCTGGCCAACATTATAGCCAACGAATTGCAGGTTTCTTTCCGGCTCACATCCGGGCCTGTGCTGGAAAAACCCGCCGATCTGGCAGGATTACTCACTAATCTGGAAGAAGGGGATGTATTGTTTATCGATGAAATTCATCGCTTGAGTCCGGTTGTGGAAGAATACCTTTATTCTGCCATGGAAGATTACAAGATCGATATCATGATCGATTCCGGGCCGAATGCCCGAAGTGTGCAAATTAAGCTGAACCCCTTTACCTTAATCGGAGCCACTACCAGGGCAGGCTTACTCACTGCCCCCTTAAGGGCGAGATTTGGGATCAATTCGCGGCTGGAATATTACGACAAGGATTTACTTGCAACCATCGTTAAACGTTCAGCCGAGATCCTAAAAGTAGAAATATCCGATGAAGCGGCCATAGAGATCGCCGGAAGAAGCCGGGGAACCCCCCGTATCGTAAATGCGCTCTTGCGCCGGGTTCGTGATTTCGCCCAGATCAAAGGGGATGGTTCCATAGATATTAACATTTCGAAAACTGCTTTAGAAGCGCTCAATGTAGATAAGTATGGCCTTGATGAAATGGATAATAAAGTACTGGCAACCATTATCGATAAATTCAAGGGAGGACCGGTAGGATTGAATACCATTGCCACAGCAGTGGGGGAGCAGGCGGGAACCATAGAGGAAGTGTACGAGCCTTTTCTCATCAAAGAAGGGTTTATACACCGCACCCCACGCGGCCGTGAAGCTACTGATCTTGCTTATCGTCACCTGGGGCGTATGTCTGACCGGGATAAGGGAACCTTATTTGACAATTAATGCTTGATAAGGAAACTTATTTAAAGCAACAAGCCCAGCTTTTCGGTTTTGACTTTACCGGTATTTCAAAAGCAGGATTTCTGGAAGAGGATGCCAGACGTTTGGAAGCATGGCTTAAGCAAGGGAATCATGCGGAAATGGCTTACATGGAAAACCATTTCGATAAAA
>CAZBIF010000202.1:0-3478 GCA_964492055.1 uncultured Flavobacteriales bacterium
TTAACTTAGTACAATAATCAGTCAACTTTTTTTAGGACGAGACAGCCCCGAATTATTAGGGGAGGAGCACTAGTAAAGTTTAAAGACCCTGAAGGGGTCAAATGTATATAAATAACAGAGAGCCCAACATTCGACCCTGTAGGGGTCGCAACTCATTTTATTAAAATATAAAACATGACTAACAGATGTATATAAAAAGTAGAAAAGCCAATTGACCCTGAAGGGTCACACCCTTTGCAAGGGATGTCAATGGCTGTGATATCCTCTCCTTTACATACAAATTATAAGCTCTTTTTGCCCCCTCGATAAACTCTCAATCTATGCCTACTTTTGCACCCTAAAAAATGGAAAATGGAAGAAAGCAATAAGACGGAACACGTAAAATGTTTGATCATTGGCAGTGGCCCTGCAGGTTATACTGCGGCCATCTACGCTGCCCGCGCCGATATGCATCCGGTAATGTACCAGGGATTGCAACCCGGGGGACAGTTAACCATCACCAATGATGTAGAGAATTATCCCGGTTATCCGGAAGGGGTTAAGGGCCCCGAGATGATGATGGATTTTCAGCAGCAGGCGGAGCGTTTTGGTACCGATGTGCGTTTTGGCATGGCGACCAAAGTCGATTTTACCGGTCCGGTACACAAGGTTTGGATTGATGAAAAGACCCTCATTACTGCTGATTCGGTCATTATTTCAACCGGTGCCTCTGCAAAATGGCTGGGACTGGAATCAGAGCAGCGCCTGAATGGTTTTGGGGTAAGTGCGTGTGCTGTTTGTGATGGCTTTTTTTACAAAGGTCAGGATGTGGCCATTGTCGGGGGAGGGGATACCGCTGCCGAAGAGGCCACTTATTTATCTAAACTATGCAATAAAGTATATATGCTTGTACGGCGGGATGAATTCCGGGCTTCCAATATCATGTCCCAACGCGTAATGGAAGCTGAAAATATTGAAGTATTGTTCAATCATGAGGTGAAGGAAGTGCTGGGGGAAAAGACCGTGGAAGGGGTGCGGGTATTCAATAATCTGAATGGTGAAGAAAGGGACCTAAAGGTCACCGGATTCTTTGTAGCCATCGGGCACAAGCCAAATACCGATATTTTTAAAGACTGGCTGGATATGGATGAGGTAGGTTATCTTAAGGTAGTCCCTGGTACCGCCAAAACCAAAATTCCGGGCGTATTTGCGAGCGGGGATGCTGCCGATAAAGTTTACCGGCAGGCAGTAACTGCAGCCGGTACCGGTTGCATGGCTGCCCTGGATGCGGAACGCTATTTGACCGAGATCGGCAAGCATTGACCTATACCTTATATATATATAGCACCGCCGCTCATGCAACCTAAAGAAAGGTGCCCCCGTCTTATCCCCACTTATTATTATGTAATTTGTTTCTATATATTAAGTAATTTTAAAGTTTTGTACCATTTTCAACCCTACAGATATTAATTCTATGAAAAAGCTAATCCTCGCCCTTATTATATCCTTCCTCGGTTCCCAGCTTTCTGCCCAGATTTACTTCGTAAAAGAAGATTTTAATAACAGTGCCCTGCCCACCGGCTGGAACGACTCTATCCTATCGGGTTCCCACGGCTGGAAGTTTGGCCCTGATGGTGCTGCCACTGAAAAACCTGGTAATCATAATATCAATGGTACCCCCCTGGCTTATTTTGATGACGACAATCTAACCAACCAAAACAATAATTCTGCACAATTATATACCCCGGTATTTGATAACTCCTCGGCCCCCGTAAGTTACCTGGATTTTGATTATAATTTCCGTGAGTACCCCGCGCCGAAAGACTCTTTTTATGTGGAAGTGTTTGATGGTACAAACTGGAATTACGTGTTTGGGCGGGATTACAATGATTGCGGCGAATATAAAAAATGCAGTTCTTTTCCCCACGCCCGTATAGATATTACGGCCTATGCCAACGCCAATTGCCAGGTGCGCTTTACCTATTTTGACGGCAATGCCTGGTCCAGATATGTAGGGATTGACAATGTGGAGATCACTGCCCCCGCGCAAAATGATATTTCTGTTTTAGATATTATAGAGCCTTTTACCGACTGCGGCCTCTCCGCCAGCGATTCCATCCGGCTCCTCATCTTTAATTCCGGTCTGAATACGGCATCCAATTTCAATGTTTCGGTAGTGATCAATAATTCCACTACTTACACCAGTTTGTTTGCTGATTCCATTCTGGCCGGGGATTCTGTGATTTTTACGATGGATTCAACCGGTAACTTTATGCAGGCCGGCCAGTATACCATCACCGCCTATTCTTCCTATGCGGCAGATCAGTCTGCCCCCAATGATACAGCCACCGAAACCATCACCTCCATCTTTACCGTGAGGCCCAATTATTTTGAAGATTTTGAATCAGGCATGGGAAACTGGAGATCGTATGGTGCAAATAACTCCTGGGAGTGGGGCAAGCCTAATAATACCAACATCAGCCGCGCTGCGGGAGGCGACAATGCCTGGGTAACCAACCTGGACGGCAATTACAATTCTCTTGAAGTCAGTTATCTGGAATCGCCCTGTATAGATTTTTCTGCTGCCCTGGCTGATCCCATAATACTATTTGATTTTTATCATTTTCTTGAAGTTTCCCCCAACCCATCGGATCAGGCATGGATGGAATATTCCACCGACAACGGTCAAAACTGGGATACCCTTTATGGGTCGGCAACTGCCCAGAATTGGTACAATAAAACCACAAGTAGACAAGGCTGGGTTGGCAACGGCGGCAACTGGATGAGCGTGGAAAATACCCTTACCGGCCTGGCCGGGGAGGGTCAAGTGCGTTTGCGTTTTGCCCTGAGTACGGATATTGCACGGGATAGGGAAGGCCTGGCCGTGGATAATTTTTCCATCCGCACCCCTCAGAAAACCGATATTGCGATAAATGAAATTGTTTATCCGGTAACTACCACCAAGGTGTGCGGCCTGGCTGAAGAGCGCATTGCCATACGGGTACAAAATAAAGGACTGGATACCTTATATGATTACAGTTTCGGCTTTCGTGTGAATGGCAGGGACACTACTATACAACCTTATAGCTTTCCCCTCCCTCCCGGGGAAGAATTTATTTTCCGCTTTGACTCCCTCTATGATTTCAGTGCCCAACGAACCTACCTTATAGATGTTTGGGCTACGGCCCTTGGCGATGGCTTCCGAAATAATGATTCCATTTTGGGATGGTCTGCAACCAATACCTTTACCTTAGGAGCTGGCCTACAAATTCCCTTCCGGGAGAACTTTGACCAGTTTATCGCTGGACAGCCTCCGATCAACGGCTGGATCGCCACTTCTACCTCTACCGGTACGAGTGAATACATCTGGGAAGTTTCCAATAAAGAAACCCCCACGATTGGTACCGGTCCCAGCGCTGACTTGACCGGTGGTGCCTATGTATACGTTGAATCTTCCGGAGGTGTTAACGGGGACTATGCCTACCTGGAAAGCCCCTGT
>CAZBIF010000203.1:0-2594 GCA_964492055.1 uncultured Flavobacteriales bacterium
CTTTGAGGAACAAATTCTACTTCTCCTTTTTTAATCGTTTAGGACGCTATTGATATTTTTTGTAAAGATCAGGGCGGCGGTTTTTGGTCTTTTCCAGGCTTTGCTCCAGCCGCCAGTCATCAATGGCTTTCAGATCTCCGGACCGAAGAATTTCTGGTACTTTCCATCCTTTGTATTCCGCCGGCCTGGTATACACCGGGGGAGCCAGCAAGCCATCCTGGAAAGTATCGGTGAGGGCGGAGGTTTCATCATTTAAAACCCCTGGAAGCAAACGTACCAGACTATCCACAACCACCGCCGCAGGTAATTCCCCTCCTGATAAAACATAATCGCCGATGGTAATTTCCCGGTCCACCAGATGGTCCCGCACTCGCTGGTCCACCCCTTTGTAATGCCCGGCAATGAAAATGAGGTTACCATGTAGGGATAAGCGGTTGGCCATGGCCTGATCGTATTTTTCCCCATCGGGAGTGAGGTAGATCACTTCCTTGTATTCCCTCAGGGAACGGATGTGCTCCAGGCATTTTTCAATGGGTTCTATGTTCATCACCATACCGGCACCGCCCCCGAAAGCATAATCGTCTACCGATTTGTATTTATCCGTAGCGTAATCCCGTAAATTGTGCACCGTAATGCTCACCAGTCCTTTTTCCTGAGCCCGTTTAAGGATAGAAGCTTCAAAAGGGCTTTGCAGTAATTCCGGTAAAACCGTGATGATGTCATAATAAACCATGCAACGCAAAGTTACATTCTCCTAAACGAACTAACAGCCGTAATTTTGCAATTAATGGTTAAAAGGAAGAAAGGTAAGCGCAAATTAAAATGGGGAGTGGGAATCTTTGTCCTGCTTTTTTTCATCGCTTTGTATATTTCTTACCGTTACTATCAAAAGATCTATGCCGCTGCGGTGCAGGTGGAAGCCAATGACCCCTATTTATACCTGCCTACCGGCACTACCTTCTCTCAATTGGTAGAGCAATTGAAAATAGAAGGTATCATTCAGGATACCGCCTCTTTTGTATGGGTGGCGGAGCAGAAAAAATTTGATAAGCCAAAAGCAGGAAAGTATAAACTATCAGAGGGCATGAGCAACAATGCGTTGATCAACCTGCTGCGTTCCGGTAAGGAAGAAACCGTGAACGTGACTTTTAACACCATTCGTAGCCGGGAACAACTTGCCGGTAGCATAGGAAAGCAGATTGAGGCAGATTCCACCGCTTTACTGGCTATTTTGAACAGTGAGGAGTGGGCCGGGCGCTTCGGCTTTGACCACCTGCATTTTTTCAGCATGTTCATTCCCAACACATATGAATTTTACTGGGACACTTCGGCGGAGGAATTCGTACAAAAGATGGCAACCGAATACAAGCGTTTCTGGACAGAGAAGCGAAGGCAAAAAGCGAAAGAACTGGGCTTGAGCCAGTCGGAAGTGGCGGTGCTGGCTTCTATCGTGCAGGCAGAGCAAAACCGGCATCCGGATGAACGCCCCAGGGTAGCCGGTCTTTACCTCAACCGCCTGCAAAAAGGCATTCGCCTGCAATCAGATCCAACTTTAGTGTATGCCTGGGATGATTTCAGTATCCGCCGGGTGCTGGACAAGCACAAGGCCATTGAATCCCCTTATAATACTTACAAATATGCAGGATTGCCCCCCGGCCCCATTAATTTGCCGGAGATCAGTTCCCTGAATGCGGTGCTGAATGCAGAGGATCATGATTATTATTACATGTGCGCCAAACCGGATTTTTCTGGTTACCACAACTTTTCCAGAACCTTAAGCCAGCATAATCAATACGCTGCAGCTTACAGAAGGGAGCTGAACAAGCGGAAGATAATGCAGTAGATTGGCTACTTTTGCCAGCCTAAAATAAAAAGAGGATGAGCAAGATCAAGTTCGGGACGGATGGATGGCGTGCCATTATCGCCAAAGAATATACCGTAGATAACGTAGCAAGAGTAGCTACCGGCACGGCCAACTGGCTGAAATCTAATCAAGAGGAAGCGTCGGTAGTGGTAGGGCATGATTGCCGCTTCGGAGGGGAACTGTTTGCAGAAACCACGGCCAAGGTATTGGCAGAGAACGGAATTAAGGTATTCCTGGCCAAAGGCTTCGTTTCCACCCCCATGGTATCCCTTGGTACCCTGCAATTAAAAGCCCATCTGGGAGTGGTAATTACCGCCTCCCATAATCCTCCGGATTATAACGGGTACAAGTTAAAAGGAAGCTTTGGGGGACCGCTATTACCCGCCCAGGTGCAGGAAGTGGAAGACCTGATCCCTGATGCCAATGATCTGGACCTGGACGGCATAAGCCTGGAAGACTACCTTGAAAAAGGTACCGTGGAATATGTGGATCTGGAAACAAGATATGTAAAGCATGTAGAGGCAAATTTTGATATGGATGCTATCCGGGAATCCAACCTCGGTTTTGCTTTTGATGCCATGTATGGGGCCGGTCAGCAGGTGATGCGCCGCTTGCTGCCGGACATAACTTACCTGCATGCGGAGCACAATCCCGGCTTCGACGGGCAGGCCCCCGAACCCATTCACCGCAACCTGGTGGAATTTTCTGAGGTGATCAAAAACTCCGAAGG
>CAZBIF010000203.1:2604-3450 GCA_964492055.1 uncultured Flavobacteriales bacterium
TTGCGGACTGGCGGTAGACGGCGATGCCGACCGCATTGGCCTGTACAACAGCAGTGGTGAATTCGTGGATTCTCATCACATTATCTTGCTGCTGATCAAATACCTGGTAGAAGAGAAAAAGATGAGCGGTAAGGTGGTCATCGCATTTTCGGTTTCCCCCAAAGTGAAAAAATTGTGTAAGCAGATGGGGCTGGAGGTAGAAGTGGTAAAGATCGGGTTCAAGCACATTGCTGGCTACATGGTCAATGAAGATGTTTTACTGGGGGGCGAAGAATCCGGGGGGATAGCCATTAAAGGACACATTCCCGAGCGGGACGGTATCTGGATGGGTCTGACCATCTGGGAATACATGGTAAAGTCCGGCAAATCCCTGGAAGAGCTGATCGATGAAGTGTACAAAAGCATCGGTTCCTTTAAGTTCGAACGTATAGACCTTCACCTGGCAGAAGCAGATAAACTGCGTATCATGCAAAACTGCGCCGATGGAAAATACCATGCCTTCGGTTCTTACAAAGTGGAAGACATGGAAGATATTGACGGATACAAATATTATTTTAAAGGGGACGAATGGGTAATGATACGCCCCAGTGGTACGGAACCGGTACTGCGTACCTATGCCGAATCAAAACATACGGAAGGAGCATTTAAGATCTTGAAGGAAGTGCACAAGGCGATTAAGGGTTGATGTAATCACTTTCGCCTGTAGGCTTCAGTGATTCAATTACGAATTACGAATAATTGAATTACGAATGGATTAATGTAACAATGTAACAATGAATCAATGCGCCGCCCTGAGCATTCTAAGATAAAAACAAATATTTAAGCTGCTAATTTTACAAAAGGTTC
>CAZBIF010000204.1:0-880 GCA_964492055.1 uncultured Flavobacteriales bacterium
ATTGTTACATTGCTTCATTGTTACATTGCTTCATTGTTACATTGCTTCATTGTTATATTGCTTCATTGTTACATTGATTCATTTTCCTCCGTTTGCTATGCATCAAATAAAAATTACCTTTGCCCCTTGCCTAAATCAAAACATGCATGAAAGACCTTTTCGATAAAATAAATGCCAATCCCGGCCCCCTGGGGCAACATGCCAAAGAAAGCCATGGTTATTTTACCTTTCCTAAGCTGGAAGGTGAGATCAATAACCGCATGACCTTTCGCGGTAAAGAAGTGTTGCAATGGAGCTTGAATAACTATCTGGGATTGGGCAATCACCCGGAGATCCGGAAAGTTGATTACAAAGCTTCTAAAAAATGGGGATTAGCTTACCCTATGGGAGCCCGTATGATGTCTGGGAATACCATACTTCACGAAAAACTGGAAAAGGAACTGGCCGAATTCGTCCATAAACAAGATTCCATTTTACTTAATTTCGGTTACCAGGGCTGTATGTCAGCGATCGATGCTTTGGTAGACCGCAACGACGTTATTGTATACGATGCCGAAAGCCACGCTTGCATTATTGATGGAGTACGCTTGCATCAGGGAAAACGCTACGTATACAAACACAACGACATAGAAAACCTCAGCAAACAACTTGAGCGCGCTACCAAGCTTGCCAAAGAGCAGAACGGGGCTATTCTGGTGATCACAGAAGGTGTGTTCGGTATGTCAGGTAATCAGGGCAAGTTGAAGGAGATCGTTGAACTGAAGAAGAAATACAATTTCCGCTTGTTTGTAGACGATGCCCACGGCATTGGTACCATGGGTGAAACCGGAGCAGGTACCGGGGAAGCCCAGGGCGTTCAGGACGGCATAGATATTTACTT
>CAZBIF010000204.1:890-2237 GCA_964492055.1 uncultured Flavobacteriales bacterium
GGCACCTTTGCCAAAGCTTTTGCGAGTATTGGGGCGTTTATTGCCGGGGATGAAAATATCATAGACTTCCTGCGGTACAATACCCGTTCCCAGATCTTTGCCAAATCACTGCCCATGCCGCTGGTGGTTGGGGCCCGTAAACGATTGAAAATGATCCGTACCATGCCCGAACTTCGTCATAAATTGTGGGACATTGCAAATGGCTTGCAAAACGGACTAAAAGGCGCCGGCTTTAATATCGGTACTACTTCCTCTCAGGTAACCCCGGTTATTTTACAAGGTGGCCTGGGGGAAGCCACCAATCTTACCCTGGATCTGCGTGAAAATCACGACCTTTTCTGTTCCATCGTGGTATATCCGGTAATTCCCAAAGGCATGATCATCCTCAGATTGATCCCTACGGCCATGCATAGCCTGGACGATGTAGAGTATACCATTGATACCTTCAGTAAGGTGCAGGAAAAACTGCACAGCGGGGAATACAAATCCGATCAGATCGCGGCTGTGTAATTAGGTCGTAAAAATTATATAAAACCAAGCAAGATTAAAAGCACTTTTTTTATTATTAATAGTAATGCTATTATATTTGCATAAATTACTTTGATATGCTGCTTGCCAGTCATCTGCTTTTAAAAGTACATTCAAGTCTCTACGTTAAAGACCCGGAGACCAGTGAGCTGGGTAAACGTATTTTGCAGGGGGCCATTTCCCTAATTGAAGATTTGGGTTTTGACAATTTTACATTTAGCAAGCTGGGGCAGGAGATAGGCTCCACCGAGGCTTCTATCTACCGTTATTTTGAAAATAAAAATAAGTTATTGCTCTATCTTACTAACTGGTATTGGGCCTGGATGGAATATCGCCTCCATTTTCTTACGGCAAACATTAACTCTCCAAGGGAAAAACTACGCCGCGCCATTCAATTAATTAATGAGGAAATAGAACATGATAAAAACATCAGCCATATCAATGAAGGCGCCCTTTACAAGATTATAGTGAACGAATCTGCGAAGGTATACCTGAACAAAGAGGTGGATGAAGACAACCGCAAGGGTGCATATTTACAATACAAGCGATTTGTAGGGCAGATCAGCGATTGGGTACTTGATCTAAACCCGGATTATAAATACCCTCATATGTTGATCAGTACTACTATTGAAGGTGCCCATTTTCAGCGTTATTTTGCAGAGCATTTGCCCCGGCTCACTGATGTTATTAAAGGGGAAAACAGCATTACTGATTTTTATCTTGACCTGATATTTAACGCCATTCGCAGTGAAAAAGAATAAAAAACTCTCCACCATGGACCGGTTGTGGGGCTTGATGAAACCCGATATAAGGGAAATC
>CAZBIF010000204.1:2247-3359 GCA_964492055.1 uncultured Flavobacteriales bacterium
TATATATGCCTACGCCATTTTTCATGGTCTGGTGATGCTTTCCTTACCCCTAGGGATTCAGGCTATCATCAATCTTATTCAGGGTGGACAGATCAACACCTCCTGGATAATTCTTGTCGCTCTGGTAGTTTTGGGTGTGGGGATCAGCGGGGTATTGCATATTTTGCAATTGCGCATCGTGGAGAACATACAGCAAAAGATATTTACCAGGGCTGCTTTTGAATTAACCTTTCGGATTCCGCGGGTAAGTATGCAGCGGCTGTACAACCAATATGCCCCTGAACTGATGAACCGATTTTTCGATGTTATGACCATACAGAAAGGTCTGTCCAAGATACTCATAGATTTTTCAGCGGCTGCCCTGCAAGTGGTTTTCGGACTGGTGTTACTTTCTTTTTATCATCCCTTTTTCATCATCTTCAGCTTTCTGCTGGTGGTCATTCTCTTGCTGATCTTCCGGCTTACCGCCAAAGTAGGCTTGCGTACAAGCCTTATCGAATCAAAACGCAAGTACCAGACCGCTCACTGGCTGGAAGAGCTCGCCCGCACCAACACTACATTTAAATTGTCTGGTCGCAGTGAACTTTCCCTCAACCGCACCGACGAAAATGTAAGCAATTACCTGAATGCCCGTGAATCCCACTTCCGTATTCTGGTGCGGCAATATTCACTGATGGTGGTATTTAAGGTACTGGTAGCCCTCGGACTGCTTGCTATAGGCGGTATACTGGTGATGCAGCAATTGATGAATATTGGGCAGTTCGTGGCGGCAGAGATCATTATTTTAATGGTAATGACTTCCGTGGAAAAACTGATCATGAGCCTGGAAACCATCTACGATGTATTGACCGGCCTCGAAAAGGTGGGGGAAGTGACCGATATGGAACTTGAGAATGACGAGGGTATTTCCATGGAAAAGATCAATTCGGATAACGGCATTTCCATCGAAGCAAAAAACCTCACCTTTACCTACCCGGATAAGGAAGACCCCACCCTGGATAATCTAAATTTCAAAATACAGGCCGGGGAAACCATTGCGATCACGGGAGTAAACGACAGTGGAAAGAGTACTTTGCTCCATATTATGGCGGGTCTTTACGACTTCGAACACG
>CAZBIF010000205.1:0-3338 GCA_964492055.1 uncultured Flavobacteriales bacterium
GCCTAATTTATCTGCCTGTTTGTGAGCTGCATTAACCTCCTCAAGACTAACCTCTCCGGTTTGTCTGTTGGCCTTGATCTCCTGAATATAATGTGCATAGGCTGCCGCCAGATTGGGTTGATCATCCAGATTTTTGGGAAAGTAACGGGACGTTTTCTCCTCCTTTAATAAAAAAACACCACCCCCAAGTAATATTATAGCGATTGAAATGAGAGATATACTCTTGAAACTCATCAAATTAATTTTTTAAGTTAAACTACAGTAAAGAGGGGCAATTTACTAAATAAATTAAATTGAATTTAATATAAATTTTACCCTCGACATATTAAGACACTTACTTGGCAATTTTCGTTGCCTTATCATTCTACTTCCCTGCCCCCAAAATAAAATTGCAGGTAAATATTCAAGAAATAGGCCTGGTTATCGGCATAGGCCATGATGGGTATATTGCTAAAATAAATATCCGTTTTTAACCCTATTTCCAGCGCCTTCACTACCTCCCGGTCATTGGCAAAATCGAATTGTAAACCGGCTTTCACAAACAGTCCCGGATATAAGGTAATTTCGTCCATTCCATTAAGAAAGGATGCTTTTCCATAGATATCATCCTGGTCGTGCTTATCGGGATCATATCTCCGACGGGCGATGATTACATTATCATTATCGGTCACCTCGCGAATATTGAGGTACACAGGCTTGGCCAGACCAAGAGACGCCCCCAGATGGGTTACATATGTGATGGATACTCCCCTGACCGACTGCTTGGGAATAAACACTTTATGAAATCCAATACTCGGTCGGAGGGTATAAAAGCCGTTCTTTTTTCCATATACATATCCTTTCAGGTCATTTTCAAATGGATTGATGCTCTTTACTTCTTTCGGATGCTTGATATTGGCAATCTCTATTTCATACACCCGCTTGGTAAATCCGGTAAGGTAGGTAGCATAGCGATAAGTACCAACAAACCCGGCGGTGTGCATGCCAAGGCCCCCTGATTTCTCAGAGGAGTAAATGGTGGTGGTCTGCTCAAATACCGTTTCCTGAGCATACGATGCCTGAATGTTAAACAGACACCCTAATAATATTATTATAAAAGGGATTTGCCTCATACCTTTACCATTCCAAAAATAAGCAGATAATATGACTTTCATCAGCGGAATTTATCAGGGGCAACTAAGGTGCCAGCTTTTACACGAACAATCAAAAAGTGAAATAGTTACCGATGCCCCTACAGACAACCACGGTAAAGGGGAAGCTTTCTCACCCACCGACCTGCTGGCTGCTGCCCTCGGCAGTTGCCTGATCACGGTAATGGCGATCCGGGCCCGCACAAAAAAAGTGGATATCGGAAAACCCACATTTAGCATACGTAAAGTAATGCGCCCTCAGCCCCGAAAAATCAGCCGGATTGAAATAGACATTAAGCTGCCCGGCACCATAAAAGAAGAAGATCGAAATTACCTGGAAAGCCAAGCTTTAAAATGCCCGGTAGCCCTTAGCCTTGATCCCGCTATCGAACAGCGTATCAATTTTGAATATGTTTAGCTATGCCGGAAGCACTAATAGCAATATGGGATGCATGGTATACCGACTTGCCATTGGAGATGACCAGTACCTGGGGAGATTGATGGGTAACTTCAAAGCGCCGGGCCACCTCATTGCTGATGGGGCGGTACGCCAGCAGGTCAAGGTAATAGATGGGTCTATCGCCCAGCTGTTTTTCCCATTGGGCTTCCAAACGTTTTTTTACCGAAGCACTGATAACACAGGATGTAGAATGCTTAAACAAAACCACCTCTGAGGTGTGGGATTGCTCCACCATTTTGTCCAGCTGGGACAGATCTGTTAAAGGGATCCAGCGCAATCAGGAAGGTTTCTGTGCAGTGGGAACATCAGCCTGGCTATAGGCAGCACAACGATGATGTGTTTTGCAAGAGGAAAATAAGGCAGCGAACAGAATAACTAGTAGACCGAGTGACAGCTTTTTCATTTTTATTTTTTAATATTACAAAAATACCCTTTTGTGTTCAGGATTTTAATTCTAATTATAATTTTCTTAACAACGGCTTTTTAAAACAATGGTTACTTCAATATCAGAAAAGTTTTCGACAAATGAGGTAAACGTATCGATAAACCCCCGATTGGAGGAGGGTTGGAAGCAGGCTCTGGAAAGCGAATTCCAACAGGATTACTTCCGAAAATTAAAGCAATTTTTGCTCGAAGAATATAAAAAATATACCATTTATCCTGGTAAGCAACACATTTTCCAAGCCTTTAATCTCACTCCTTTTACCAGCACCAGGGTAGTGATCCTCGGACAAGACCCCTATCACGGGGCAGGTCAGGCGCACGGTTTGTGTTTTTCGGTGCCTGAGCAAATGGGGTTGCCCCCATCTTTAAAGAACATCTATAAGGAATTGGAAAACGACCTGGGGATAACCCCAGCGACCAAGGGGGATCTCAGTTCCTGGGCCAGGCAGGGAGTATTGTTGCTCAATGCCACCCTCACGGTACGCCATCAGTCCCCTGGCTCGCATCAACAAAAAGGATGGGAGACCTTTACGGATGCGGCCATTCAGGCCTTGAACAAAAAGGAAGAACCTATTATTTTTCTGTTGTGGGGACGTTTTGCCAGGCAAAAGGCGGCACTCATTGATCAGTCCCGGCACCACATCCTCACTGCCCCCCACCCTTCCCCCTTTTCTGCACATACAGGTTTTTTTGGTTGCGGGCATTTTTCCCGCACCAATCAATTACTTATTCGGGCCGGCAAGCCACCCATCAACTGGGAGATAAAATAAATTACCCCTTCCTAAGTTTTAAGCTCGTGAAGTATTGGCTCATCTTCGGTTTTCTTGTCCTAGGTGCTACCCTCTCCGCTCAGAAAAAGCAGTTAATCGTTTATGGGCTGGAAGATTTAAAAACCGGGCGTTATACGGAGGTGATCCCTGCTTCGCAACTTCAGGAGGAAATTGAACAACTTCGCCTCTCCTTGTATGAATCGGGTTACCTGGCCGCTGATATTGATTCCATTAAAGAAACGGAAAAAACCATTGAAGTCTATTTCCATACCGGCAAGGCTTATAAATGGTCCTACCTGAACAAGGGAAACCTTGATCCCCTGGCCCTGGCGGTAGTGGATCAGAACAGCCGCATCTACCTGAAGCGCCCCTTCAATCAACGCAGGCTTTCATTATTATTTAAACGCATTATCAATTATTATGAGAACCATGGTTACCCTTTTGCCACAGTGAGGCTAGACAGCGTGGAAGTGATGGACGATGAAGAAGTGAAAGCCAGCATAATGGTGGACAAAAATCAATACTATACGGTGG
>CAZBIF010000206.1:0-3268 GCA_964492055.1 uncultured Flavobacteriales bacterium
AGGCCAGCCCGCTGTCTTCCGGCACATTGCCAAAAAATTTTTTCAGGGCGGCCAGCCCCCCGGCTGAGGCTCCGATCCCGACGATGGTAAGTGGTGGTAGTTTCATGGTGTCAGCGGTCATATCACTCTTTATGACCGGCAGTAAATTGCTTGTTTAAATCCTACTGTCTAAGCCAAAAAGTAAAAAAAATGTTGCTTTGGTTGGTAAGTTAGTGTATTTAAGGCACTTGGAAAAAAACTTCTATTTAATCAAATGACGGAAATTTTTCTCAACGGGCCCGATTTGCTTCCACTCCCGGATGAGATCTCAGAACTAACTAGTGCAGGCCTTCACCCCCTGCTTACAGAAAAGAAATTAGATTGAACGGCGAGTTTCCTATAGTCACTACCACCCCCGGGCGTATTTGTTTAAGGCTATGTAAGTAGGCCGTATTAAGATTAGTATAGTATGAAAATTGTGAGGGCAGAAGGGCGCATTCGCAGTAATCCGGATACGGATTACCTCCCGCACAGCGATGGCCCTTATGCTTTGGCGTGGCAAATACTTTTGGTTAACTTACCATATGACGAATGCGACCTGGCTCGCTCACCGTTTATCTTTTACACCGTACGTTTAAGGGGCACTTAGGAGAATGATACGAATTCTTGTAACAGGAGCAACAGGAAATATTGGCAATGAAGTAATTCATTATTTGAGTGAGGTAGCATCTGGCTATCAGATTCTGGCTGCTGTCCGGGGTGTCGAAAAAGCAAAAAAGACGTTCAGTCATCATCCTGCTCTACTTTATCGTCAGTTTGATTTTGAAGATAAAAGCGCCTATTCCGGGGCATTCGATGAAATCGACATCCTTTTTTTACTGAGACCGCCGCATATATCAGACGTCAAAAAGGTCTTTACACCACTATTAGATTCAGCCAGGGAGAGGGGAATAAGTAAGGTAGTTTTCCTGTCCGTTCAGGGGGCAGAAAAAAGCAAGGTAATTCCACACAACAAGATTGAGCGATTGATCCGGGAAATGGGATTCGACTATATTTTTGTGAGACCAAGCTACTTTATGCAAAACCTGACCACCACCCTGCTTCCGGAAATTTTGGCTGACAAGCGTATTACTTTGCCTTCGGGAAAAGCGAAATTCAACTGGATTGATGTCAAAAATATAGGTGAAGCAACCGCAAGGCTTATCACCCGGTTCGAGAACTGTCAAAATCGGGCCTACGAGATAACCGGCACTCAGAATAAAAATTTCGGAGAGGTAGCGGCCTTACTGACCCATATAACGGGGAGGCGGATACGATTTAATAGTATGAATCCGATAAGCTTTTACCTGAGAAAGAAAAAGGAAGGTATTACCAGCGGGTATGCCCTGGTTATGACCATTCTTCACTTTCTGCCACGACTTCAGTCAGAGCCTGAGATTTCAGACAATTATCAGAAGCTGACAGGAAAAGCCCCTACCACGCTACAGGAATTTATTGAACGGGAAAAGGAAAAACTAACCCCAGCATAATGGGTATCATACATGTCCTGCGGGACATATCAACCCGCTGTAAGCCCAAATATATATGGAACCAAATACAGAATTAAAAGACTTTTTGAGTCCCTACAGCCCGGAAATTCAAGAGCTTACATTTGAATTGAGAAATTTTGTATCAGATAAAATTTCCGAGGCGAACGAATTGATATACGATAGTTACAATGCAGTGTCTATCGCCTATTCTAAATCAAAAAAATTAAAAGATGCATTTTGTCATATCGCCGTATATGCCACACATGTGAACTTTGGCTTTAACCGGGGGGCGGAGCTTACTAATAAACTTGTAGAGCTTGAAGGGAAAGGTAAACTGATCAGGCACTTTAGAGTGAATGATATGAAAATGTTTCCCAAAGAAGCGATCGAAAAAATGCTCTATGAAGCCATTGAAATGACAGAGAGTAGAAACCCGGAACTCATTAAGAATATTACCCCAGGGGTAAGTATCGTTATGTCAGTCTCAGAGAAAAAGAGAAGGCCTGATTAAAAAATTCTGGCTGGTAGTAAGAATAGGGATTGCCAGAGAAACAGGTATTATTCAACAGGTGATGGACATTGGTGGATTACGCTTGATTAGCTGTTCTGCGCCTGCTGTAGATGTGTTAGGTAGATTGATTGTGAATGTAGAGAAGATATTCACCTTGCGGATCCTTTTACCGATCTCTTTAACGGGCTTGTAAGTGCAGATAAGTTTGCTGGTTAACCACTTAACCGGATTATGACCGTATAGGGAAAAGTTTACTGACTAATTGTTAAGCTACCTCGTACTGCCACGCCAAAATAAAAACCGACCCCCTGTTTCAAGTGTTTCTTTCGTCCTGAAGGGATCGTCCTGAAGGGATCGTCCTGAAATGATTGGACAAGACAATAGGTAAATTTATTATGGGATCCCTCCTTAAAGCTCCGTCCCCGGATCAGCAATAGCGCGATCCGGGGTAAGAATATCCGACTACCCCTACTACCGGCGGACCCGTCCACGACTTGCAGCGAGATTGGCTTAAAGCGACCTCTTCGGAATGGCAGTGATCTTCCCAATGGGCTATAGCTGTTATTCCATCTCCCTGTACGACCTGCTTCTGTATTCCATCGCTGGCGGATCCCGGATCTAACGCCCGGAAATTTACTATAACATGTAAAGGTCTTACATCTGTAACTCAAAACGCATCACTTTTCCAATCCGGATTCAAAACGCATCACCTTTTGCGTTATCTTTGCAACCAAGCTCAAAAGAGAAGAATATGGGAGCAGTGACGGCAGAAGCCAGGATGTTTGTCTATGCCCGCAAGCGACTCGGCCTGGGCCAGCGGGGTATGGCAGTGCGTTTGCAAGTTAACCAAAGCAGCATCAGTAAGATAGAGAGTGGTGTGCACCGGCCCAGGGTAAGCACCATACGCAAACTGGAACGCCTGATGCGTTTGCCCGCCCAGCACCTCGCCTGCCTGGCCATGGGTAAGCCGGTTCCGGATTCCGGAGATCCGGCACAGGCTATACAGGGTGCTGACAAAGTCCAGACACAAGCTCCCAGGGAGTTAAAACAGATAACTTCCGCTGCTCGGCACGAAGCTAAGGTCATCAAGCTGAACCCGCGCTATTGTAAGATGGACACCAGTGACCTGGAATACCTGAAAGCCAGGTTCTTTACCGAAGCATATGAGCTGGACAGAAAGGCCGGGAAAGCTTCATATCTACTTGAGCAAAAGGAACTGAAGCACAAACTGCACCGCCTTAATATGGAA
>CAZBIF010000207.1:0-1120 GCA_964492055.1 uncultured Flavobacteriales bacterium
CTTCTCGATTTTATCCAGGATCTCTTCCAGCGTTTTGCGCTCATCATCAGAGAGGTGAAGCGCTTCGTTCACATCGTATTGAAAGAAAGAATACGTATCAATTTTGTTGGCCAGATTGGATTTTCGGATTAGATCAGGATGAAAAGCCAGCGTCCAACCTTCATCATCATCAGTTTGTATCGGCATTTCAGCTTCCCAAATGGTTACCTGCCCTGGAGCGGTAAACACCAATGTCCCTTCTTGATAGTCATAAGAGTTCTTTCCATAAAGCAAATTACCACAGCCTATGTGTTTTAAAGTGATTTGGTAGAGGTTGTTGATAACCTTCACGCTCCGAAGATCAATTGAGGGCTTAAACTCGTTTGTTTTTACTACCGAAACTAAAGGGTGTTTGGGCTTAGCCAAGCCCATGGCATTATGGGCCTGACTAATAGAATTGATGATATACGATTCCCTCATGTTATGAATTGGTTAGTATAAGGGACTGGTTTATTTCAACTGACTGAGGATCATTTTATCGAAGGTTTTATCCCCTAACCATTTCCTCATCCCCACCAATGGCTTGGCCAAGTAGCCTTTCAGGTATCTGGTTTTAGGCTTTTCAACCGTAGCAGCTTTGGCAATTTCCTTTCCCAATACCTCAACGGGCGTGAGTTTGTTATTGGTAGTATCCATGCTGGCAATAACCTTGTTCACCAGGCTTGCATAAGGCCCACTACCCGAAACTTTCTTTAGGCTTTCCATGGCTATGCCACCCCATTCGGTTTTTATGCCTCCCGGCTCTACCACGACCACATCGATCCCAAACTGTTTCAATTCCAATCTTAAGCAGTCGCTCCACCCTTCGAGCGCAAATTTTGTAGCATGGTACCATGCCCCGAAAGGCGTGTATATCTTCCCGCCCATTGATGAAATGTTGACGATCCGTCCGGATTTTTGCTTTCGCATGGTTGGGATCACCAGTTGCGTCAAACGGGCCAATCCAAAAATATTGACCTCAAACTGCCTTTTGGCTTCTTCAATCGGCACTTCCTCTACCGAACCATAAGAGCCGTACCCTGCATTATTGATCAAAATATCGATTCTGCTCTCTTTTTCCAAAAGGGTATCTACCGCTTTT
>CAZBIF010000207.1:1250-1705 GCA_964492055.1 uncultured Flavobacteriales bacterium
TTAATTATACTTTTAGATTCATTTGGACACTACTGTCACGTTATTGTGAATTACTAGCTACTCTACTTGCCAAAAGAGCTAAGATTCCAATTGGTGCAAGCATGACGATTTGTGGAAAGAATATTCCGTAAACCAGGCTTGTTACCACAAATACCATTGCCAAAGCTAAGTACTGAATACCAATATATTTTGACAAACCCATGCTATGTGGTTCATCTTTACACTTGCGGCTTACAAAGAAAAGTGTAAGAGCGGATATGAAAAGCACTACTGAAATCATGTGCCATGCGGAGTGAAGTGTCCATCTAACCGTATCTGGCGCATCTGTAGCCAAGAGCGGAGCAACAATATCACTTTCTCCGATAATTGTGTGGATTATAGCGACTGCTAAATTGATAACTGCTGCAATTATTAGTAACTTCTTCATAAAATAATTTTATATTGTTGTTAATTAC
>CAZBIF010000207.1:1715-3171 GCA_964492055.1 uncultured Flavobacteriales bacterium
TTTGATTCCGTTAAGGCCTCGATTACCAGTTCTGAAAATAAAGCGCTGCTGTGCTGCTGTTGACCCGTGATCAACCTTCCATCCCTGATGGCAAAAGGCTCTAAAGGCGCTGCGGCTTCGTAATGGGTCTTAGGATTTTTCCTGGCTTCGGTCTCGATGGTATATTCATTGATTGTGATGCCGCCTGCTGCTTGGTTGTTCATTTCTTCTTCCGCATCTGAATAACCGGTCCAAGTCTTTCCATCAGCCAAGAGCGAACCATCGCTTAATTTTGCCCATAACAGTAAGCAAGTTCCGTGGCAAAGCATACCTACCACCTTACCCTGCTCGTAAAAGTCGGCAATCAGTTTGTGCAAAGCGCTATCATCTTTAAAAGTTACCAAAGGCCCACCGCCGCCAGCCACACAAACGGCATCATAGTCACCCACACTTACCTCGGCAATGGATTTGGTATTTTCCAACAACTTCCCGAAAGTATTGTGATGATTGAAACCGATGGTTACCAAGTCGTTAGGGTAAATGGTCTGTTCATTTTCGGGATTAGAGAAACCATCATATTCTACTCTACCGCCTTTGGGTGAAACTATCTCCACTTCATACCCCTTCTGTACAAATTCAAAGAATGGCCGTGTCAGTTCTTCGGCAAAGAAACCTACCGGAAACCCCATGAGCGTGGCGGGATTAGATACTACATAAAGAATATTTTTCTTTGGAAGGACATATCTCGATTTTCGTTTAATTACATTTTCCATTTAACTAATTTTAATGATGAATACCATAAAATTAGATCAAGCTAAAATGGCCGACTTAATTATTTTAAAGAAAGGCTAAATGATTTCACAGATTGTACTTTTTATGCAGAATGCAATGCAAGACTTCGGTCAAAAAAATCAACTATTTCACCATTTTAACAAAAATACAACCTTATCTCTCCAACCATTCCTTAAAAGGCGATACTTTCAACCGGCTGACTACTGCCTGCTCGGGCAGTTGCATACTAAGTTGCAAGATTATTTTTCGGTTGAAATAAGGCTCAAAAGATCGGATGGCCTCCCTGCTCACCAACATCTGTCGGTTGATGCGAAAGAACAGGCTCGGATCGCAGACTGATTCCACGTATTCCAGTTTTTTAAAAACGGGATATTTATCCCCCTCAAAGGTGTAGAGGTACACGTTTTCATACTCCACGGTGAAAGCGGCGATTTCCTCTACTTTTTTAATGATAGATTTTTCGCGGTTCTGGGTCAGAAAGCTCTTTTGGAATTTCTTGTCATCCAGTGTCTGCATGATTACAGGTACCGTATTTTTAGATTGCAAACTGCTGACCAATCTTTTGTACTTCTGGAGCGCCCCATGGATTTCTTCCTCTTTGAAAGGCTTCAGCACATAGTCTATCCCGTTGTTTTTAATGGCTTGGAGGGTATATTCATCGTATGCGGTACAAAACACGATGGGT
>CAZBIF010000208.1:0-3170 GCA_964492055.1 uncultured Flavobacteriales bacterium
CTAGAAAATCAACCCCAACCATAGATATTGAGAATAAAGAATCTATAGACGAATTTTTTGCTGACAAAAAAGATGTGGATGCCATAATATGTGCAGCAGGAGATGCCAGTTTTGGTGCATTTGCCAACCTTACAGACGAACAAATTTACATCGGATTAAACAGCAAGTTGATGGGTCAGGTAAGTATTTGCCGCAAAGCGTTGGAAGCTTTGAAACCCAATGGAACTATTATCCTTACAGGAGGTATACTTGCTCACAACCCTTGGCCAGAAACCTCAAACATCGCTATGGTAAATGCTGCATTGGAAGGATTTGTCAAAGCACTTGCTTTAGAATTGACCGACGGTCTCAGGATTTTGGTGGTACACCCTCCATTTGTCAAAGAGACCGCACAAGCTATGGGAATGGATGGCAGCAATTGCCCCTCTGCAATGGAAGTTGCCCGTGTTTATGTACGAGGTTTGGAAGGTATAGAAACCGGAAAAGCGATTTATGTAGATTAATGAAGCCTTTCGCTTCACAAGATGTTCAGTCGTTCGCTATCTTGACTATATCTACTATGATTCCGAATTAAATAACCATGTTACGCGACAGGCTTTGCCACTTACTTTGCCTCCGGGCACAGCTTGTTCTGCAGGGTTGCGAAACACCAGCGCTTAGGGGACTTTCAACCTTTGGATCACTGACATTCATGAGCTATATTCACCATTCAAGGTGCACACATCGTACAATAATATATTTGGCAGATAGTGTGATATCGAGCGTTTTATGGCAAAGCCATTTCATCGGATATTTTGCATAGTAACTTAAAAGGTGAAATACATCTCAATAAATTTATATCGTAAAGTGATTAATCATGCTATCTCTGAAGGCATGACCAGGAATGAGTTTATGAATCTCCCGACACCAATAACTGATATCGACTCCATCCAAGCTGTTCCAGCGGATGAGTTTTTTAAATTGCATGAGATGATCGATGAAAAACTAGGACCTGGTTTTTCTATAAGAGTGGGTCAGCAAATGAAGATTGAAGATTATGGTGTTCTGGGATTATCCTGGAGGACCTGTTCCTGGGCCGGAGAGATATTCGACAGAAGCGAGCGTTATTTCAAATTACTCTCCAACACCTATGTTTTTAAGGTTGAAAAAAAGCCAGAGATTTCAGTTGTTTATTTACTCCGCGAACCACATCGCAGAGGTTTGGAACTTTCTAATGAGGCTACCCTTTCTGCCACAGTGGTTGTGTTAAAAGCAATGACAGAAACTAATATTTCGCCCATTGAGGTTTCTTTTAAGCATAACTCTCCTAAAGACCTCAGTTCTTATGAAGAAGCATTCCAATGCACAATACTTTTTAATCAACTTCATTACTCCATCTCTTACAAGACTTCTGACCTGGAAACTCGGACGGCTAAGGCTGATGCAAGTATCAATAGTTTTCTTGTTGCGCGTGTCGAAGAAGAGGCAAGTGGATTGCAAGTAACAGGGAATAAACTGGTTTATGATGTTGAACAACTCATCAAAGATGCCCTTCCTAGTGGCATTCCAAGCATTCATCATATTGCGGAACATATGGGAATGAGCAACCGCACTCTTACCCGAAGGCTATCTGAAGCAGGAGTCTCTTACCGCGATCTAATCAAAAAGACTCAGGAAAGCGTTGCTACAAATCTGCTAAAAAAATCATCGAGAAGTATAGCTGAAATTGCCTTCGAAACTGGTTTTTCTGAGCAAAGTGCTTTCAACCGAGCATTCAGGCGATGGAAGGGCCAGTCCCCTGTCGAATTCCGGAAAAACTAATACTAACCTCCTTTTTGGCTTAAAATGTCAAGTCCTTGGCACAAAGTGTCAAGAATAGGACTTTTCAATATTTCAATTTTACACTTGTAACAATTACGAGTCAATGTATGCCATCGCCGGCAGAATCAATTCATGGTTTAAGGAAAAGAACATATCCAAGCATGCGAAAAAGATATGTAAGATGATATGCCAGGAGCTGAAAATTCCCAAGGGCAATGAAATTCAACTGACCAATGAAGAATACATCAAGCTGGAAAAGTGGCTATTCACTTAATATAATTTAAACATGGAAATTTCACTAAGAACAATAGTCTTGTTGGGGTCCGTAATCCTGACTGGCCTTTCAGCGGGCTTGTTTTTTGCCTGGTCAGTTTCGATAATTCCCGGAACAAAGCTAATCGAAGACCGACCCTATCTGGAGACCATGCAGTCTATCAATAGAGCCATTATCAACCCAGTATTCTTCACTGTATTCTTTGGTAGTGTAGTTTTACTAAGCATCGCCAGCATTAATGAATTTCATTCTAACAAAGTCGTCTTTGGACTAATGCTCTCCTCTACCATTACCTATGTAATTGGAACCGTTATATTGACGGGACTTGGCAATGTCCCACTCAACAATCAATTGGAGGTACTCAAAATTGCAGAAATGAATTCCGTACAGATGACACAATTCAGAAAGTTCTACGAGACCAACTGGAACAAACTCCATCTGATAAGAACCGTTTTTGCAATCCTGTCTTTCTCCATAGCTGTTCTGGCACTTATGATTGAGACGAAAAAGCATTAATATAATCAATAATTAAATTCAAATATGATGAAACACAACATCTTAGTAATCGGAGGAACCGGTAAGACTGGTCACCGAGTCGTAGAAGGGCTAACACAATTAGGTCATAACGTAACAGTAGGGTCCAGAAAGGGCTCACCTGCCTTTGAGTGGGAAGACTACTCCACTTTTGCTCCAGCACTAAAGGGAATGGATCGTGCCTATATTGTCTATTATCCCGACTTGGCAGTGCCCGGTGCTCGAAAAGCGATCACGGCTTTGACAGAGGCTGCTTTAAAAGAAGGATTAGAGAAAGTAGTCTTGCTATCAGGAAAAGGAGAAGTTGAAGCTGAAGCATGCGAAGAAATCGTTGCTAATTCCGGGCTTAATTATACCCTGGTAAGAGCATCCTGGTTCAACCAGAATTTTAGCGAAGGTCCATTTTTGGATTTCGTACTTGCAGGACAAGTGGCATTACCTATGCCGGAGGCAGAGATTCCTTTTGTGGATGCAGACGACATTGCGGAAGTAGTTTCAAAAGTGCTGATTGATGATTCATACAACGGAGAAACCATTACGGTGACCGGACCAGAGAAGTTAA
>CAZBIF010000209.1:0-462 GCA_964492055.1 uncultured Flavobacteriales bacterium
GTTTAGGGATTAAGTAAGATAGGATATTTAGGTTTAATCAAGCGAACGAAAAACATATACCTAAAATGAAAAAATGGTCACTATACATCGGCAGTTATGCCAGCATTAAAGTCTTCATTCACTGGACCTTCTGGATAATTATCGGATGGATCTTTCTGATGCACTACAATATGGGACATGGTATCTACGAAGGGTTATGGGGGGTACTGTTTATTTTGGCATTGTTTGGCTGCGTAGTATTACATGAGTTTGGGCATGCCCTCACCGCCAAACGTTATCATATCTTAACCCGCGACATCACTATTTATCCCATTGGTGGCGTAGCCAGCCTGGAGGCGATGCCGGAGAAGCCGCAGCAAGAATTATTGGTTGCCATAGCGGGGCCAGCCGTAAACTTGGGAATTGCAGCAATACTGTTGATCTACCTACAGTACACTGGAAAGATGCCCGATCTCTCTATGC
>CAZBIF010000209.1:537-778 GCA_964492055.1 uncultured Flavobacteriales bacterium
CACGGGCAACACGCATTGCGGCAACCGTGGGGCAATTTCTCGCCATCACCTTTGTGTTTTTCGGGTTCTTCTACAATTTCTGGCTGGTATTCATAGGGTTGTTCATTTATTTGGGCGCCGGTTCAGAAGCGGTATACGAATCAACAAAATCCGCTTTATCTGGATATACGGCAAAGGATGTGTTGATGAGAAAGTTTACTCGTTTACTACCAGAAGACACCTTGGAAAAGGTAGTACAGTT
>CAZBIF010000209.1:889-2892 GCA_964492055.1 uncultured Flavobacteriales bacterium
GGTAAGGCGTCGCCTGTATCCCATGTTGTGCGCCAAGATTTCCTGACACTTCACCCAGATATGGCCTTACAAGAAGTATATCAAAAGCTCATGGCTAGCAACTGCTCAGTGGCACCAGTGTTGGAACATGGCCAATTCATCGGTATTGTGGATAAAGAAAATATCAATGAGTTGCTTATGGTAAATGAAGCATTAAAAAGTGAGCGTCTATTTGATAATTATCACCGATGAAAGCATCTGTATTTATTAGCAGCTATGATTTTTAAAAGAGAATTCCAACTGCTATGCTGTCAAATTACATCGGCACAATTTCGTACATCGAAAGTGAGATATCATAAATACCTCCGAGTGTAAAATTCTAACTTTAACAATCGATTGCTAAAGTAGATTAAATGCCAGAAAAAACCGTTTTAATAACTAAGGCTTCCAGAGAAAAAGCTCCATTTTCACCAACCAAACTCAGGCAATCCCTTGAAAAGGCAGGGGCCGGTTCTGCCGTTATTGATTGGATTGTGAGTGAGATTGAAGCGCAGCTTGTTGATGGCATGTCCACAAAGAAAATCTACAGCCAGGCATTCTCAATGCTACGGAAGCACTCAAAACCTGTAGCAGGTAGGTATAAGATCAAGCAGGCGATTCTGGAGCTGGGCCCCTTGGGTTACCGTACAAAAGTCGGGGTAATCATTCAGGGGCATTGCGTCTCTCATGAAATAGATGTGGAGGCTGAGAAAGATAATCAGCACTTCATGGTGGAGTGCAAATTTCATAACCGCCAAGGTTATAAGTGTGATGTGAAAATTCCGCTTTATATCAAATCCCGGTTTGAGGATGTGAAAAAGCAATGGGAAAAGCGCAAAGGACACGTGACAAAATTTCATGAAGGCTGGGTGGTGACCAATACTCGGTTTACCGAAGATGCCATTCAATATGGCAAATGTTCAGGTCTTATACTGATAGGCTGGGATTATCCGCAGCAAGGAAGCATTAGCGACCGGATAAATTTGTCTGGCCTGCACCCTGTTACATGTCTTACCAGCCTTACAAAGTCTGAGAAGCAAAAGCTGATTGATAAGATGATCGTGCTTTGTAAGGAGCTATGCGATAAACCCGAAGTACTTGAAGAAATGGGCATTTCTCATACACGAGTCAAAAGAATCATCAAAGAGGGAGAGGAAATTTGCTCAGGCAGTACGTCACACAACAAATGAATTGTATTGAACAAATGAAAGATAAAATGACCATAAACTTTTTAGGAGCCGCTGGTACGGTTACCGGCTCCAAATATTTACTTGAATCCGGAAATAAAAAACTGATGGTGGATTGCGGTGTGTTTCAGGGATTAAAAGAATTACGTTTACTCAATTGGGAACAGCCTGAGTATGATCCGAAAGCCATTGATGCTGTTGTGCTTACTCACGGACATCTTGATCATACCGGCTACCTTGCTCGTTTGGTAAAGCTTGGTTTTAGAGGAAAAATATATGGTAGTGCGCCTACCTTAAAAATCGCAGAAATTATATTAAAGGATAGTGGGGTAATGCGTGCTGCTAATGCAGCAGAAAGAGGGTTATAGTAGGCATAGTCCGGCAGAGGCTTTCTATGACTTAAAAGACGTTGACAATACACTTCCACTTTTCAACCCTGTTTCAGAAGGTAAATGGCATGTAATTGAAGATGCCTTTAAAGTAAGGTGGCAATACAATGGCCATATCATCGGATCAACTTTTATTGAAGTAGAGACCAACGATAGCCGCCTGGTGTTTTCAGGTGATATTGGCAGAAAAAAAGATTCGCTTTTGTATACGCCAAAAAAGCCTGAAAAAGCGGATGTCCTGCTTATTGAATCCACCTATGGAGGAAGGATTCATCCTGAAGAAGAAAGTATTGTCCCGGAACTGGAACGTATAGTCAACGAAACGGTAGAGCGTGAAGGAAGCCTGTTCATTCCCAGTTTTGCCGTAGAGCGCACTCAGCTCATGATGCTAATGCTTTGGAGGCTTTTG
>CAZBIF010000209.1:2902-3164 GCA_964492055.1 uncultured Flavobacteriales bacterium
TATTTCATGCTTCCAGGGACTGGCACAAGCTTAAGCCGGAAGAATGTGATGAAATGTGTTCTCATTTTCAGGTAGTGAGCAACTATAGGGAAACACTGACACTGCGGGAAGACAATAAATCCAAGATCATCATTGCAGGTAGCGGTATGATGACGGGCGGACGAATACTCAACTACATGGAAACAAGATCAGGCAATAGTAACGACACCCTGCTTTTTGTAGGTTATCAGGCAGAAGGAACAAGAGGAAGAAAGCTACTTGA
>CAZBIF010000210.1:0-3106 GCA_964492055.1 uncultured Flavobacteriales bacterium
GCCTTTAAACGGGTGGCGGAAGCAGTGATCAATCAATATGGCCAGCCCACTTTGATGGTTGGCCACAGTCTGGGAGCGAATGTGATCCTGCTGCTGAGCCAGGAAAATAAATTAGCAATAGAACAGGCCATATTACTCGCTCCTTTTAATGAGATGCGCGCCATCTTCAAGGGTTTTCGCCGCATATTGCAATTACCCCAACCGGTTTATTCGGAATTGGTGAAACTGGTGGAAGACCTGACCAATTACCGCATTGAGCAAATGAATTTCGATCGCATTGCCCCCCAAACCCAGATCGGGCACGCCCTCATTTTCCACGATCAGGATGACAAGATCACTCCCTTCCATCACTCCCGCTCCCTTGCCAGAAACTGGCCCAAAGCGGAACTCATTCCGGTAAAGGGCAGCGGACATTACAAGATTCTCTGGGATGAGCAGGTATTGAAGCTGGTGAAAAACTACCTCAGACCGGAGGAGGAAACCATGACACGGTAAAATAATTTATTGATTTTGCGGTTTTTCAATTTTTTTATCAGCTGACTTACAACTATTTATTCGTGTTAACCGCTTCTAACCGAATGTTAAATGACTCTAACCAAGTAAATCCCGACTCGTACTTCTGTCCCTTCCAATCTTTGCCCTGTCGTTTGAAATGAACGGCCTCGAAATCAAATTTTTTTAATCATTTATTTAAACTTTTTATCATGAAAAATTTAAAGAACAAAGTTCAACTGATCGGAAACCTGGGCATGGATCCGGAAGTAAAACATCTGGAAAGCGGCAAGACCCTGGCTAAATTTTCCCTGGCCACCAACGACCGTTACACAGACGCCAAAGGCGAAAAACAAACCGATACTCAATGGCACAACCTCATCGCCTGGGGCAAGACCGCGGAGATCGCAGAGAAGTACCTGAAAAAAGGCAACGAAGTGGCCGTGGAAGGCAAACTCACCTCCCGCAGCTACAAAACCAAAGAAGGTCAGAAACGCTACATGACCGAAGTGGTGATCAATGAGATCTTGATGCTGGGCGGGAAGTAAAGTACTTTCACTCCCTACTTCCTAAAAACCCGGCGCCCTAACGCCGGGTTTTTATTTTCTATGGATTGTGCCTTACGTATATAAACCCTGTGTATTTTCTTAACAACCCCACCTTTTTTTCCTTCGACCTGGCTCAGGATGACAAAAAAGGTGGAATTATTATTTTTCTAAATAAGTATCGAGATTAGTCACCGATGATGAAAATGCCGCCAACATGAAAAACTGCTTTGTCACCCTGAGCGACCTGCACTGAGCCTGTTGAAGTGTCTAAGAGTTGGTCGAAGGGCAAAGCGGTTTTTTTATTAAGGTTTTCCACACGGACGAGACGTCCGCGCTAGCAGAGATCAATAACAAAGGGATTATCATCTGGCAAAATATTTTCAGCAAACTACCGCTCACTAAATACACCCTGCAAAAAATTACCTCTTCTTCCAATACCATATCTTCAGCTAAACAAATTGAGTTTGAGCAGGAAACTGAGGATTACACCTTTACCCTGCAAAAGCATAGTATGGATATGGGCAGGTCAAGTTACAGTAACGTTAATCGACATGTGGTGGAAGTAGTCAATCAGGACTTAAGGGAAATCCTGGAGCTACTGTGGAAAATCAAGTATCCCCGTATCGTAAATGTGGACGAAGTGGACCTGCAAACCCCCTATGACTTATCCTTGCAGATTAAAGACAGCATTGAGGAAAGTGAAACTGAACAGATCGCACGATACCTGCTAAATAATCAGCTAAACTTTTACCCCAGAGCGGTTGAAAGGGATACTACCTACTACCAGTTAATGATAGCTGATTCAGCTAAACTGGCTAACCATCTCAGTAATAACAAGTATTACTGGTCAAGCAGTACAGACAAGCGCTGGGAAGCAAAAGGAGCTACGCTAAAAAATCTGGCCGACTACCTCGAAACCAAGTATAACCTGCTTGCAGAAGATGGAACTTCAAACCATGCTTCCTATGATTTTGAGTTGAAGCCCCAATTCCTTAGGGAAAGTCGTGAAATACTCCGGGATAAATACGGCATCACGCTAACGCAAATCCGGGGTAAGATCGTTATGTATGAATTGCACAAGATAGAGTATTAAAATCCTTGGAGCCTGTTTCTTTTTGGAAAATCGATTAACTACTGTTGGAAATAAAAATTATACTTACTATTTCTTTTTCAAAGGAGCTTCATATTCCGAAATTTGCAGAAGCAAATTTATTATGACTGATCACAAATCCGATATCACCACCGAAGCAGATGTGGTAAAAATGGTGGACACCTTTTACGCCAGAGTACAGGAGGATGAACTATTAAGTTATGTATTCAATGACTTCGCTAAAGTAGACTGGCCCCGTCACCTTCCCACCATGTATGCCTTCTGGAAATCTTTGCTGTTAAATATTCCCGGCTACAAGGGCAGTCCCTTTGCAGCTCATGTAAAACTACCCATAGATAAAAGTCATTTTAACCGCTGGCTGCAATTGTTTACCGAGAACGTAGATGAGCATTTTGAAGGGAAAGTAGCGGAAGAAGCCAAACAACGGGCCAGATCCATAGCCGGTATTTTTCAGCACAAGCTGGAATTTATAAAAAAGGATTAAACACTTTTTAAATCAGAAATCTTAAAGCTGAAAGTTGAAATGAACATTCTATGGCGAAGCTATACCTTGCTCTAATTTAATAATAAATGCATTTACACATTTTCACCTTAATTCACTGACACATTAATCCATTCCTTCAAACTCAGAAGCCTTAAGGCGCAGGAGCTCATTCTAATTCTGAAGAAAGAGGAAAGAATAAAGAGCAAAGATTGATAAAATTAGACTTTAGATGTTCTAAGTAATCCTGATTTAGCCAACTCCACGTCATTCATCAATTTATCAATTCAATATTTTTAGGCATTCATTAATTCTAGGCATTCTACAATTTCTCTCATTAGCTCATTTTCACATTAACTCATTAATCCATTTCCACATTGACAAATTGGTACATTGACCCATTGGTACCCTTCGGCTATCGCTATTAGATTAGCATCATAAATTTATAGGTATTATTTAATCAGGTTCATCTGA
>CAZBIF010000211.1:0-3078 GCA_964492055.1 uncultured Flavobacteriales bacterium
CATCCAGTCCGCTGGCCAGTACCCCTATGGTTTGCAAACCCTGTTGCATGGCTGCCCGATGCGCCGTAATATCAATACCGTAGGCCAGGCCGCTGACGATCAGGGGGCGGTGGTCTTTCAGTTCTTCGATCAACTTCTCACAGAAAGCTTTGCCCTTCACCGTGGCCATGCGGGTGCCTACTATAGAGATCACTTTCCCGGCATTGAAGTCCATCTCCCCTTTGCTGTACAGGATGAGGGGGCCGTCTTCACAATGTATCAAGCGGCGGGGGTAGGTCTTACTCAGGTAGTAATGTGCCTGTATGCCTTCCTCTTCCATGAAACGAAGTTCTGCCTCCGCCTCTTCCAGGGCCTGGTTGTTGAGGATCTGCTCCACCAGTTGCCGGCCTACCCCGGGAATTTTGAGCAGGTGGCTTTTCTTTTCCCGGAACACCGCTTCTGCCCCGCCGCAATAGGCGATCAGCTTTTTGCCGTTCACGGCGCCTATGCCGGGGATCATACTCACCGCCAGTTGATAGATTAAATCCGGGGAAGGGTTTTGCTTCACAAATAATTTTTACTTTAGTCAAAAGTATTGAATCATGCGCGCAATCGGAATCATTCCCGCCCGTTTTCAGTCCAGCCGCTTTCCCGGCAAGCCCCTGGCGGATATCCTGGGAAAAAGTATGATCGAAAGGGTGTACCTGCAGGCGCAATCCTGCCACTTGCTGGAGGCGGTTTACGTGGCTACCGATGACGAGCGCATCGCCACCGAGGTGGAGCGCTTCGGGGGGCAGGTGGTGATGACTTCACCCGAACTCGAGAGCGGCACCGAACGCTGTGCGGAAGTGCTGCAGCAGATCGAACAGCCGGAGGTGGTGGTGAACATACAGGGTGATGAACCCTACATTTCAGCAGAGCAGATGGGGCTGATACTTTCCTGTTTTCACGATGAGAATACGGAGATCGCTACCCTGGTGAAGCTGATCGAGCGGCAGGAGGTGCTGCTGGATCCAAATAAGGTAAAAGTGATCATGGATGAGGACGATTTTGCCATTTATTTCAGCCGGCAGGTGATCCCCTACATGCGCGATCTGCCGCAGGAACAATGGCTGAACGAATTCAATTATTACAAACACATTGGCATGTATGCCTACCGCAGTGAAACCCTGAGCGAGCTGATGGCGTTAAAGCCCAGCCGACTGGAGCGGGCCGAAGGACTGGAGCAGTTACGCTGGATCGAACACGGTTACCGCATCAAGACCGCCATTACGGAAGAGGAGGCCTTTTCGGTGGATACCCCGGAAGACCTGGAAGAATTGCAACGCATAAAAAGAGAGGAATAGTTATTTTCGCAGCGATGAATAAGGTAAAGATTGATCTGTACATTTCTGACTTACTGTATCAGTACGATTGCGTGATCGTGCCGGAATTCGGGGGGTTTGTGGCCAATTACGCCCCGGCGCGCATACAGCCTATTCAGCATAAATTCTATCCCCCCTCCAAGAAAGTTTCCTTCAACAAAAACCTGAAAAACAACGACGGCCTGCTGGCCAACCACATTGCCGACCGCCGTTCCATCTCCTACGAGGAGGCCAATGGCCTGATCCGGACTTTTGTGCAGCAGGGCAACAAAGAACTGAAGGCCGGAGATAAGCTGGTGATCGACAAGGTAGGTACCCTCTACCTGGATCCGGAAGGTAATATACAGTTCATTGCCACCGAGCACAACGATTTTCTGCGTTCTTCTTTTGGTTTGCAGGAATTCCGGGCCATGCCCATTGTGCGGGAGAGCCGGGAGGAGGAGATCGAAGCCCGTATCAAGGCGCGCATGCCCCTGCTGAAGGCAGAAGAGAAAAAGAAACGCAAGTATTACTGGCCGGCCGCGGCGGTGCTGTTCTTTGTGGTGGCCCTGGCCTTGTTTTTCAATCAGACTTACGACTGGGTGGATACGGGGAGATTGCAATATGCGGTTTTTAATCCCACGGCCACCGAAAAACCCCTGTATGAAGTTAAGTTGCTAAAAACTCCCCTGCCTGAAGGGGAAGAAAAAATTTCCCTCAGCGCCTGGACCGAAGCCACCCTGGCGCCCTATACCCTCGATGAAAAAACTACCGGCCTGTACGTGGATGACCGGCGGGAGGAGCTCAAAGTGGCCGAGGTCGATAATACCGAAGTGGTAACAGAAAACACGGAGATAAACCAATTGCAGTACCATGTAATGGCGGGTTGTTTTTCCAATTACGAAAACGCGGTGAAATTGCAAGGCAGACTGCGGAAGCAAGGCTTTGAGGCGCAGTTGCTGGGTACCTACAAGAACCTGCATGCGGTGAGTTTCGCCAGCTTCGCCGACCGCGAAAGGGCCCTGGGCATGCTGCAAAGGGTAAAGGCCGAACAAAACCAGGCCGCCTGGTTGTTATCCTATCAGTTTTAAGCGAAAGGCAAAGATTAGCCGTACTTTTGCCCACCAAAATTTTTAGCCCTATGAAAGCACGCAAGGCGCAGGAAACCTTTGCGCAGACCTCCAAAATTGTATTACCCAACGATACCAATGTACTGGGAAACCTCATGGGAGGTCAGCTCCTGAACTGGATGGACATCACCGCCGGCATTGCGGCCCAGCGCCACTCCGGACGGGTAGTGGTCACCGCCTCGGTGAACAACGTATCTTTTAACGAACCCATTAAACTTGGGGACGTGGTCACCATCGAAGCCAAGGTGAGCCGGGCCTTTACTTCTTCCATGGAGGTCTTTCTGGATGTGTATACCGATCAGCCCAAAGGGGGGCGGAAAAAATCCAATGAGGCCATTTACACTTTTGTGGCGGTGGACCAGAACGGCAGTCCCATCGAGATCCCCGAGCTGATCCCGGAAACGAAGGTGGAAAAGGAGCGCTACGATGCCGCCCTGCGGCGACGGCAACTGAGCCTGATCCTGGCGGGAAAGATGAAGCCGGAAAGCGCTACCGAACTGAAGGCCATTTTCAAACACGTAGAGGAAAGGGCGAAGTAAACGTACCATCTGCTTTTCAAGATGAGCAGGGAATTGATTTTTTTTGCTTTCATTTCGACCTGGCTCAATGTGACAAAGCAAAAAAAG
>CAZBIF010000212.1:0-2915 GCA_964492055.1 uncultured Flavobacteriales bacterium
TGGTCGAATTTCATGGATGAGAATATTATTCCGCCTACGCTGGATTTTGAGAAGCCTGCGGCATACCTTATTGCCCGTCATGCGATGCTGCGGTGGAAACAAAAACTCACACAGGATGCCTATATTGCTTTTGCCCTTGAGGAGCCTAGTGCAAAAGGGGAAGCTCCCGCGGCCACTGGCCATTTTGAAAGTCCCTTACCTGATTTTACGGCGAGATATCGAATAACGAAGAAATGGGGGCATATACAATTATCTGGTTTCGCTGCGCTTATAAGATACCGCTATGATGCAGGTGGGAAAGAAGATGTCACTCTATATGGCGGAAATTTATCCGGTCAGTGGAATGTAATGAAGAATGATAAGATCATTTATCAAATTGTGCATGGTCCGGGAGTTGACAGATTCAGAGGAGGGTTATCTACCGGGTTGGATAGTAACGAAAATTTGAAAGCATTAACCGGTACGGGCATCACTGTCGGGTTGCAACATTCCTGGAGTTCCGCCTTTACCTCTTCTCTGGTTTTTAATCAGGGTAAAAATAATTCTACCTCAGAAATTCCGGACAATAACATACGTCATACAAGATATACAGCAGCAAACTTTCTCTGGCACTTTACAAACTCAGGTTTTGTTGGAGTAGAGTATTTATGGGGAAGCAGGGAGAATATAAGCGGTGACGACGGCACAGCCAATCGCATCCAGTTTAGTGTGAAATATGGGATCAACTAGTTGCCTACTATACGATGAATAACAAATAATTCCGGCTCTGGACACCTTACCCAAAATAAACTTTAAATTCCATATAAAAATTAAACCTTTTTGGCGCATGATTGCTATGTACTTATAGGTAAGTCATATCAATAACTTCATCATCAATTCAATCATACTATGAAAAGACATGCAACCGCCGTATGGAACGGAACCGGAAAAGAAGGAAAAGGCCATTTGACAACCCAGTCTGGTATTCTGGAAAAAACACAATATTCATTCAGTTCTCGTTTTGAGAACGGGGCTGGCACAAACCCTGAAGAACTCGTCGCTGCTGCGCATGCAGGATGTTTTGCCATGAAGCTGAGTTTTAACTTGCAGGAAGCTGGATATAATCCAACGGAACTTCACGCTCAATGCCATATTACACTGGAAGATGGTAAAGTTAGTCAGTCGCATATAAAGCTTAAGGCTACTATAGATGGGATTGAGAAAGATGAATTTGATCGTCTGGTGAAGGATGCAGAAGACAATTGCCCCATTTCTCGTCTGCTTGATACCGATATTCAGGTAGAGGCTCACTTAAACGCATAGGGGAGTAGTGGCACGGTCTAATCTTGTCGCAGTCTTTGATCATCCCGAAAAGAACCTGAAAGGCAATACAGCCGCGGTCATTTTTCTTGATCAGGCGATAAGTGCAGAACGGATGCAATCCATTGCTTTTGATCTGAATCAGCCTGCTACATCTTTCTTATGGCCCTCGGACAAGCCATCGCATTATCATGTACGGTGGTTTGCTCCTGATGGAGAAATAGGTTTATGTGGTCATGGAACCCTGGCGGCTGTAGCTTGTATGAAGGAATCAGTGACACTCCTTGCTGGTGAATATCATTTAACAGGCAAAAAGCTCACGGCATCTCAGGCTGAGATGGATCTGGATGCTATTTCAGTATTGCAAGAAACACATCCACCACAGGGGCTGGAAGAAGCTTTGGGTGTTTCGGTGAAAGGGTATTTTAAGACCGAGAATAAGGATATTGTCTTGTTAGAAAATGAATCAATGGTAAAAGAGATGATTTTGCTGCCTTACGCAAAATTGACGTCTTTGGATATGCGGTGACAGCTCCAGGAAAGGAGGTTGATTTTGTCAGCCGTACGCTCGTTCCGCATGTCAGACAGCTGGAAGATCATGCGACAGGATCATCACATGCCGCTCTCGTGCCTTTTTGGGCAGGTAAACTGTCGAAGACCTCATTGATTGCTATTCAACATAGCCCGCGGGGAGGCTATTTTAGCTGTTCACTAACAACCAATCGGGTAACGCTTAAAGGTCATTTTACCCATCTTTTTGAAGGAGATTATTTTATCTGAAGGCGGTAAAGGTTTCTCAAGTCAGATTCCTGACTTTCCATTTAAAGTGTGAGTTTTACTATTTGAAGGTAGGTAATTGACAATCACCTGAAATAAAATATTCGATCCATTTGATTGCAGACTGGTCGCTTTATAAAGAAAAATATTCGCTATTTTATTAAGCTAATATTATGTATTTTTCAAGATATAATTCACCTGAACTGACCGGATAACCCCGGAATGCTTAAGAACTTTTTTCATATCACCTGGCGAAGCCTTCGTAAAAATAAGCTGTATTCCATTGTGAATATTGTGGGGCTTGCTATAGGCATTTCCTGCAGCATGCTTATTCTATTATGGGTGAACAGGGAGCTCTCTTTCGATAAATTTCATCCAAATTACCAGCAGGTGTATCAGGTTTGGATGAATGCAAAGTACGGCGACGAAATTACCTCATGGAAATCTCTCCCTTTACCCCTTTTTGATGTGATTGGCAACGAGCATCCGGCTATCAGGGAAGTGGTGGTTGCTGATTGGGGCGAGATTCATATGCTCGGTACAGAGACCCGTAAAATAAATAAAAAGGGATACTTTGTAAGTCCGAATTTCCTAAAAACGTTTCCCTTTAAAATGCTTAAAGGTGATGATCCTGAAAAAATTTTTACTGACCCCGCTTCCATAGTTCTGAGTGAATCAACAGCGAAAGCTTTATTCGGATCAGAAGACCCCATGAATCAACTGGTTCAGCTTGACAATGAATCGATGGTGAAGGTGGTAGGTGTGCTTGAAGATTTACCGGATAATAGTTCGTTACAATTTGACTTTTTAATTCCATGGTCACACTTTGAGCAGATTAG
>CAZBIF010000213.1:0-2884 GCA_964492055.1 uncultured Flavobacteriales bacterium
AGGTTCCGGCACCTCATCCCTGGCTAGGCAGCTCCCGTTATGCCGGTTTACCCATCGCCATTGAGCAATTGCCACAGATTGATGCGCTGCTCCTTTCCCACGATCATTATGATCATCTGGACTACGGCTCCATCAAAAAACTGCAGTCCAAAGTGAAACATTATTATTTGCCTCTGGGGGTTGGTGCTCATTTCCGCTCCTGGGGAGTGGATGAAAACCAGATCAGTGAGATGAACTGGTGGGAGGAAACGGACCTGGAAGAGATCCGGCTGATTTTTACTCCGGCCCGTCACTTTTCCGGCCGGGGGTTGGGTGATCGCTTCAGTACCCTGTGGGGTGGCTGGGTGATCAAAGCTGATACTATCTCTATCTTCTTCAGTGGGGATAGCGGATATGGTCCGCACTTTAAAGAAATAGGGGGAAAATACGGCCCGTTTGACCTGGCCTTGCTGGAATGCGGGCAATACAATGAAAAATGGGCGGATATCCACATGATGCCCGAAGAAACCGCTCAAGCCGCCCTGGATCTTCAAGCCAAAGTTATGATGCCTATCCACTGGGGAGCCTTTACCCTGGCCCTGCACTCCTGGACAGAGCCGGTGGAGCGGGTGATGAAAAAAGCGGGGGAACTGGATCAGGAGATCATAGTACCCAAGATCGGGGAAGAGATTCGATTAACTGATCTCGACCTAGCAATTGAAGATTGGTGGAATTAATCAATTTCAATTAAATTTGATCATCTATAGTTTTTCTAACCAATTGTGATACGTATCCTAACGATTGTTATGACTATTACCCTATTATCGGGCTGTGCCAGATACATACCTACTAATGTAATAACTACAAATTTTGAAAATCAAGGTGAAGGTCAAGTAGTTGCTGCGGCATCCATAAACGCAGTCTTTCTCAATGTAGCATACTCCCCCTTGAAGTATACTTACGTTCATTTAGAAGGTGGCAATACCCTTTTACCTAGTCCTGTTGGTAAGAATAGGGCTTTTAATTACTCCGGGGGAATTGGATGGTATTATCCGATAACCGAAAAGTTTCACTTAGAAAGCCAGCTTAAAATCGGTAGAGGTGAATTTGATAATTATAATTACGACGAACGTGGTGGATGGATCAACTATACAGCAGGATGGTTAGCAGTTACTTATAAAACTGACAAAAATCTAATTTTCAGTTTGATAGGTGGGAAGAATTATCAAAAGGGAACCTATGAAGATATAGACTGGGGGCCAACAGGAATTTACAATGGTGAACTATGGATGATTTATGCAAACCTAAAACAGCAAGTAAAAAAAGATAATTACCTGACATTAACTATTGGCAGTGAAGATGATTATTTACCCTACACAAATGAATATGCTATGCCAATTGTTCTAAGAATCGGATATGAATGGAAATTTGGTAACAGCAAACAGCAAAGGGAAGGAGATTATAAAGACTGAAGGTAAAAAAGCACTTATCCAAAATTTGGAAGAGAATCATATGTAAAGTAAATTTGTCTAAATGACTAGTACACTTACCTGATGAAATTTTACTCCAAAGAAAAAATCCTGGGGTTTCAATTGCCCCACGTATTTAAGAAAATAGGAAAAATAATTCTTCTCCTGGGCTGGATCTACTTATGGGCTGAGATCTTTATTGATCTTCCCTTTGCAAAAGAAGTATTTAAAGCTTTTAACCTGTTAGGACTTTTATTATTCAGTCTGTCTACAGAAAAAACAGAGGATGAACTGATCCGTCAGATCCGCATGGAGTCGTACGTCTTTGCCGGAAAAATCATGATGATACTCATTGTGTTGACCCCGGTGATCGACGGAATTATCGGCCTGATCCTACATTCCGAATTTCAACTAAAGCTTCCGGATAGCTTGATTATGATCGTGTTGTTTTTGCTGGTTCAGATCATTCATTTTCATACCCAGAAAGCCATCAGCGATGAAAAATAGGTTGAAGATAGCCCGGGCAGAAGCCAACCTCAGCCAGCAGGCCCTGGCCGATAAGATCGGGGTTTCCCGGCAAACCATCAACTCCATAGAAACCGGGCGTTTTGTCCCTTCTACCTTGCTGGCCCTTAAACTGGCTCGTTGCTTCAAAAAAGGAGTGGAAGAGCTTTTTCAGCTGGAACCTACTGACTGATTCTCCGCAATCGCCCGGGCAGCCAGAAAAGAAGTGGTCCAGGCCGCCTGAAAATTAAATCCCCCGGTGAGGGCGTCCACGTTCATGACCTCGCCGGTAAAGTAGAGATCGGGAACTAGTTTACTTTCCATGCTTTTCAGATTGATCTCGCTCAACTCTACTCCTCCGCAGGTGACAAATTCCTCCTTGAAGGTGGTTTTACCCCTGGCTTCATATACATCCGCCTTAAGTACTTGCATGAGGGAATCCAAAGCTTGCCTGTTCAGGTCGGCCCAGTTCTTTTCGAGGGTTATGCCGGATCGTTTTAATAAATATTGCCACAAACGCAAGGGCAAGTGAGGATGTCTGGAAGCACCCACGGTTTGTTTTGCCTTTTCCCTCCGAAAATTATTCAACAGTGCTTCCACCTCCTCATCCCAGGCTACTTCAAATTGAAAGTGGTACTTACAATCATGAAGGTAGCTAGCTGCCCGGGCGGATAATTTTAAAATGGCTGGTCCGCTCATGCCCCAATGGGTAAACAGTACAGGCCCTTCTTCCCGATAGCTTGTTCCCCTCAAAAAAACGACAGCTTCCACTGCCAAACCCATTAATTGATTGGACGGGTTCCCGGGCAGATTAAAGGTGAAAAGGGAAGGAATGGGGTCATGCACGGTATGTCCCAACTTGCGGATCATTTCGTAATGCTTCGGTTTAGGGTTGCCGCCCAAAGCCAGCACCACCGCATCGGCAGCCATAA
>CAZBIF010000214.1:0-262 GCA_964492055.1 uncultured Flavobacteriales bacterium
CTGGGACATTACCAACTTCGTGTGGTGGGTAGGTATCGGTCACGCAGGAACTTTGATATCTGCAGTACTGCTGCTATTCCGCCAGAAATGGAGAATGGCTATTAACCGCTCCGCGGAGGCCATGACCATATTTGCGGTAATGATGGCAGCAGTATGGCCCGGTATCCACATGGGTAGGATCTGGCTGGCCTATTTTGTTTTCCCTTTGCCCAATCAGTTCGGTTCCTTATGGGTGAATTTCAACTCCCGCTGTTGTGGGATG
>CAZBIF010000214.1:272-2801 GCA_964492055.1 uncultured Flavobacteriales bacterium
GCTCACTCTGGGTCAACTTCAATAGCCCACTTTTGTGGGATGTATTCGCCATCAGTACTTACTTTTCTGTATCTTTGGTTTTCTGGTACATCGGATTGATCCCTGATTTTGCGACCATCCGCGATAAGGTGACGGCTACCGTACCCAAGAGGGTCTATAGTCTTTTGAGTTTCGGATGGACTGGAAATGCCAAAGCCTGGAACAGATTCGAAGAGATCTCCCTCGTACTGGCCGGACTGGCTACTCCCCTGGTGTTTTCTGTACACTCCATTGTAAGTATGGACTTTGCCACTTCCGTGATCCCGGGATGGCATACCACCATATTTCCTCCTTACTTCGTTTCCGGTGCGGTTTTCTCCGGCTTCGCCATGGTACAGACCTTACTGATCATCATGCGGAAGGTGATGCACCTGGAAGATTACATCACTATCAAGCACATTGAATACATGAACATCGTTATCATTGTAACGGGTTCAATTGTAGGGGTAGCCTATCTAACCGAATTGTTTATCTCCTGGTATTCCGGGGTGGAGTACGAAGCATATGCCTTCATCAACCGGGCAACCGGGCCTTACTGGTGGAGCTACTGGGCCATGATGACCTGTAACGTAATCTCCCCCCAGGTATTCTGGTTTAAGAAATTAAGGACAAATGTGATGTTTACCTTTTTCATGTCCATCATCGTGAACATCGGTATGTGGTTCGAGCGCTTTGTGATCATTGTGACTTCCCTGCACCGTGATTACCTCCCTTCAAGCTGGACCATGTTCCACCCTACATTTGTGGATATCGGCTGTTTCATCGGCACCATTGGGATCTTCTTCGTTTTGTTTTTACTCTTCGCGAGATTTTTCCCGGTGTTGCCTTTAAACGAATTGAAAACCATCCTGAAATCGTCAGGAGAACAGTATAAACTGAAAGATGGAGACCATCATTAATTAAGATTACATGGCTAATAAAGTAATATACGCAACCTTTGATGATGACCACGTGCTGATGGATAGCGCCAAAAAGCTGGTGGCTAAAGGGGTTTATATCAGCGATGTGTTTTCCCCCTTTCCCATTCATGGTCTTGATCCTATCATCGGGGTGAAACATACCCGATTATCAATTGCCGGTTTTATTTACGGCCTGATTGGGCTGTCCCTGGCCTTGTCCGGAATGTATTATTTCATGATCGCCGACTGGCCAATGAACATTGGAGGTAAACCCAACAACTTCTTTTATCAGAATTTACCGGCATTTATCCCCATTACCTTCGAATTTACAGTGCTTTGTACGGCGCATGGCATGGCCCTGACCTTTTTCCTGCGGAACTGGACCCTGCCGGGTGTAAAGGCAAGGAATCCCTATCCTTATACCACGGATGACAAATTCGTAATGGAAATTCACGATAACGGTGAGTATTCAGATGAAGAACTTTTTGATGAATTAAAAGCTACAGGTGCTATACTGGTAGAAGAAAGATAAGAGCCTAAGCATGATAAAACTAAAAACGATACATACTTTCCTTGTTGCAGTTTCTGCTGCCCTGTTGTTGGTAGCTTGTGAGGACGATCTAAGCCCCGGTGTGGAATACATGCCTGATATGTACCGCTCTCCGGCCATTGAACCTTATGTGGACTACATCAATAATGATTCGGTGTCCGTGCGTCCTGCCCCGGAGCATGCGGTTCCTGTGGGATACCGACCCTACCCCTATGAAAACACCATGGAAGGCTACGAAGAATCCGGGGCTCAGCTGAAGCTTCCCATGGAAGTAACCGAACAAACCATGATCGAAGGCAAGCGGCTGTACACTAGTTTTTGCGCCCACTGTCACGGTCCTGAAGGAAAGGGAAAGGGTTCCATACAAAATCCCATTTACGGGGCGGTGCCCAGTTATACCGATGAAACTCCGAACCGCCGCGGCAACCGCTCTATGAGTCAGTTGAAGGTGGGGCATATTTATCATACGATCATGTACGGTTTAAATGCAATGGGGCCGCACTCCAGTCTCATCCGGGAGGAAGACCGCTGGAAAATTGTAGCGTATGTGCAGAAACTGCAGGGAAATGATCCGCTTGAAGCACGTTTAGCTGTGGAGGAGGAAGAAGAAATGAATGACGATCCGGATAGCATTGATGATGCTGAAGCCGATCAGATGCAAAGTGATAGTTTAACTACAAACCAGGAAACCGAATAGTACAGATGGATTTTGTTTTTAAGAAAAGCGCTAAAATTACCTTTGCCATTTTTATGGTGATTGGGTTAATAGCCATGATCTATGGTTTCATAACCGATGATACTGCCCATCACGGTCGTTTCTGGGCCAATATTTTAATCAACGGATTTTTCTTTTTTGGGATAAGCCTGGGTGCGTTATTTTTCCTTGCCCTGCAATATGCTACTGAAGCGAGTTACATGGTAGTTCTTAAGAGGGTGATAGAATCCATCACCCAATACATGTTTGTGGGAGCGGTAATTCTCATCATTTTCTTTCTTGCAGGCACCCTCCACCTGCACCACATTTACCACTGGATGGATGGT
>CAZBIF010000215.1:0-2775 GCA_964492055.1 uncultured Flavobacteriales bacterium
GTATCTACATTATCTACTTATTCAACTATTTCCACACCTTTCCAGAAGGCGATATGATCTTTGATTTGCCTGGCTGCTTCCTTGGGTTGAGCGTAATACCAGGCTGCGTCTTCATTCGTTTTTCCGTTTACTTTCAGATGATAATAGGAAGCCGTTCCCTTCCAGGGACAAATGCTGCTACTATCACTTCTTTGCAGATAGTCTTTGTTTACATCCTCCATCGGAAAATAATGATTTCCTTCCACTACTTCCGTTTGCTGACTTTCTGCTATTACTTCGTCGTTCCAGATTGCTTTCATACTATTTCTTTTTCCATAAGGTATCTACAAAGTAATGTTTGCAGTCGAGAAAATGTTCCACCACTTCAAAGCCATTGGCCGTTGCCAGTTCCTCTAATTCCTGCAGTTCGTACTTCATGCTGGTCTCGGTATAGATCACTTCCCCGGCTTTGAATTTTACCGATAGGTTTAGTTCCCCCAGGAAAACATCCTGTGCCTTTTCACTTACCAGATAGCTTTTTGCAGCCCCTATGGAAGGGTCATAAGTAGCATAATGATCAAAAGCAGATAGATCGAAATTACCGCCCAGCTCCCGGTTGATCCGGTTGAGCAAATTGATATTGAAAGCCTTGGTCACCCCTTTGCTGTCATTGTATGCGTTTAAGATGATACGGGGGTCTTTCTTCAGATCTACCCCAATCAGCAACATATCTCCGCTCCGGCAAGCCTCGGATAACTTACGGATGAAATCCCCGGCTTCTTGTCTAGAGAAATTGCCAATGTTGCTGCCCAGGAAAAAGATGACCTTGGGAAGCTCATCCGGCAAATTTTCTACTATGCGTTTGTAGGAACTACTGATCGGATCTATTGCCAGCTGAGGCATTTCCTGCAGCATTTTTTCCTGCAGTTGCCGCAATACATTGGCGGAAATATCTACCGGACGGTAGGTAAAGGCACATTCCTGTTCCAGCAGGTCTTGCAAGATAATTTTGGTCTTGCTACCATCCCCGGCCCCCAGCTCCACCAGGTTGAAATCACCCAGCGTACAGAAATGAGAGGTAATTTCCCGCTTTTGCATGCTAAAGATCTCAAACTCCGAAGCGGTGAGGTAATACTCCTCCAGCTGCATGATCTGTTGAAAGATCTCGTCCCCTTTCGCATCGTAAAAATATTTTGAATGCAAGGATTTGGGATTAGCAGTAAGGCCGCTGCGTACATCGGTGGCGAAATCGCTGCTCAGGGTTTGCTTAATTACTTCAGGCATTTTTTGCTAATCTAGGGCCGGTAAACTGCCAGCGCAGGGGCGGGTGGAAAAAATTTCTATAGGTCTTGCGGATATGGGAGGCCGGCGTCGCACAGGACCCTCCGCGCAACACCATCTGATTGATCATGAACTTGCCATTGTACTCTCCCAGGGCCCCTTCCTCCTGCCGGTAACCGGGATAGGGCAAATAGGATGAATTGGTCCATTCCCAGGTATTGCCCATCATTTCATAAGGCCGAATTTCCTGTTGTGGATGGTAGTGTTCGTTTTCGAGAAAATTACCTTCTTTGTTAACCTTTAGCTTATGCGCCGCCACTTCCCATTCCTGCTCAGTGGGCAGGCGCAGGCCCTTCCATCGGGCATAGGCATCAGCTTCGTAAAAACTCAGGTGGGTGACGGGTTCCTGCTCCTTAACAGGCTGCATCCCTCTTGCCGTAAATTGCATCCATTGCCCTTCTTCCAACTTCCAGTACTCCGGGGCATTTACCTGCTGTTCCTCTACCCAGACCCAGGCATCCGAGAGCCAGAGCAAGGGATCTTCATACCCCCCGTCTTCCATGAATTCCAGGTATTCCTGATTAGTGACTGAGTAAGGGGCTAACTGAAAAGCCCGCAGGTAGACTTTATGCCGCTCCTTTTCATTATCAAAACAAAATCCCTCCCCCTGATGGCCGATCTCATAAATACCCTCCGCTATGGTTTCCCAGGATCGATCTCGGTCTTGAGTGCTATGCTCTGCTACTTTCCCATCCTCTGCCGCTCCGTCCTCAATAAAGGGAGGATGCAGAGGATTGCCGGCAAGAATGTATTTGATGTCGGTGATGAGCAATTCCTGATGCTGTTGTTCGTGATTCATGCCCAGTTCCAGAAACTGATAAAACTCCTGGGGTAATTGCTTATCGTTTTGGAGCAGCTTACCCATTTCCTGATCTACATGCTCGCGAAATTTCAGCACCTCGGCGGTAGCCGGGCGGGTGAGGGTGCCGCGTTTGTCCCGCAGGAGGCGCTGTCCCTGACTTACGTAATAGCTGTTGAAGATGAAGTTGAAATCCTCATTGTAGATCTGATATCCCGGCGCAAAGCGCGCTAGCAGGAAATTCTCAAAAAACCAGGTTGTATGGCCCAGGTGCCATTTGGGCGGGCTGACGTCGATAATGGGCTGGGCCACAAAATCTTCAGCCTGCAGATGAGAAGTGATGGCCGTGGTTTGCTCACGAATTTTTTTATAACGTTGAAGAAAGTCTTGATGATCGGGCATAGGAAGGGGTAAATTACATATTTTCGGGCGACTAAGCCGGTTCGGATCTACATTTAATGATTACATAACAAAAACCAAAAGCTGGTGTTCCCACCTATAGTTTGGTAAAGCGTAAAATACTCATAAGATGAATTCCCCTATTCTCAAACTCCGTATACTTGGTTTACGCCTGTATTTTAACAGCCTGGGGCGACTCTGGCCGAAACGGGCTGCCAGGCAAGCGCTGCAACTATTTATGACGCCCCGCAGCCGGG
>CAZBIF010000216.1:0-1679 GCA_964492055.1 uncultured Flavobacteriales bacterium
TACTGAACGTCCCTCGGATGTTGATAATATTCCACCGACGTCAACAGCTTACAACACGAAATATGTATATATCTATGACGTAACCCCGACCTATGTTTATATGGGTTATACCCCCGGCTATCTCGGATCATATGTCTATGGACCAACAGTCATCTATGGAACAGGCTATTATTATCGCCCGTGGTATGGCGCTTACTATTATCCCAGACCGGTTACGTATGGTTTTGGTATGCATTATAACCCCTGGACTGGCTGGAACATGTCCTTCACCTATAGTGTAGGATTTTTTTCCTTTAGCTATGGCTGGGGAGGAGGATATCATCATGGTGGTTGGTGGGGCCCTCCTGTTTACCGTCCTCCTTATCGGCCATACCCTTACCGGGGAGGATACGGACCGGGAAGAGGTAATAATAATCGTGTAACCAACATCAATATTAACAACACCAATAATATTTACACCAATCGTCGCGATGTACAGACACGCGACCGGGCGACACCGGGTCAAAGCCGTGACAGAAGGCCCTCCAATGGAAATACGCGTGAAAGGCCTTCCAGCTCTGATCGCAACTCCAGGGACGTTCGGCCTTCCGAAACCACATCAAATACAAGGGACCGAAAGCCCATTGCTCAGCCATCAAGCAGAGAAAAGAATAATGTGTACACCGACCGCGATGGAAATATTTACAAACAACAAGGAAATGGTTCGTGGCAACAGCGTTCCTCCTCTGGATGGACTGCTCCTTCTTCCAGTACTGACAGGAGTAATCTAAACCGTCAATCCACCCAGCGTACCCGAGGCCAGACCAGAACTTCAACGTATCAACGCAGCACCACCCCCTCGGCACCAAGACCGGCAGCCGGCAGACGAAGAGGAAATTAATTATTAAGTTCATTATGAATGAAAGGTAATTTATCTATCGGCATAGTACTTGCCGGTTTCCTATGCGTCTACGGGGCCGTAAATGCACAAGACAGTCACTATTGGTCTCAAAAATTTGGTACGCGCTCAGCCTTAATGTCTGGTGCAGTTGTCGCCGGAATCGATGATAACAGCATGATCTTTTATAATCCCGGAGCTCTGGCCAATATTGAAAAGTCCAACTTATCGGTGAATGCGAATTTTTATGGAATCACTAACATTACCATTGAGAATGCTATAGGAAATACGGCAGATTTTAAAAGCAATCAGTTCGGAAACGTCCCTTTGCTTATTTCCGGAATGTTAAGTGGCGATCAGAAGACCTGGAAAATTGGCTATGCCCTTTTTTCACCTGTTGCATTTTCCTTTAAGGGAACCGTGCGTCTTGACCGGTCTATCGATATTATTACAGAAGGTTCTGATAGTCCCGGACCGGAAGAAACGGTCGTCGATCTCAGTACAGATCACAAGGTGAGCGAAACCATGGCAGGAGTTGGTTTTAGTCGAAAAGTGAGTGACAAACTTTCCCTTGGATTCACCCATTTTATAAACATTAGAAACGAGACTACGAACAGAACGAATGTCGCATATGTCATTCTGAATGATGAAGAAAATTCATTGGCTGGCGCCCAGTCTATTGAGAACGTGCAGTATTATAATGTTAGGTATCAGCTTAAATTGGGCCTTGCCTGGAATCCTCATAAAGCATGGCAATTAGGCCTGACGGTTAGCTCTCCTTCCATTAACCTGTTTGGTAACG
>CAZBIF010000216.1:1700-2766 GCA_964492055.1 uncultured Flavobacteriales bacterium
AGCTGCCAATATAGCTGCTCAAAATCTTAACTTATTCAATACTGGTCGCATTGATCTTCTTGCCAGTGACCGACAAACAGACTTATCGAGCACTTTTAAATCTCCGTTTTCCATGGCTATGGGTACCAATTTTCTAATGAAAAAAGGTCGCATCGGGATGTCCATGGAATACTTTACAGGTATCGATGAATATGAAACACTCTCGGCCGAACCAGCAGCTTTCATCAGGCCGACTGATATATTCGGGGCTTTTTCAAGTGATAACTTTTTAAATGTCAAGACGGCTACTGCGTCCGTGTTCAATATTGCCCTCGGGTATGAACACATTTTGAGCGAGAAAGTATATTTGACAGCCAGCGTGAGTAGTAATATGTCGTACTACAAAAAAATTGAATCCTCAGGTATTCAGACCACTTTCTCCAACTGGGATATATGGCATACTGCATTTGGGGCAATAATCAACAAGGAACGAAGTTCATTGACCCTTGGAATACTTCCCAGCTTTGGAAACAATAACCGCTTCGAACAAACAGGAGATATATCCGAAGAATCTGATCTTTTTGGAGGTGCGACTAAAATCACAAAAGCCAATTATTTTTCAATAGGCATTCTTCTGGGCTTTACCTATAACTTCAAAAAGCTGGAATAAATCATATCCGCGGGAACTTCCAGGGCTTTCTGTATTCCGGGTAGATCAGGTCATTTGCCAGCTCGTTATTACCAAAATCCTTTCGGCTCTCATCCCATCTCAAATGACTCTGGGTGCGCAGGGCAATATTTCCCATGTGCGCATACAAAGCCACCAGACGTCCTGTTTCCACCGGACAATTAGGATCTTTACGGGTTTTTATACATTCCAGAAAGTTCTTAACATGTTCCTCGTGATATTCTCTTCCTCCTTTATCTGGTCGGGCGGGAATTTTATATTCTCCGTTTTCAACCTCAGGGTTTAAGGCCCATCCTTGCCTGTTCACAACCAGAGTGGCGTCATTTCCAATAAATTCGACCCCGTAACTCTTATTATATGGACCTGATTCGATTCCTGCACAGTGATCCCAGGTCATAA
>CAZBIF010000217.1:0-598 GCA_964492055.1 uncultured Flavobacteriales bacterium
TCGTCTCCGGCCTGCCGCGCTCCGGTACTTCCATGATGATGCAGATGCTGCATGCCGGGGGAGCGAAAGTATTTACCGACGGGCAGCGGGAGGCAGACAAAAGCAATCCCAAAGGGTATTTTGAGCACGAAGGCATCAAGCAACTGGGCCGCAACAAGCGCCTCATCCTGCAGGCAAAAGACCAGGTGGCCAAGGTGGTGGCCCCCCAGTTAAAATTCCTGCCCCCGGCGGCCCGCTACAAGATCGTGTTCATGAACCGGAAAGTGGAAGAAGTGGTGGCCTCCCAACAAAAGATGAGCGGGCGGCACGAAGACCGCTTTCCCCTGCACCTGGTGAACTTTTACCGTAAACAGATCGAGGAGATCCACAGCGGCATTTTTACCCAGGTCCATGTAGACTATCTGGAAATTGATTACCATGAAGCGGTAAAACAGCCGGAAGCGGCGGCGAAAAAGGTAGCGGCATTTCTGCCCGAACTGAAGCTGGATGTAGCGGCCATGAGCGAAGCGGTAGATCCTGAATTGTACCGCAACCGCATGCAAAAGCAAAAATCGGAAAACTGATCAGAGGATATCCTTGTTGTTGTACAGCAGAATGA
>CAZBIF010000217.1:680-1644 GCA_964492055.1 uncultured Flavobacteriales bacterium
GGTATCGTTCTCCATCACCTCAGAGAGGTCTTTCAGGCGGTAGCGCCCCACCTTAATGCGGTTGGCGATCATGGCGCGCTCCTCCCGCTGGTACTGCCGGATGGTCTCCGGATTCAGCAGGTCCATGCAGAATTCCACAATGGGGTTATTGTCTTTGAAAAACTGGGGCAGGTACATGGTCTTGGCCCCCTCATAGCACTGCTGATCGAAGTCGATGGCACGGATGCGGTACTGTATGTCGTCAAAATCCGGGGTGATGTCGATCACGTAATTGTAGGCCCGCATATCGCCAAGCAAGCGCACGAAGCAACGCTCATTGAACTTCACAAATTCCTTGGCCAGGCGGATGCGGTTGAGCTGGGCATCTTCCAGCCAGTCCTTGATGAACACATCCCCGGGGATGCCGGCAATATGGTCTTCGATGATGGTGTCCCGGTCTACGATATATGAGATGCGGTTGGGCGAGAGGATGTGCTCCAGCTCCAGGCCGTAGATACGGGAGGCGTCCGCCTTTTTTACGTAGAAATAGTCGTAGTTATCGTTGTAGCTATTGGTGATGCGGATGCGGAAAGGTTTGGAGTTGCCGAAAGGGCAGTAATCAATGCGGTCTACGTACAGGTGGTCCAGCCCCTGGGTGTCGCCCTCGGTCTTGAGTAATATATACACCTTACCCAGCTGCCGGTGGATCTCCTGCATTTCCGTCTGCGCGTAAAAAACAGTTTCCCAGAGGGTATCCTTGCCCGCTTTGTCGTAGAGGGGAATGGAACTTTCGTAATGGTTAAGGTCCTGGTAGGCAATGGGCAGTTTCAGCTCCCGGCTGTACTGCTTGAGGTACTTCCGCAGGGAAGGCACAATGGGATAGTGTACTTTCTTTTTGCTGATCTCGTTCATGCCTCTTCCGTATCTAACAGCCGGTCGAGAAATTCCCCGTAGGCCTCCGCCCGGCTGTACATGCGGTCGGTGT
>CAZBIF010000217.1:1655-2721 GCA_964492055.1 uncultured Flavobacteriales bacterium
ATTTGAGCAGCTTGCTCTGCCCATCCTGCAGGCGGTGCTCCAGGTGCACATTGCCGTACAATTGGTTGGCGGGAGTTTCCCGACGGTATTTCAGGGCCGGTTTCAGGTAATACACCTCCTTTTCCCACAACTGCCCATCCTTCTCATCCACCTCCCGGCGGGAGTAGGTCAGGCGGTAGCCGAAGTCTTCCACTTTTTGCTGAAAATAATTACAGAGAAAGCGCATCTCCCGGCTACTCCAGTCTTCTTCCGGCTGAAAGAAAAAGCCGCTGGATGCCTTTTCCCGGTGGGGAATAAAATTGACCCTGGACTTCGGATTGGACTCCTTCAGCATGCGGTATTCCTGCAAGAGGCGCAGCATGCTGTGGTGCAGGCCGGCGGTCTTCCATTGCTGGTACTCCATGAGAAAGAGGGCATTGTGCCGCACCGGCTCCTTGAGCAGCAGGCGGTCTTCCGCTTCAGCGGGAGGTGAAATGATCCCCAGGCGGTGGAACAATTGCTTAAACACATCCATATTCTGCCTACGAACTTAACCCTATTTAAGGGTTTGATAAAATCCTTTATTTTTATACGGTCTTTTTTAACAATCAATTAGCTATGAGCAAATCGAAGTCAGTGCTTACCAAGGCATCGGAAAAATTTTTATTCAACTACCTGAACAACCCCTCCCCCACCGGTTATGAAAGCGAGGGGCAAAAGCTGTGGCTGGAGTACATCAAACCCCTGGTGGACGAAACCTTTGTGGACATCTACGGCACGGCTGTGGGCGTGATCAATCCGGAAGCGGAGTACAAGGTGGTGATCGAGGCCCATGCGGATGAGATCAGCTGGTACGTGCATTACATCACCAAGGAGGGCTTTATCTACGTACGCCGCAACGGGGGCTCGGACCACATGATCGCCCCCTCCAAGCGGGTGAACATCCACACCCCCAAGGGCATAGTGAAAGCCGTTTTCGGCTGGCCGGCCATCCACACCCGCAGCAGCAAGGGAGAGAACGGGGAAGACACCCCCAAGCTGAAGAACATCTTTCTGGACTGCGGCTGCAAGAATAAAGAAGAAGTAG
>CAZBIF010000218.1:0-1468 GCA_964492055.1 uncultured Flavobacteriales bacterium
TTGATAGAGGTACTTATTGCTGAGATTTCTGCCGGGTTTTTGGTGGTGTGTTAGCCCGAAAGGGGAGGAGCTAAGCTTGGCCTAGCTCCTGAAAAAGCTAAACTTGAAATTGATAGGATGAGTGATTTGAAGAAATTAACGAGCAAACTCTGGCAGTTCATCCCAGCCTTCTTCGGGGGCGACAATACTGTCTGGAACAGGATATTGAAATAGCATAATGCCTCTTTCCGGGTGGCCTTCTGGAACCTTCACCAGGTATCGTTCACCTTCCTTCAACTTTCCTCTATATTCTCCGATATCTTCCATTCCTCTATGATTTTGGCTTAATTCATAATCAAAAACAACTTTGATATCTCCGTTAGCCGGCTGTCTTATTATGTCTATCTCTCCCACAGTATAATCCTGGGGTAGTGTATCTAGGTACCTATGATATAATGTTAACCCTAACCCATACAAGAAGACGAAAAAGAGAAATGAATAAAGAAAAATTTTTCCTTGTCGCTCTGTCATAGCCTTATTCTTTTCCAACCTGGTCACTGGCAGCCCCTAAACCTTTAGCTTTTACCGTAGTAGTACCATTCATTACCTCTTTCCAAAATTTACTGACCTCCATCTTTTGCAGCACTTTATTATAACCGCCAATTCCTAGTCCTACTGTAAAATCCCTAGCAAAAGTTCTAGGGCTTTCGGCAAAAGAAAAGCCTTCATTGGTTAAATTGAAAGAAGCGCCAAGGGCTGAAGTTAGAACAAAATTACTGGTTACAGCAGCAAATCCCATGTCTGCTAAATCCATTGCATTGACGGCTTCCATTGTAAATCCAAATTGCGCTACGTTCACTATTCCTTGAGAGGCGCCCTCTACTCCCATTCTCAGGACTGCCCCTCCCGTAGCCCTATCCAGTATGCTAAGGCCTTTAAAGAGGTAGGGCGAACCATAAGCAACCATGGGTGCAGCCATAGCTCCAAAAGAAGCATATACTAAACTGGAAGAGATACCACTGCCGATGGTATTAATCCCTTGCTGGAACTGGGTCGTATACCCCAACCCTTCTCCATATTGAATAGGAGATTGGTTGAAAGCCTGTTGGATATATTCCCTATCATTATTTTTGGCCCTTAGACCCAGGTTGCGGTACACCGGGTTTGAACTGTTAAAGTAGAGAGAGTAATCAGTCTTGGGCAGACGGGAAGCAGTAATGACAAATGCATCTAATGTACGGCCATCATAAAGGGGTTCATCTTCGCAATCGTCCCCTTCGCATCCTGGCTCTCCCATCAGCCCCAACGGGTCATTGAAGGTTATGGGGTTGTTATATCCATAAGCCATAGGGGAAATGGAAGGCATTAGATCACTGAGTGCATCAATGCCCCAGAATCTACCCAGTGCAGGATCTAACATACGGTTGGGTGTCATATGAAGATTGAGGTCAAATTCATTTTGCCACTCAGAGCCCCCATTAAAGAGGTA
>CAZBIF010000218.1:1504-2649 GCA_964492055.1 uncultured Flavobacteriales bacterium
CTACCGGGTTTTTGGTCGTGTGTCAGGCCGAAGGGGGAGGAGTCTTGATTGAAGAGCGATAAGCACTGATAAGCTGATGCTTACACAATTTGCTGCTAGTGTCGAATCAAATTATGTCGAAATTGTCAATTATGATATAGATACCAATTAGAATAAACAAAACCCCAGAGGCATAACCCTTTAAATTAATTGCGCCATCATCATCAGAAACCGGAAACTTAATCCTTCGATAAAGAATAAATACTCCTATTAGTAAACAAATGATGCCAAGTACTACCATATAGTTTTTAGTTATTCTTCTGAAAAGCCGGTGCGACGAAATTATTTGTGATCTCCAAGCTTGAATTTTGAACACCACGTAAAACAACCTGATCTGTATTACCAATTTTACTTGCTCCCTGCAAGCTTTTCAATCCAGCACTACCAAATGATCCAACTCCGAGTAATGCGGCATCTGTAATTGCTGCTCCAGTATTTCCCTCACTTAGATTTAATATAGCGCTACTTGTACCAGAAATTACTGAAAATGTTTCTCCTACTCCTATCAAGCCTGTTCCTACCGGGGGAGCAAAGGGTGCAATGGCCAACCCGGTAAAAGTTGCACTAGCGCCAGCCAGTCCGAATGAGTATTTAGTTAAGCGAAGGGTTCCAAGAATAAACTCGTCGTGAGCTTTGTATACTGCGTCTTGTATGGGATTTGTAGTCACTTCAACTTCATCTAGAACCTGAGTAACTTCTTCGGTTGTTCCATCAGATTTATAATGAATCCAATCACCAGATTCTTCACTAACTGCCCATCCTTCAGATCCTTTATATGTCCCATCAATTCCTGCTTCATCTAAATCTTCCTGACTAGTAACATTCTCATTATACACCATTTCTCCATTTTCATTTTCGAACCAGTCTTCTGGCTTCATCCCATCTGGATCTATAAAACGGATCGGATTATCAAAGGCATAATTGTAAGGCGAGTGCTTCCGCATCTGTTCCGACAAGGGATCCACCACGTGCCACCTCCCAATCTGCGCATCATACATCCTGGCCCCGTAGTCGTGCCAGTGGAGGCCGAACTCGTTCTGCTCCTCCTTGCCATTGTAGGTGAAGCGGTGGTCGGGCGCGCCATCTTTCCCCAGCCCTGCGATCTG
>CAZBIF010000219.1:0-2644 GCA_964492055.1 uncultured Flavobacteriales bacterium
GCGATTGGACCCAAATTGGTTTTGATGATAATGATGGGATATTCAGGGAGTCAAAGTTGTTGGTGGTTGAGCCTGGCTACATACAAACCTTTGGCCTAAGCCTTAAAGAGGGTAGGTCATTTCGCGAGCAAGATGTTTCTGATTCGCGACGATCTATACTCATCAATGAGGCTGCAGTGGATTATTTTGCATTGGAAAACCCAATAGGACAACCATTGCCCGGCCGTGAATTTGGGGATCATATCATCATTGGTGTGGTGGATAACTTTAACTATTCATCACTTCATTCTGACATTGAGCCTCTCATAATTACGCAAAATGCCGAGCCCATTCTGGAGGGTATTAGTGACATCATGTTTGATGATTTTCCTGTGCCTAAGCTAGTCTTCCGATATACAGGAACTAATCTTTCGGCGGTCAAGGAGATTCTGGAGGAGAATTGGGAATCGGTATATCCTGAAGATGAACTGGCCTTTAGTTTTGTGGAAGAGGATATGGAGGTTCAATATGCCAGTGAAAGGCAAATGCAGCGTATGGTTTTTACAGCCACAATTTTATCCATTTTTATTGCTTGTCTGGGGATGCTGGGACTTACTATAATGGTTGTTAACAGCCGATTAAAGGAAATTAGTATTCGAAAAATAGTTGGAGCTCATCCGGGAAGTATCATGGGGTTACTTACCGGGGATATGGCAAAGCAGCTGATACTTGGTTTTATTCTGGCTATCCCTGTGACGTATATTCTTATGGAGCAATGGCTTTCTAATTTTGCATTCAGAATTGACATACAGCCCTGGCAGTTTTTAGTAAGTCTGCTGATGACGGTGATCATCGCGTTCTTAGTGGTGATTTATCATACAGTAAGTGCTGCCCGGCAAAATCCGGTAAACAGCCTGCGAAGTGAATAATTAAGAGTAGCAGTTCTTATGAAAAGGGAAGATTTTTAAATGAACAAGCCTTGTTGGATTCCTATAGATTTTCCTTCCAGCTGAAGTAAAAACGTTTTTACAGGGAGCCCTCCGGCATAGCCTGTCAGATCACCATGTTTTCCAATGACACGGTGGCATGGGATAGCTATAAGCAAGGGATTGGAAGCATTTGCGGCAGCAATGGCGCGGATAGCTTCCGGACGTCCCATTTGTCGGGCAAGTTCAGAATAGGTGACAGTTGATCCGAAAGGAATTTGCATGACCGATCGTCTGACTTCCTGATGAAAGATGGTGCCAGTGTCAACCATAGGAAATTCAAATATTTTTCGCTTGCCTTCCAGGTATTGCAGTATTTCACTTCGACATTGATTCAGGATTGGATCATGTGTATGAAATATTGCGTGTGCGTCATTCTCCTTCACAAATTTTATGGAATTAATATGCTCATTTTCTGCTTTTACACAGATAGAGCCTGCAACCGTATTAAAAGTCAGGGACCTCACACGAACCTTGGATCGGTTTCCATGGTCTGTCCGCACGAATTGCAGGTTCTTAATTCTTCCGAGCCATAAAATTCCCGGAACCTGGGCAGAAAATCCTTTTCAATATTAGTGAGCTTAAAATAAGTCTCATGCAGTTTATTATTGCAGTTATCGCAAAACCACATCAGGCCATCCTGATGTTTAGGCTCACGTACGCGTTCAATAACCAGACCTACGCTGCCAGCAGGTCGTATGGGAGAATGAGGTACTTTTGCAGGATGTAAATACATATCACCAGCCCTTAACGGGATTTCAACCGCCTTACCATCTTCCTGAATTTTCACCGTTATTTCGCCTTCCAGCTGGTAAAATAACTCCTCGGTTTCATTATAATGGTAATCTTTTCGGGCATTCGGACCGCCCACAATCATGACGATATAGTCCTCACCTTCCGGATAAAGATTTTTATTACCAACAGGAGGCTTTAATAAGTCTCTGTTTTCATCGATCCATTTTTGCAGGTTAAAAGGTCTTTTGATTGCCATGTGCTCTTAATTTATCTTAAATTTAACAATAAATATTGGTGATATGAATTTGAAACTGGAAGGAAAAAAGGCACTTGTTTGTGGGAGTACACAGGGAATTGGAAAGGCAGTGGCCATGGAATTGGCAGATATGGGCGCTACCATCACCCTATTTGCCAGAAATGAGGAAAAGCTTCAGGAGGTTAAAATGGAATTATCTAATCTGGCCGGACAGGAGCATGGGTATCTGATGGCTGATTTCAATGATTCAGAACAGGTAGTTTCGGTCCTGGGAGAATTCATTCAAAAAGGAAATGCGTTAGATATTCTAATTAATAATACAGGCGGCCCTCCGGGAGGACCAGCCAGTGAAGCAAAGCCGGAGGAATTTATAATCGCCTTCCGACGACATTTGATTGTTAATCAACGCCTGGTACAGTTAGTACTTCCAGGAATGACGGAAGGTAATTTTGGCCGAATTGTAAATATTATCTCAACGTCTGTTAAAGCACCTATTCCTGGTTTGGGTGTATCGAATACTATTCGGGGTGCGGTAGCCAACTGGGCCAAAACGTTGTCAGTTGAATTAGGGCCTCTGGGGATAACAGTGAATAATGTGTTACCCGGGGCTACTATGACTTCAAGGTTGGAAAGTATTATTGAAACCAAGGCAAAAAAGAAACAGGTTCAACCCACGGTGGTTATTAAT
>CAZBIF010000220.1:0-209 GCA_964492055.1 uncultured Flavobacteriales bacterium
GCTAACCACCATGTGGAGCAAAACCATTAGCCTGGGCGAGATTCAGGATCTTGCGCAGGCATTATTGGATAAACATGCGGATCAAAGCATCTGGTTGTTTGATGGAAATCTGGGAGCAGGTAAAACCACATTAATTAAGGCAATTTGTAAGCAGCTGGGTGTATCAGAAATGGTCAATAGTCCTACTTTTTCATTGATTAATGAATATG
>CAZBIF010000220.1:219-911 GCA_964492055.1 uncultured Flavobacteriales bacterium
TTCATCTACCATTTTGACCTGTACCGTTTGCAAAGCGAAGAAGAAGGCTGGGATATCGGCATGGAAGAATACCTGGAAAGTGGTAAATTGTGCCTGATTGAATGGCCTGAAAAAATGGCGCCGGTTTATGATTGGCCTCACTTGCGTATCAAAATCGTAGTCAACGAAGAAGAAACCCGTACTATCAATATTACCGAACATGATTGAACAAGAAGTGGAAGTCCAGGTAGAGCCAAAGGGATTTGAAGAGGTCGCCAAGGAATTTGTCCAACTCAGGCCAAAAGAGCAAATGGTAAAAAAGCCAAATAAAATGGGCAAAAAGATAACCATTGGCCTGCCAAAAGAAAGTTCGGAAGATGAAAGAAGAATAACACTTAGTCCAAGCGCAGTAGACATCTTATGCAATAACGGCCTTGAAGTATTGGTAGAGGAAGACGCCGGTCTGAAAGCGCAATATTCGAACAGGGCTTATGCCAACGCAGGAGCTAAAATCGAAAAAAGCAGGGAAAAGATTTGGGAAACGGATATCATCCTGAAAATCACACCACCCTCCGTTGACGAAATTGCTTTGATGAAAACCGGGCGCACCTTAATTAGCGCACTCAATCTTAATACCTTAGGAAAGCCCTTTTTGAAGGCAATCAATGGAAAACGATTAACGTGCATCGCATTTGAATTTATAGAAGATAAAG
>CAZBIF010000220.1:986-1736 GCA_964492055.1 uncultured Flavobacteriales bacterium
GGATTGCCCATCGTACGGGCAATGAGTGAAATAGCGGGCAGCGCGGTAATGAATATCGCTGCGGAAAACCTCAATAGCATAAACAACGGACAAGGAATTATCCTTGGGGGTATTACAGGTGTCCCACCGGCCAAAGCCGTAATACTCGGTGCAGGTACAGTGGCGGAATATGCTGCCAGGGCTGCAGTTGGCTTAGGCGTGGAATTAAAAATCTTTGACTATCAGATCTACAAATTACGAAGACTAAAAGAATTATTAGGCTTTCATCACATTTCTACCAGTACCATAGATACACAATTGCTGGAATCAGCCCTGCGCAGTGCCGATGTGGCAATTGGCGCAATGCGCAGCTCTAAGTCCCGAGGCCGGTCACCAATGGTGGTAAGCGAAGATATGGTGATGCAAATGAAACCAAATTCGGTCATTATTGATGTAAGTATCGACCATGGTGGCTGTTTTGAAACCAGCAGGCCAACAACACATAGCAACCCGGTTTATCGTCGTCATGATGTTATTCATTATTGTGTGCCCAACCTTCCATCCCGGGTGGCAAGTACCGCTTCTACAGCCCTCTCACATATTTTTACGCCTATCCTTTTGAAAATTGAAGAGCTGGGCGGTTGTATGGATATGATGTATAATTACAAATGGTTTACAAAGGGTATTTATAGCTTCAATGGGTTTATTACTAATCCATATATCGCTGAGAAACATAATATGCAATGCAAAGACGTTGGCTTAATTTTAGCT
>CAZBIF010000220.1:1747-1998 GCA_964492055.1 uncultured Flavobacteriales bacterium
GATGTGATTCTTTAAGGTCTACCCTTTTCAATCTTCCCTTGATTCAATCATAGGATAAATAAAACGCCTTTTGATATTAACTTATAGTGCTGATTTGAGGAACTAAAAACTTACAGTTATCCATTAGATGTATGCGCTATCAACAATTAATAATGAGTAAAAAATTCAAAGTCGGTCTTATACAACATTCCTGCTCAAATGATATTCGGGAAAACTTGGAACGCAGTGCAAAAGGCATAAAAGAAGCTGCG
>CAZBIF010000220.1:2008-2631 GCA_964492055.1 uncultured Flavobacteriales bacterium
TCCAAGGTAGCAAGGGAAAACAAGGTAGTACTGGTAACCAGTTTGTTTGAAAGAAGGGCGCCGGGGTTATCACATAATACCGCTGTGATTTTTGAAAAAGATGGATCAATTGCCGGAAAGTACCGAAAAATGCACATTCCTGAAGATCCGGGATATAACGAAAAATTTTATTTCACACCGGGCGATCTTGGTTTTAAACCCATAGAAACCAGCGTCGGTAAGCTTGGAGTGCTTGTTTGCTGGGATCAATGGTATCCCGAAGCGGCACGATTGATGACACTTGCCGGAGCAGATCTTTTAATTTACCCAACGGCTATTGGGTATGATCCTGCCGATACGCAGGAAGAGCAAAACCGACAAAGGGAAAGTTGGATCATCTCCCAACGAGCTCATGCCGTGGCTAATGGATTATATGTTGTAAGTGTTAACCGTACGGGCACTGAAAATATGCCTCATCCCAATGCCAAACCGGTCCCATTTTGGGGCAACAGTTTTGTGGCCGGGCCGCAAGGTGAGTTTTTATATCAGGGATCTCAGAACCAAGAAGAAGTTGGTATTGCGGAACTTGACCTAAAACATTCAGAGGAGGTAAGAAGAATCTGGCCATTCCTGCGTGATAGAAG
>CAZBIF010000221.1:0-259 GCA_964492055.1 uncultured Flavobacteriales bacterium
CATAACAGGTGCAGGCCGGGTGGCAGGTGGAGCTAAAGAAATTCTTTCAGCCTTGCGCTTTACACAGGTTTGGCCCGAGGAGTATTTGCATGAGGACTTTAAAGAACCGGTTTTCACCCAACTTGATGTAAGGCAATATTACAAGCGAAAAGATGGAAGAGAATTTACCCGCAGGGAATTTTACGCCCGTCCCGAGGAGTTCGAATCTGACTTTATGAAGTACGCTAAAACGAGTGATATGTACCTTCCCTGCCATTTC
>CAZBIF010000221.1:405-2564 GCA_964492055.1 uncultured Flavobacteriales bacterium
TCAAAAATGTGATTCCCCATTTCTTTAATGGCGATGCAGAAGGTATTTTGCAGCGAGCTACCGAAACCACATTGGATGGGCAGCTTACTCCGCAGTTTAGCTATCTGCAGGATTATGTTGAGGGAATTGAGGCTTAAGCTCTAAATTTGGCGCCCTCAACTAATAGCTCACCCGCTCCGTATAGTGTTGAACCGGCATCTGTTTTCATTTGAAAGAAAAAGAAAAATACATTGATATTAAGGAGGTGATCCGCGGTAAGAATGAAAACCTTGCCCGGTGGATGCCGCCTTTTATGCTTAACTACGTAAAGCGCATTGTACACGAGGAGGACATCAATGATGTGATGGGCCGTATAGGGCACCTGGAGGGCCTTGACTTTGTGAGGGCCTCACTGAAGGAGCTGAATACCAGCGTTGAGGTAGAAGGAGCTGAAAACGTCCCTGAAGAGGGAGGTGTGATATTGGCTGCCAATCACCCCTTGGGAGGATTGGACGGCATAGCCTTTATGAAAGCAGTGGGTGACATCCGTGAGGACTTTCAGTTTCTCGTAAATGACATCCTGCTGAACATCAAAAATCTGGAACCCTTGTTTGTGCCGGTAAACAAAGTGGGGGTAAATCCGCGCGAAGCATCAAAAATAATTGCCAGCACCTACGCCAAAGATATTGCTATTCTGGTTTTTCCCGCAGGTTTGGTTTCCCGTAAATTCCCCGAGGGGGTTACCGATCTGGAATGGCAAAAAAGCTTTATCACAAGGGCCATAAAGTTTGAAAAAGATGTAGTGCCGGTGCATATCGAAGGAAGAAATTCCAATTTCTTTTACAACCTTTCGCGATTGCGCAGTAAGCTGGGGGTAAAAGCGAATATTGAGATGTTTTACCTGGCTGATGAAATGTTTCGTCAGCGGGGAAAAACCATTACGGTGCGCTTTGGTAAACCCATACCCCATACCAATTTTGACCGCAGTAAGACTCACCAGGAGTGGGCTAAGGAGGTGAGGGACATTGCCTATGCCTTACCAAAAAAATAATTTATGGAAGAAATTATACCCGCTGTAGACCGGGAGTTGTTGATTGAAGAGTTAACCGAGGATAAATTTTTACGCACCACCAACAAGCTGCATAATCAGTTGTACCTGGTAGATGCGCATGATTCGCCCAACCTGATGCGCGAAGTGGGACGGCTCAGGGAATTATCTTTCCGTTCGGCCGGGGGTGGAACCGGTAAGGCTGTGGACATCGATCATTATGATACAGATCCTAAACCCTTTAAGCAACTGATTCTTTGGGATCCTGAGGACAAAGAAATCATAGCAGGCTATAGAGTTATTCTCTGCAAAAATGCACCTCAGAATGATGACGGAAGGATCATTTCAGCCACGGCTCATCTCTTTGATCTCTCAGAGAAATTTTACGAAAATTATCTTCCCTACACGGTAGAACTGGGCCGCTCCTTTGTTCAGCCAAAATACCAGCGAGGAGCTTCACGCAAGGGCCTGTTTTCCATGGACAATATGTGGGACGGACTGGCTGCTGTGCTGGTGCTCAATCCAGACCTGAAGTACATGTTTGGCAAAGTGACCATGTACCCAAGCTACAACAGGGAAGCACGCAATATGCTGCTTTCGTTTATGCGTCACTTCTTTCCCGATCCTGATGAACTGGTGCGGCCGGTAAAGCCTCTGATTACTGCTGAGGAACTGGCTCCGTATAAGGACATGTGGACGGGCAAAAGCTATAAGGAGGCTTATGCCGAGCTTAACAAGGAGATAAGACAGCGGGGCGAGAATATTCCTCCACTGATTAACACCTACATGAACCTTAGCAGCAGCATGAAAACCTTTGGTACTGCGCTCAATGAAAATTTTGGAGCAGTGGAGGAAACCGGCATCATGGTGACAGTTGATGATATTTTCCCTGCACGAAAAGAGCGGCATATCGAAACTTATCACAGCCACCAGCAGTATGACGGTCCGGTGTTAAATGCTAAAAAGTAGCATCAGGCTCTTTTAAGGTCGGCAATGGTCTGCTCGGGGTTTTCAGACTTGAATACGAAGCTCCCGGCCACCAGTACATCAGCACCGCACTTTATAAGTTCAGAAGCGTTTTTGCTGCTTACTCCGCCATCAATTTCAATGAGGGTAGAGGCATTGGCTGCTA
>CAZBIF010000222.1:0-1943 GCA_964492055.1 uncultured Flavobacteriales bacterium
GTAAGCCGGTTTACCCTTTCCGGATTTCAGGCAGCTCAGCAGGTTAGCTACTGCCCGGCGTTTGGAGTCCATGGCATCTTCGTGAGGAGCCATTCGGTAGCAGGTGATCAGGTCGGTATGGCCGGCCAGACGTTCTGAAACATTGCCGTGCAGGTCCATGCAGGTGGAGATCAGCGTTTCCTTACCCACCACCTCCCGTACCCGGGCAATGAAGTCACCTTCCGGATCATCCAGGCCTACCACACTCATGGCACCGTGGATGTCGAAAAAGAGTCCGTCGTAAGGAAGGTTTTCGCGCAGCATGCTGAGGGTGAGGTTTACCAGGGAATCATAATCCTGCCGGGCTACTATGCCTCCTGGCAGGGCATGGCCTTTTAAAGTGGGAAACCAGACTGCCTGTTGCCGCAAACTGGAATCCGGGTCGAAAAAAGGATAAATGGAAAACACATCTTCCCCGGTTTTGGCATGAAAAGCTTCCGCATAAGTAACGGCAGGGGAGAAGGTGGAAGATTCTATAGCCAGACCGGCAATAGCGATCCGGGGGAGAGGGGCAGAAGTTTCCGTTTCGCCGGAAGTTTTACAGGCGGAGATGCCGGATATTAGCAAAAGAAGATAAGTCAGGTTTTTCATGGCAGGCTTTGTATTTCCGGATTTTAGCGATTGAATCTGAAATTTAAACGAAAGATGAGGATAAAGAAATAGGTTAAGAGTAAAAATGAACCTCTTTTTCAGGAATCTATAAAGTTAATTTTTGGCAAATAACCAATAATTCTTTGGTGCAAGTGAAAGCATATCATTTTCCGATACCTCTCAAAATTTTTAAAATATTTTCATGATTTTGTTGATAAACTAAAATATTTTAGAAATATTATCTTATTTTAGAAAATATGCAACAGCTATAGATGAAGCTATTACATATAGTAAGGCAGATTGAAAGAACTGGAATGTTATGTTCTCCATTCTATCGAAATATAAGTACCTGGATTGAGTTGCTTCAATTTTAACCGTAGTTGATCCAAAAAGGAATGTGGTTCAGGATTTATTCCGCCTGATACAATTGGTATGGAGGAAGGAAAAGGCAAAAGAACAATCAACTGATCATCAATTTACCTGAATCTGAATAAGAAGTGCTTCAGAACACTCTGGAAGAACTATTTCATAAACTGATTACAGTAGTTATTTATGTTCCATATAAGAAACGGACCACCCCCAAATTAACCCATATATTAGAAGGGTATTGCTATTGAAATAACAATAGCCACTATTATTGAAAACCAAACAATAAATTTTAAACTACATCATGAAGAGAAAATTACTTAATTGGATGAAGAAGGCATCGAAAAGCCTGCTTCAGGGATTTATTATTCAATGCTTGCTCTTTGGAGTATTGCTTGCAGAAAGTGCAAAAGTGCATTCGCAAAAAACTGGCAATAATCTGGTGCAGGAGCGTACCATTGCCGGCAGGGTTTATTCCGGGGAGGACGGTGAAGGTTTGCCGGGGGTAAACGTGGTTGAAAAAGGAACTACCAATGGGATGGTTACTGACGTTGAAGGCCGTTACAATATTACCGTTGGTGAGGGTGCAGTGATTGTTTTCAGCTCGGTTGGATTTGTTACAGAGGAGATAAAGGTTGGCAATCAATCGGTGATAGATTTAACCATGAATGCTGATTTGCAACAGCTGGAGGAACTGATTGTGGTTGGTTATGGCACCCAGGATAAGCGGGATCTGACAGGTTCAGCCATTCGGGCCGACATTGAATCTTTTCGGGAAGCTCCCAACGTGAACATTGCACAGTCGCTACAGGGAACAGTTCCAGGGTTAAATATCGGAGCAGTGGATGCTGCCGGTGAAAATCCGCAGATATCAGTTCGTGGTGCCACTACCATCAACGGCAATCAGAATGTACTGATCGTACTTGATGGCATCATTTACACCGGAA
>CAZBIF010000222.1:1953-2542 GCA_964492055.1 uncultured Flavobacteriales bacterium
CCTTAATCCTAATGATATAGAATCGATTGACGTGTTGAAAGATCCCAGCAGCATGGCAATATTTGGTGCCCAGGCAGCCAATGGAGTTATCCTGGTTACTTCAAAACAAGGTAAAAAATCGGATAAGCCGGTTTTCAACTATACCGCCTCTTATACCACCCAAAATCCGGCAACGGAACTAAAGCTATTAAACCGGGAGGAATACCTCATCAAACTAAGAGATAATTCCTGGGAAGAAGCTTTTCTGGCCCCGGAATACACCACTCCGAATCCAGATTTCGATGTGTTGGATCTGGCCTTGTTTCCACCAATCAGGGAAGGTATAGAAGAAGGAACTGAGTTCGACTGGTGGGATAATGCTACCAGTGCAGGTTATATCAATTCTCATGATTTGAGCGTGAGAGGTACTACCGGCGATGTTTCTTATTTTATTTCAGGCGGGTATACTGATCAGAAAGGATACATTCTTAACGATCATTTTCAACGGGCCACTGCCAGAATTAATGTCACGAATAACATTTTAGACTGGCTGACGATTGGAGCGCAAACTTTTGGGTCGTTTTCAGATTACTCCGGAGAATCCCCTCAG
>CAZBIF010000223.1:0-1957 GCA_964492055.1 uncultured Flavobacteriales bacterium
CATTAGTAGCCTGGGCCGGAAGCTCTGTGTTTTTGGGAACATATTTTTTAAAACTCCAGCCGAGTGCTTCCGGATCACCGGGGTTAAATTTCTCCAGGGTAATTACAGCTCCACTGGGGCCTACAATGTCTATTCCAGGTTCATAGGCAATGCTTTGCAGACGTGGGTCGTTGCCAAACCTTTTGATGTTGTTATCATGCGGGTATACATTGGCCCAGCCCGTACCTTTTGGAGCCAGCGGCATCGCCATAGAAGTGCCTATTCCCCCGGCGCCTCTACCTTCCTGAGGATCCTGGGCAAAATTGATTTCGAATAGCGACTCGGTACTGAATTCATTGTCTCCATTAAAAAGCCCGTCATAATCTTCCCACGGTACCAAACCAAATTCACCGCTGTTGATGATTTCTTCCAGGTAAGTACGTGCAGTTGAAAAATCTTCATAATGCATGTAGACCTTGGCGAGCATGAATTTAGCGGCATAACTATCCACCCTGGCAATGTCATCTCCCATCCAGCTTGCAGGTAAAAGATTTTCAGCTTCCTTAAAATCAGAAATTATTTGCTGGTAAACCTCACCAACTGTTGCGCGGGACACCTGCATTTCGTCCCTGGTAGAGGCTAAGTCAAGAATTAAAGGTACACCTTTCGCATTTTCATTTCTACCAGGAATATCTTCTCCCCATAACCTGATCAGATGAAAGTAGAAGAAGCCTCTGATGAACATAGCTTCACCTCGCATTTCTTCCAGACGAGCAATTTCCTGAGCTGATGGACTTTTTTCAGCGATATAATTATCAACATTTGCCAGAAAATCATTAACACGGGTAATGCCTCGGTAAAAGGCTCCCCACTGCCCGGTAATTACACCATTATCTACCTGAACATCGTTACGGTAAAGCTGATTCCAGCGATCCACCACCAGAAAATCAAGATCGGCAGTTTTGGGCAAGGCATAGAGGATCAGGTGAAAATAGTTGTGTCCCCAAAGCTCATAATCATGGTTGGAGGCATATACTCCAGCTAAAGCCAGTTCTACTTCCTGAATATTATTGAAGAATATACCTGCATCAATTTCATTAGGATTTATTACATCCAGGAATCCATCAGAGCATTGCACAAATAGCAAAAGCGGGGTAAGGGCAATTACTGTAAATATTTTTCTTAAACGATTCATAGTGAGAATTTTTAAGGTTTAAAAACCGATTTGAAGACCCGCAGAAAATAATCTGGTTTGTGGGTACTGGTTCAATCCATCGAAGCCCCGGTCTATATTGCGGCCTCCCCCTACTTCAGGATCCAGTCCTTCATAACCGGTGAAAGTGAGGATATTCTGCCCGTTCACAAATACCCTGGCACTGGTAAGACCAATATTCCCAATGAGTGCATCGGGCAGGGTATAACCCACCTGAATGGTCCGTAACCTGAGGTAAGAACCATCCTCTACGAAGTAAGTCGACGGACGACGGAAATTTCCGTTCGGATCATTAAAATTAAGCCTTGGATGGCCGGAAGGATTCGCTTCTGTCCAGCCTTCAAAAGCCAGGTCGGAAGTATTATAATCCTGAACCAGGGAACGATAATAAACTTTATTCACGTTAACGATATCAACATCCCTCACACCCTGGAAGAAAAGGGTGAAATCAAACCCTTTGTAACCCAAAGTAGCATTGAGGCCATAGATCATGCCCGGCCAGGGATTTCCGATGATGGTTCGGTCATCTGCATTTATCCGGTTGTCGCCGTTAATGTCAACATAGCGGAAATCGCCAGGGGATGTTTGGGCATTTTGGTATACTCCTGCTGGAGCTGCATTATTATCGGCATCCACTTCTGCCTGGGTTTGATAAACCTTATCTACCTGCCAGCCAAAGAACGAGCCCATCGGCAATCCGGCCTCGGTTAAGGAAACGCCTCCCCCCAAAGGACCTCCGTTACCCGAAAATATCTGATCATCGGC
>CAZBIF010000223.1:1967-2519 GCA_964492055.1 uncultured Flavobacteriales bacterium
TGGTTAGATCACCGATACGATCCTGGTAATTCAGCATAAGCTCAAAGCCCCGGTTCTCAACAGAACCCAGGTTGAACTCCGGCCGCCCCCCAAATCCGGCAGTTCTGGGCAACCTTACCCCGATCAACATATCTTCGGTTGTCTTTACATAGTAATCAGCGGTCATATTCAGCTTGCCTTCGAAGAAACTTGCATCGAGACCAATATCGGTTTGCACTACCTGCTCCCACTTCACAAGTTCGTTCGGGAACCGGCTAAGGTAGAAACCACGCACTTTAGTTCCTAAGCGGTCGAAGGTGTAGGTTGAGCCCCTGTTGGTATAGGTACGGGAGAAAATAAAATCGTTGATCCGGTCAGAACCGAGAATTCCATAACTGGCCCTAAGCTTCAAATCGGAAAGAACGCTGTTTTTTGGCATAAAGGCTTCTTCAATAATTCTCCAGCCTGCGGAAACAGAAGGGAAAACGCCATATTGATTCTCAGGTCCAAAACGGGAAGATCCATCCCGGCGAATATTAAAGGAAAGCAGGTATTTATTATCAAAAGTATAAT
>CAZBIF010000224.1:0-2515 GCA_964492055.1 uncultured Flavobacteriales bacterium
CGTATCGAATATAGCAGATCTGGTCACTTCGTCGGGTGCTATATGGGTGGCATATGGCCGTGATAATAGCTTATATGGCACAAGAGGAGGACTCATTAAACATGATGCAGGAAAAAATACAGAATTTATAAACGGACTGCCTTCTACTAAAATATACAGCTTGGATCAATCCGAAAATAAAATAGTGATTGGCTCCGATGCTGGGTTTGGAATTTCTTCCGACAGTAGTATGCCTTTTCCTATAGACGATACTATCACCACCTCTAGACTGGCGCTGGTGGTGAATTCAGATGGCAGCCTGGGTGCAGATTATCGGGTAAATAGTTTTTCCTTTCTCGGATTGAACTACCCGAGGGGCAGCCGCAGCTCTCTATTATGGAAATTCTCTTTTTTGAACAGCGGATTTATTCGGGGCCGCAGGGATCTCCATCTGGCGGTAGATTATAACGGCACTGATTTTAAAGAAGGAACTATAAATACGGCGAATGCACCCATGCGGCCGAATATGTACAGGATTAACAGGAACGACATCAATTATCATCTCAAAAATTTTCGGCATACCAACTATAAAATGCCTGCCAGTATTCGGGACTGGCCGGCCAATGGCATTGCTGAAATGGGGGAAGCAGTGGACCAGGCTCCTTTTGTAGACGTTGATGAGGACGGGTGCTATAATCCTTATGCGGGTGATTATCCGTACATCCTCGGGGATGAAGCCGTCCTGGTAATCACGAATGATTTAAACCCATATGGAAAGAGTGCTCCGGATTTTAATATGGAGATACAAATGATGGTCTATGTATTTAACCAACACCAGGTTGATCATTTACAACACAGTGTTTTTGTACGCTATACTTTGATCAATCGATCCAAGCGCCAATATGATATGCATAGTGGTTTTTATTTTGATGCTGATCTCGGTAACGTTATTGACGACTATTCCGGCTCCTTGCCGCAGGAATACATAGTTTATGCCTACAATGCCGATGATTATGATGATACCATGTATTACTCTTCAGGTAGTCCTACTTACGGATATGGGGCGTACCCCCCGGTGTTGGGATACAAGTATATCAATAGAAAAATGTATAGCTTCATGGACTATGATGTCAGCTCTATTTTACCGGGAAGAGGGGATTTTCCTTTCGTCAATAACCATTTTCATTATTCACTCAAGGGCTTATGGAATGATTCCACACCGGTGAGTTATGGGGGGTCAGGATATGATCCGAGCGCTACGAATCTTACACGCTTTATGTTTAATGGAGATCCCAGAAAGCCGAACGAATGGTCACGCATTCATCTGGGTAAGGGGGTTGCACCCTATCAGGGGGATAACAAAACAATTTCGTCTATTGAACCTTATCTGTTCGAACCGGGGGATAGAAAAGTGATTGACCTCGTTATGGGTGTTGGGCTGGATAGCACAAATACAGGTGCTACTTATCTGGACAATATTGATGTGTTAACCGAATACCTCAACAAATCTGCCGCTTTTCAAAAACAGATCGTAAAATTATCACCCCCCATCACTTATTCCAACTGTTTCATTGGTCTTGAGAAAACACAAAAGCGAACCATGGCGGATGTTTCGGTAAATATCTTCCCCAATCCTGCGAAGGAGTTTCTTACCATTCAAACAAATTTTGCATTTCAGGAATTACGATTAATAGATGTGCAAGGAAGGGAAGTCTGGAGGAAAAAGGTACCAGCCACTTCCGATTATAAATTGGTAATTAGCAGTGAAATCACCAGCGGAATTCACGTTTTGCAGATCCTTACTGAGAAGGGCCTATTGGTTAACAGGAAGTTAATTTTGAGATAAATATCTACCTCTTTTAGAATAAGTAGCTTTGCAGCTTTCATTTTAAAGCATAGCTGCCAGCAAATTTATGGGCAAAAAAAAGGGATCAAAAAAACCGTCAAAAAGTCTAACTCAGCAAATTGTAGAAACTTTTCAAGCTAACCCGACAGCCCATTGGAATTCCCAGAAGATGGGGGTGAAACAAACCGCCGCCCGCAAACTGATCGCTAAAAAAATGGCGGAACTGTCCGGGAAAGGTGCCCTGGAGGAAACCGAAAGGGGTAAATACCGCCTGCCCGAAGGCTCCAATTACCGGAAAGAATTACAAGGCCGGGTAGATATGACGCAGGGAGGCTCTGCCTATGTGGTGGTAGAAGGCATGCCCGATGACATTTACGTGGATGAAAAAAACCGGGGCACCGCCCTGCATGGCGATCTGGTTAGCCTGCAACTTATCCGGGTGAAGAAGAATGGTAGTAATGAAAGTGCTGGAACGGGCCCAGACCGAATTTGTAGGTACCATTGAAAAATCACTCAAATATGCTTTCCTGGTACCGGACAGCAAACGCATGCCGGTAGATATTTTCATCCCCCTCAAACAATTGAAAGGAGCTGAAAACGGAGTAAAAGCCATCGCCGAGATCGTTAAATGGGAGGATGATTCCGATAGCCCGGAAGGCAGGATCATTGAAATACTAGGGCAGCCCGGGG
>CAZBIF010000225.1:0-742 GCA_964492055.1 uncultured Flavobacteriales bacterium
ATCCAGTTTGTCTCCATAAGGAGAGTAGAAGTACAGGGTCAGTTCCTGTGTACCTGCATCTATTTCCAGGGCCCGGGGATACTCCTGCCAAAAGTTCCTGATTCCTGCAGTGAGAACGACCTGATCCGATGCAAGACTACCCCATCCGGCACTTCGTTTGCCCTCCAGCATTTTCACAGCACTATTGTGGACCGGATCGATCCATTTCTGGATTTTGAAAGCATTACTGCTGTTTTGAATTAAAGCAACTTTGGACCATAAAGGATAACCACTTGATGGATTGTATTCGATCTTATGTCTGGTGGCGCCAACACCGGAAACGGAGAATGCTGTAATGCTGGAGAAAGCTGTGTTTAGCCGGAACCCAACCGAAGTAAGGAAATCCTGCTCCGGATTGCCGTTGTAAATGAAAAAATGAACAAATCTTAGTTGTGATGATCCTGCATGGGCATAAATCCTTAATTGAAAGGGCGCAAATTCTTCTCCCTGAACGGATTGCAATACACCCTCGACCAGGATTACCACCCTTTCAGGACCTGCCTCTTCAAGCTGCACTGAATGCTTGACCATTCGATCGAAATGGATCTTTTCTTCTTTGGCAGCGTCCTGCTTCCTTACTATTTGCGCAAATAATGCGGCCTGATTATCTGGGTTGAAGACCGGCAGTTGCTGGTTTTCATGAAGCATTAGGATCTTTCTGAACAGGGAATTTCCTTCCTCCTCCAGAGAAAATTCCAGCTTC
>CAZBIF010000225.1:752-2508 GCA_964492055.1 uncultured Flavobacteriales bacterium
CGGTATTCACAGTAATTAAACCATTTTCTTGCTCAACATTAATCCTGTTTTCGATGGTTTGCTCCTGATTTTTCAGCAATTCCAAATGATACACCTGTTCGCCAGTAGCTTTCACCGGACTATTCATTACTAAAAGAAGCCACTTTATACTGCCATCCGGCCAATAAGCTGATTCATTTATTTGGCCAGGCATTGACTGGTTATGTTCATCCAACACGCGGAAAGCATAGGGTTTGGTCAAAACACCTTTGGGTAAAGGCACTCCACCTTTGACAATCAAACCCGGATGCTCGGTCTTGACACTGTTTTTCAAATAAAGAGGAATGCGGATCTGGTCGGATTGGAAATTTTCAGCAGATTTGGCAAAGTATTGCAAGGCATAAGCCGGAAATGCAAAGATCTCGGGGCTATGCATTTGTTCACGGTCTTTTTTCAACTCTTGTTTGGACAAAACCGGATTGGTGGCAACCTGGGCATTAACCGCATTAACGATCAACAAAATCAGGATTACGATAATCCAGTCGACCGAGACCTTCATGTTTTGCCTAAAAAACCTCTGCCGCGTCATAATCGCCTCCATTTAAGCTGTGTAAGACTGATTTTTGCCAGGTGATTAATTGCTCTTGCATCTTTTGCACAGTGGAAACTTCCTTTTCTGCCAGGTTAACCTGCTCCATGGAGTCCAACGTTAAATTGTACAATTCATAAGCGACACTCTTTTCTCCGGGCAGTTGGTGCAATTTGTAAGGCCAGTCCAGCCAGGCAGCATGACCAGGAAAGGAATCGGAAGTGTAACTGTGAATGATCCAGGCATCAAGATCGAGCAAAGCGCTGTCAATCGAAGTGGTACCTTGCTGTTGCTCCAGCAGGTGATCTTCCATCAGCGCCACGCCCGCCGGGTCACCAGCCACAGGATACGACCAGAAGCCCATCGGTTTTTCCCGTTGCAGCTGATCCCCTTTAATAATGGGCAACAGCGAAATTCCATCAATGGGTAACTTGCTTTGGTAGTCAATTCCGGTAACCTCCATGATGGTTGGAAAAATATCCACCGTACTGGCAGGGACTTCAATCTGGCCACTTTTTATTCCGGCAGGCCATTCAATGATAGCCGGCACCCTTAATCCTCCTTCGTACAATTGACTTTTATGGCCTCTGCCGCCGGTGGAACCTACCCTTGGCAGTCCACCATTATCGCTGCAATACCAAACCAGGGTGTTTTCCTTAATCTTTAAGGTCTGAAGTTCCTGTCGCAGCTTTCCCACCGCCCGGTCCAGGGCAGTGATCTCCCCGTAGAAATCCTGCAATGCTTCCGGTTGATCAGGATAAAGCTGTTTATCACTTTCCATTGCCTGGTGTGGATTATGCGGAGAACCGAACCAGATCACGGTAAAAAAAGGTTTAGAGTCGGTGGTCTGAGTTCGAATAAAATCGATCGCCTCATTCACCACCACCATCGAACTTTCCCCTGCTACCTTTTCAGCGACCCCTTTGCGGCTCAGGATCGGATCGAGGTCGAAAAAGTTTAGTGCCGAAAACCAATGGTCGAACCCGCTGGCTCCGGGATTTACCGGACTACCTGCCCGCACTGAACCCAGGTGCCATTTACCAAAATGACCGGTGGAATAGCCTTCCTTTTGCAATATTTCTGCCAACGTAACTTCCTGTGGACGCAAAGTATGGCCCCATTTGAAACAGGCGAACCGGTTTGGATTTCTGCCGGTAAGAATACTGCCCCGGGTGGGAGAACATAAGG
>CAZBIF010000226.1:0-2474 GCA_964492055.1 uncultured Flavobacteriales bacterium
ATTTTTAACAATACCCATGAATTTTTTAGTTCTGTGCAGCAGACTACAGATGGGGGCTTTATCCTCGGAGGGCATAATTTGCAATACCCCAATCAGAACAGCCGCAACCTCGATCCGATGTTAATTCGTACCGATTCCACAGGCAAGCAACTCTGGAGGTACGAGTACGATACACCATATAATGATCAGTCCGCTAATGCTATTCAAACTTTTGACGGTAATTTCGTATTCAGCAGTGGTATTAGTATCTCCCAGGGGGGGTCGCACACCCGGGGTAAACCAGCCTTGTTTAAGGTAGATGCCGCTGGAAAACTGATGTGGGCAAAGACCTACGGCCCTATCCGTTACAACCATTACTTGTTTGTGGTAAAACAATTGCCCGACAGCAGCCTGATCGCGGTAGGGTCCGGGGCAGATGGTTCCACCGGCACCGGCTACGGAGTTATGGTACATACCGATAAAGACGGGGACAGCCTATTTGTAAATACGTATGAACATGATCCTACCGAATCCCGCAATCAGAATTATTTGCTTGACGTAATAGCCTTAGATGACGGAGGTTTTATGGCTGTGGGTGAGGTACGGGATAGCCCTCCGGCTACACCTAAACAGGATGTCTGGGCTATCCGGGTAGACAGCAATGGTTGTATCATTAGCAATTGCCTGGTGGGAATGAATGAGGTCGCTTCGGCCCCGCCAAGTGACCGCATTCATATCTATCCCAATCCTACTACTGGCCTGGTAAAAGTTCAAAGCCCGGAGTATCCCTTGCAAGTAAGCGTATATGATACCCAAGGGCAATTGCAAAAGGAACAAAATATTTACAGCAGCGCAGATCACCTCCACTTGAATGGAGTGGCCGGCCTGTACCTCCTACGAATTATTGATAAGGAAGGAAAAATGTTGAATCGCAAACTGCTCAAACAATAAATCATGGCAAAAAACTACCTTTTACTGTTTACGTTAACCGCCTTCACCTTCGCCCTGAGTGCTCAGGCCTATGTACCCCTGCCTACCAAAGGGGTAATGTGGCGGGATCAGAGCAGCGGCAGCTGGACATCATTTACCCTTGATCAATATACTATCATCGGGGATACGGTTGTCAATAACCATAATTATTACTTGCTTTACAATAGACCGGTAGTTAAAAGTTATTACCAGGGCTATTATTATTCTTCCTTCCCTCCGGAAGATACTGTTGGATATTTCCGCAATGATTCCTTAAACAAAAAGGTATGGATGCTGGGGAACAATTGGAAAGACACTTTACTGTATGATTTTGATCTTAAAATCGGAGATACTTTACAACCTACCTTACTACACGATACCTCTGAAATATTGGTGGTGGATTCTATTGATTCCATCCTGGTGGGTGTTAATTTTCATAGAAGATTTCATATTGCGGTTGACACAAGTTCCACTTATCCTATTGACTTGGCCCTGATTGAAGGAGTGGGTTCAATTTCCGGTTTTATGAAAAACATATACTTTCATCCCTTAGGTCAAACCGGACATAAACTAGCATGCCTGAAAGACAGTTCCGGATTATTATACCTTGATTCCAATTATGTGTTTGGGTGCCAATTGGCAACTAACCATAACTCCACCTCTGATAAAAATATCCCAATAGATATTTACCCCAACCCCAACAGCGGTAGCTTTACCATAGAACCAGGAGATCAAGCAATTACCCTACGGCTGTTTGATAGCGCCGGCCGCCTGCTCTGGGAGGAAGAGGTGTCTCCCGGTGCTACTCCTCTTTTTCACATCCCCGGCCCGGCGGGGCTTTATTTGCTGCAAGGGAAAGGTGAAGATGGAGGATTTTTTAGTAAGAAGGTGGTTAAGAAGTAGGCTTTCGTCAGGGATAGACTGCCGCCTCGCTCTCGCTCCTCGCAGTGACGAAAGCCTGGTCGTGATTTATTGTTGCTCTTATACCGTATCTTCATTAAAAAACGGTGGTCACTGCGATGATACCGATAACTATCGGTAGAAGAAGCAGTCTATATAAATGCAGCATCACCAATCCTCAGCCAGATCCCTCCATTCCGGATTCATCTTATTTACCAGATCGTTCTTTTTTTTCCTGGAACCTGCCTTAATTTGTTTTTCCCTTCTTATTGCCTCTGTCGGGTTATTGAATTTTTCATAATAGACGAGTTTATGACAACGGTATTTTTTCGTGAACCCATCCTTTATTCCCGCTTTGTGTTCCCCTACTCTTCGCTCCAGGCTGTTAGAAACTCCGGTGTAGAGTACCTTGTTATTCTGATTGGCCATGAAGTACACCCACATATCCTTCATATTCCAAAGGTAGCATATGAAAATATTTTTAGATTGCTCTCCGCCGGTTGGCGGATCGCAATGACTCGCTCCGCTCGTTGTTATTGGCTTTCACTTTTTGGTCACTGCGATCCCGCCTACTGAGCATTCTAAGATAAAAACAAATATTTAAGCTGCTAATTTTACAAAAGGTT
>CAZBIF010000227.1:0-2457 GCA_964492055.1 uncultured Flavobacteriales bacterium
AGGCATTTTCAAATACCAGGCTTTCACCGATAAGGCTGTCGAGAAAGGGGGTATAGCTTTTTCCTCCCTGCAGGGCACCGATGTATTCCCGGGAAAACCCCTCCAGGATGATCAGCACCACATTGTCTTGGCGGATCACTGAATCGCCGTGAATAGAAAGGATAGGGGAGAAGTGCTGGGATAACTCTTCGGTGGCGTAGAACGACCGCGCCGGCAGTTCTTCCTTGTAGGCCGATTTGAGCATGGTAAAAGGGGTATTCAGCACCAGGGGAATGTTCTGCGCCGGGGCATACTGCCCCGCCTGGATCACATTCAGGGGCTTGTACTGCAAACCGCCGCGAAAGCCGACAAACAGAAAGACCAGGGTGGGCACAAAGAACAGCAGGTAATTGACCGGTCCCTGTCTTTCTATTTTTATACGGTCGATCCAGCAATAGAGGCGGTCGCTCAGCCATACCAGCAAGGTAAAGATCAGGAGCAGGTACCAGTAGTCGCGCATGAAGTGAGGGGCCAGGTTAAACAGGTCCTGCTCCAGGCCGGCGGTGCCGATCAGGTCAAAAGTGGTGCGTTTGAAGGTAAACTTAAAATATTCCAGATCAAGGATATTGAGGGCCAGGGCCAGGCTGTTGAACAGGTGAAACAGCAGGCGGTGGGCGAGAGTGCCCCCTTTAAAGAGGATGAGGTGGAGGACCCAGAAAGGCAGGTAAAGTATGGTAATGGCCATCCAGTCGAAGCGGATGCCGCCAGTGAAATTGAGGAATTCCACTTCCGAAAAGTAAGAGTGGTTGAAGAAATAGAAGAGCAGGCGACAGAGTGAAAAGAGGAAGAGGGCCAGCAGGAACTTGCCGTAGAATTTGCGATAGATCAGGGCGATTTTAAACATGCGGGGCAAAAATAAGCAGGCTGCTAAACTTGCTTGGATGAAAGTTCCTTATCGGACTCCTTTTTCATATCCATCAGGGCGCAGTCGTTGCAGTCGTGCGATTTAACCTGCCTGCGGAAAAAGCGGATCAGGTAAAGCACGGCCCCCAATGCAATAATGATGATGATGATCTCCTGCCAGCTCATGTTAAAAAGATGCTTCAATACTCCTGTAAAGTTAGGCAATAAGCGATAACTTTGGCCGCAAAGCAATCCCATGGCCCTCTATTTCGACCGCACCGATCTATCCGATAGTTTACTGCTGCAACTCTACCGCGAGCTGCTGAAACCGCGCATGATCGAAGAGAAAATGCTCATCTTGTTGCGGCAGGGGAAGATCAGCAAGTGGTTTTCCGGCATGGGGCAGGAAGCTATTTCCGTAGGCTGCGTGCATGCCCTGAAAGGGGAGGAGTACATTTTACCCATGCACCGCAACCTGGGCGTTTTTACCGGGCGGCAGATTCCCCTGCACCGCCTGTTTGCGCAGTTCCAGGGCAAAGCTTCCGGTTTCACCAAGGGGCGCGACCGCTCCTTTCACTTCGGTACTGCGGAACATCATATCGTGGGCATGATCTCCCACCTGGGTTCCCAGCTGGGGGTAGCCGATGGCATTGCCCTGGCGGAAAAGCTGAAACAAAGCGGTAAGGTGGTGCTTGCCTTTACCGGTGATGGGGCCACTTCTCAGGGCGATTTCCACGAAGCCCTTAACGTGGCTGCAGTATGGCAGTTGCCGGTCATTTTTGTGATCGAGAACAACGGTTATGGCCTCAGTACCCCTTCGGCAGAGCAATTCCGCTGCAAGCAGTTCATCGATAAAGGAGTGGGCTACGGCATGCGGGCGGTGCAGGTGCAGGGGAACAACGTGCTGGATGTATACCGGCAGGCCAGTCAGCTGGCGGATACCTTGCGGCAGGAACCCCAGCCGGTGATCCTGGAATGCATTACATTCCGCATGCGGGGGCACGAAGAAGCCTCGGGCACCAAGTACGTACCTGCCGAACTATTCGATGAATGGGGAGAAAAAGACCCGGTGCAGCGGTACGAGGATTACCTGCTGCAGGAAGAAGTACTCAGCCAGGGACTGCGGGAACAATATAGAGAGGAGATCAAAACGGAGATTGAGGAAGGTCTGGAGAAGGCCTATGCCGAGCCGCCCATTGTGCCTCAAAAAGAAACTGAGCTTGGCGATGTGTATGCCCCTTTCGACTTCCAGCCACGGGAGGCAGGCGAGGAAAAGAAAGAAATGCGCCTGATCGATGCTGTGCACAATGCCCTGGACCTGGCCCTTGCCGAACACCCCAACCTCATTTTCATGGGTCAAGATATTGCAGAATATGGAGGGGTATTCAAAGCCACGGATGGGCTGGTGCAAAAATACGGCCGGGAGCGGGTGCGCAATACGCCCCTTTGCGAAGCGGCCATCGTAGGCACTTCCCTGGGGCTTTCCATCAACGGGTACAAGGCCATGGTGGAGATGCAGTTTGCCGACTTTGTTTCCGAGGGTTTTAACCAGATCGTGAACAACCTGGCCAAGAT
>CAZBIF010000228.1:0-1203 GCA_964492055.1 uncultured Flavobacteriales bacterium
CTTAACTCCCGCTTCATATCTTTTTCTTTGATATCTTCCCGTTTATCATAAACTTTTTTACCCTTGGCAAGGGAAATTTCCAGTTTGGCCAGACCACGTTCATTTACAAAAAGCCTTAGAGGAATAATCGTCAATCCTTTTTCTTTCATTTTTCCTTCAAGCTTATCAAGTTCCTTCCGGTTGAGCAACAACTTACGTTGCCTTTTGGGTTCATGGTTGGCATGGGTTCCCTGTTCATAAATAGAAATGTTCATATCCTTTACAAACAATTCACCATTGATGAAGGCACAATAAGCTTCCTGCACACTTGCTTTCCCCATCCTGACGGATTTGATCTCGGTGCCTGTCAATATAAGTCCGGCGATGTACTTATCCAGCAAATGGAATTCGAAAGATGCTTTCTTATTTTTAATATTTACACTCTTGGGATAATCTGTTGCCATAATAAAAAATCGGTTCAGGATTAAATTTAAAAAGGTTAGATCTAATGTTTTTGGAACTGGAGGAATTTTTACGTTTGAGGTGGCTTAAAATGCCACAGAATAATTTCAGAAAGGCATTCTAGGCATCGGACTAACATCCAGACCTGCAAACTGCCCGGCCAGGAATTTAAAATGAGCCGCCATGGCAATCATTGCTGCATTGTCGGTACAGTATTCGAATGCCGGTATATAAACTTTCCAGTTTCGCTTTTGAGATTCCGCTTTCATCCGGTTGCGCAAGCCCTGATTAGCTGAAACACCGCCGGCAATGGCTATATGTTTAATGCCGAAATCCCTGGAAGCTTTTACCAGCTTTTTCAACAACATATCGATCAATGTCTTCTGAATGCTGGCAGAAAGATCAGCCAGGTTATCCTTGATAAAATCCGGATTATCCCGCTGTCGATCTCTCAAAAAATAGAGGATAGCCGTTTTTATTCCACTGAAAGAATAATCATAATCGGGCATTTCTGTTTCAGGAAAAGAAAATTTTTCAGGATTGCCACTGCTGGCATAGTGATCTATTAATGGGCCTCCCGGATAAGGTAAACCCATCAGTTTGGCTGATTTATCAAAGGCTTCCCCGGCGGCATCATCCCTGGTTTGTCCGATAATTTCCATTTCGAGGTGTCCTTTCACCAATACGATCTGGGTATGTCCTCCACTTACAGTAAGGCAAAGGAACGGAAATTCCGGAACGGGTTCATCGATAAAATGGGCC
>CAZBIF010000228.1:1213-2394 GCA_964492055.1 uncultured Flavobacteriales bacterium
TGATTTACTTCTATCAGCGGGATCTTTAAGGCCAAAGCCATACCTTTCGCGAACGAATTTCCCACCAGCAATGCACCTAGTAATCCGGGGCCTCGGGTAAAAGCAATGGCATTTAGCTCGTTTTTGCTTATTTTTGCTTTTACAATAGCTTGATTAACAACTGGAATAATATTTTGTTGATGCGCCCGTGAAGCCAGTTCGGGTACCACTCCACCATATTTGCTCTTTCTGGGAAGCAATAATATTGGTAAGAATTTTGCCGTTCTTTATAATTGACGCAGATGTTTCGTCGCAGGACGATTCAATAGCAAGGATTACCGGGGTCATATGATGTGAACAATATTAAGATTAATTATGGTAAAGTAAAAAAAGTTCTCACTGTTACGGTGATATTGACTATTTCTGTGCTTACCGGATTTTTATTGCTTTCAATAATTGCACTTCAACATCCTTTTATTCAAACCCGCCTGGTTCAAAAATTATCAGTATATCTTTCAGAAAAACTTGAATTTCCGATTGAAGTTAAATATGTAAACCTGGAATGGTTCGACACTATATTTATAAAGGGACTTACGGTATGGGATAATCACCAGCAAAGGATGATCTATGTAGACGAAATCACCCTAAACTACAACGTGCGTTCCCTGATCAACAAAAGTTTCACTTCTATTGAAAGTGCAAGGCTTCTCGGTGCTGATATAAACCTGATTAAAAGTGTAGATGACGATTATTTCAACCTGGACAACCTCATTCACAACATAAGGGAAATGTCCAGGCCTGGCAAAGGTTCTAAGCAAAAAGCCTTTGTAATAGAGAAAGTAGAATTAATGGATACCCGCTTTTCCATGGACCACCAAAGGAGGGATTCTATCCGTTATCGCTGGGATTATAATCATTTTGTACTTAAAGATATTTATGCCAATCTGAGTGAGTTTAAATTACACTTTGACACCCTGGCAATGCAGGTGGAAAGCCTTACAACCTACGATTCCGCCACTGGTCTTAAGGTAGAGAATCTTCAAACCGACTACCAGCTCACCAAAGGCAGTATGAAATTCGGGCAGTTGCAAATGCTGGCAGGAAAAAGTGACATCCAGGCTGACATCCTTTTTGAATACGATAATATTTCGGCTTTAAGCTATTTTAACGATAGTGTGAGAATTGAATCCCGGGTTGATCGT
>CAZBIF010000229.1:0-2388 GCA_964492055.1 uncultured Flavobacteriales bacterium
CGATGATCACGGTGAAGAGGGGTACCAGGGAATTCAGCATGCCACTGAGGGAGCTGTTGATCTCCGTCTGGGCCGTGGTGAAAAGGTAGGCCGGCAAGCCGCTGCCGAGTAAACCCGCCAGTAGTAGTTTGGGCCAGTCGCGGCGATTGATCTTGCGGAAATTGCGCACCATCACCGGACTGAGGAATAAAAAGGAAATAAACACCCGCAGGGAAGCGACCTCGAAGTTATTGAAGGATTGCAGGCCCTTTTTCATGAGAATAAAGGAACTGCCCCAGATAAAGGCCAGAAAGAGCATTACACCCCACTGCCAGAGGGGATTGTTCAGGTCGATGAGCTGCTTGATTTTCAAGCCGGCAAAGGTAGATTATTTAACTCCCCGCCATCTTTTTTATGGTTAAATTTGCGGCAAAAATTCAGCAGATGAAAAAAGTACTCCTTGCAGGGATTTTCGGAAGCATCTTGTGGATGGTAGCTTGCCAGTCTGCACCGGAAGTGAAGGAAATAAAAACCACGGAAGAAAGCACGGCTACAGCCCCCAGCGGTGAAGTGAAAACGGTGGCCCTCAAGGTGGAAGGGATGAAGTGTGCCATGGGCTGTGCCAAATTCATTGAAAACAAGATCGTGCAACTGCCGGGAGTGAGCGAAGGGAGCGTGCATTTTGAGAGCGGCCTGGCTGAATTTCATTTTGATCCCGCACAGATCAATGAGGAGGAGATCCACCGGCAGATCAACGCCATTCACGACGGACAATACCAGGCCACCATTGTGGAACAGAAAAAAGCCGAACCCCTGCAAAAAGAAGATGCTGAAGAAACTACTTCTGAGGGGAAAGCAAATAAATCCCTGCATTCCGTTAAGCAAAGCATTTTGAATTCCATCCCGGAGTTGCTTACCTATTTCATGAAGCGCGCCTATACCTAAATGACCACTCCCTATTACCGGCCGATCGTTTACTGGTTGCTTCTCGGTTGTGTACTCATCTTCATTATGACCGCCATCGGCGGTATGACCCGCCTTACCCATTCGGGCCTATCCATGGTAGAATGGACGATCTTCGGTTCCACCCCCCCGGCAGATGAAGCCGACTGGATCAACTTGTTCAACAAATATAAGGCCTATCCCGAATACCAGCAGGTGAATTTTAATTTCAGCCTGCAGGAGTTCAAAAGCATATTCTGGTGGGAGTACATGCATCGCATGTTTGGCCGCTTTATCGGCTTGGTATTTATTTTACCCTTTCTCTGGTTCTGGTTTAAAGGCAAAATTTCACCATCGCTAATGCCCAAACTGGTATTGATATTATTTTTAGGAGGATTTCAGGGTTTCTTGGGATGGTATATGGTGAAAAGCGGATTGAAAAGTGATCCCGACGTAAGCCACTACCGATTGGCCATGCACCTGACCACTGCTTTTATCACCTTTGCTTACACCTTCTGGGTGCCCCTGGGTTTGGTTAATCTGGAAAAACAATCAGGGGAAGGAATAAAACTAAAACCCTGGTTGCAATTGTTAATGGTGCTCACTTTGGTGCAGATCATCTGGGGGGCTTATGTGGCAGGCCTGGATGCAGGCAAGGTGTACAACAGCTGGCCGAAGATGGGGGAGCAATGGATCGCCGAAGGGGTGACGGCCATGCAACCCTGGTGGAAAAATTTTACGGAAGGTTTGGCCGGGGTGCAGTTTGTGCACCGCTACCTGGCGTATGGAATTGTGGCCCTCATCGGATTCATTTATCTGAAAAGCCAGAAACTTACTTTAAACCAGGCCCAGCATAGCGGCCTGAATTTTCTACTGGGGGCCGTGCTTTTTCAATTCCTTCTGGGAGTTTTCACCTTGCTTTATGCGGTGCCCATTTCCCTGGGTTTGTTCCATCAGCTGGGGGCTTTTATCCTATTGGGGGCGGTGGTGTTTAATTTGAGGGTGGTTTCCTTGAAATAACCCTATTTTTGAATGATTAAAATAACAATTATGAAAAAGTGCTACCTCTTAGTAATGGTATTTATTTTTTCCCTTATTTATATAAAGGCTCAACCACATTGCAAAAGTGCGGGCGTAAAAGCAGAATTTACTTATACCGTAGACACAAATAATACTGTATTTTTTACAAATAAAACCGTACCCCTAAATCTATATCGGTATGAATGGCAATTGGATTACAATATACCTTTAGATTCAAGCATACACCCTGTTTATACCTATCCTTCAGCTAATTATTACGTAGCTTACTTGAATGTTTTTGATAGTGCTAACAATAGATGTTGGGTAGGTGATACGATTTCGGTTAATAGCTGTATGACTTATTTATCTTATACAAGTACCTTAAGTACTCATGTCGGCTCCCCCTTAAATAGGACAGTTTAAAAATAGAGTAATTTTAAACTGTAA
>CAZBIF010000230.1:0-2356 GCA_964492055.1 uncultured Flavobacteriales bacterium
GCTGGTATGGATTACCATGTTCCCGATCCAATAAAAATTGGCTTACTTTCCCTTTGACGAATGGCATATTGTTCAATTGGACCAGCACCGTTTCGTCTTTGCCGAAGAAATTGGCGCTATCGGCAGCATCCATGTTCATGCTAGGCTCTATTTCATAGTTGATGCGAAATTCGGGAGCATTATAAGCCATAATGGCAATCGTCCCGTCTTCTCTTTCTGTAGAAATTAACCCGATGTAGGATTTACTGCTGTCAGTCGAAACTGCTGCATGTCGTTGCTTCCCCATAAAACCCAGCAAACTCATCACAGTATAAACCGGTTTTTTTACCAGGTAGAAAAGGGAATCCGGATTATTTTGCTCTTCCATGTTTCGGATAAACCTGGTAAAGTGGGTACGCTGCCCCCAAAAGCCCATGAAGCCATTGTCGTTGCTCAGTATCGGGTAATCCAGCCCCAGCGAATCGATCATCACCTGATGGTGGAGGTCCACCGATTGTACCACGAAGGCTGCGTACCATGGCAAAGGACGCCACCAGAAATTCCTGCTCCAGCCTGCGATCGGGTCGGCTTCATCATTCATAAATGGCAGGGACAACAGGCTCGGATGGTTCTGCTTGAGGTAGCTGTAAATTTCCAGCTCCTGGTCGATCATCACATAGGGCTTGGCCTTCCGGTGTACTGAAATGAAATCGGGCTTGATTGCAGGTTTGCCGGTGAAATAGTTAGTGCCGGTATCACAGTGGGCGACAAACTGCTTGAATTCAGGGGATAATCCACGGGCGGTTCCGGGGCCTCCGTATCGGATTTCCGGGTCGATCTCTTCGATGGCCAGGGTAACGGCATCGTAATAGTTGAGCAGTGCCGGAATGCCTTTGGTCCAAAAGTGTATGATGTCCGGTTCGTTGGTTACCTCAAAATACCAGCTCAGAATCTCCTCCCTGCCATAGCGATCGATCAGGTGCAGGAACAACTGAGAGACCATATCCTTGTATTCCCGCAGCTGTTTGGGATCTTCGAAATCATTGAAATAATATACCTCACTATTGGTCTGGCCCTGGTAGGCAGCATCGAATTCTGCCGATTGCACCTCCCAGCTGGAGGAAGGATAACCCATCACCTCGAAGATGAGTTTTTGGCCACGGGCAACGTGTTCGTCCAGTACCTGGTCTAGCAGGGTCCAGTTGTATTCCACCCGGGGCGTTCCGATGTTGCGACTGCCAACCAGGTTCAGCAGGTAGTGGGGCCGGAAGTACACTATGCCATTGAAGGCAGTGATGCTGATGTTGTCCAGGGTAAGCTGCATGGAAGGGGTGAAGATCATTTCCGCCGGGGTGAAGCCGGTGCTGCGCCACATAGGAGGGAATTCTGTTTTCTCACCGGCCAGGTCTATTTCATATTTAACCGAATAATTGGAATTGATAGTTTCCAGTTCGCAGGCTAGCAGCAACCAAATGGGGCAAAGAAAGAGCAGGTATTTCATGACATTGAAGAGGCAAATTTTAGATTAGCCAATATTAGTAAATTGGTTTTCTATATAAAAGTTTCGAAGTCTTATCAGGAAAAATAAGTAATTCTGGATGAGAAAGCTCAAATTATTAATGATTCGAGGAAATAATGACGATAATCAAGTTTAACCTTCATTTACAAATACGTTTTAAATTGAGAGTGCGGAAATTAGGAGGCATTCTTAAAGTGGACTCGGATTTTGATTATAAAAAAATTTTAGATGAAGAAAGGTCAAAGAAATACGGCATCTAAAGTTTTTGTTGACACTGATGTCATTCTTGATTTTTTAACAGACAGGCAACCTTTTGCAATAGCTGCCTCCAAAGTTTACAATTTAGCAGACAAGAAAAAGATACAAATTTATACTTCCAGTCTGAGTATCAATAATGTTCATTTTATCGTGATAAAAGTCCTGGGAGAAAAAAGCCCCGATTGGTTATAGGAGAACTTTTAGAGCTTCTGGATATTCTTGACGTTTCGGAAAAAAATATACTATACGCACTTAAAAGCGATTTTAATGATTTCGAGGATGCAATTCAGTATTCAGTAGCCTTGAATGAATCCTTGAATTTCATAGTAACAAAAAAAAAGATTATAAATCAGCAGCAATACCGGTGTTCGAACCAGCAACATTTGTCAAATTGAAGGAAAGTGAGCTTCAAAATATTTAATGCCCTTTTCCCGGTTTTTTCTTTCCAGCTTTATTTGTAATATCTAACATAATCCACGTAAAACCTTTGCGGCAAAATAGAATCGTCGGTTCCTTCCGTTCCACCCCAGCTGCCGCCATAGGCTGAATTCAAAATCAAATAATGTGGCTGATCGAAGGGCCAGGTTTCCCAGCCGGAAT
>CAZBIF010000231.1:0-2339 GCA_964492055.1 uncultured Flavobacteriales bacterium
GCCGCAAACCGGAAATATCCTATTTTCACCAGGATTTTCCACCGACAATAACGGCATGCCTGGCGGAAGGATCGTGGAAGTCACTTACCCCGGTAAAAAAGTAGTTTTTGAAGCAGAGATCACTCCAGATAACGGCTCATTTGTAACTTTTCACAGGGCGGAACGCCTTTCCTTGTACCCACCACTGTAATGTTGCCGGTTTCCCTGGCCGCGCCCATTTGTATTGCTTAGCAATTCAGGCAAAAAAACACAGAAAGGACAGATGAACAAAGGAATAGTCGCCTTTGCTGATTCCAGAACACTAAGCGCCAAGTAATGACCCCTTCTGCGCAAAACCGTTAATGACTTTTCAAAAAAGATTTCTGCCCGTACTTTTGCGGCCAAAAAAAATGCTCTGCATAGATCACCACTCCACCGACCCCTATTTTAACATCGCTACGGATGAGTTTATCTTCAAACATCTGAAGGAAGATGTTTTTATGTTGTGGCAGAACGACAATGCCATTATCGTGGGCAAGCATCAGAACACCCTGGCGGAGATCAATGTGGCCTATGTGAAGCAGAAAGGCATGAAGGTGGTGCGCCGAATGTCAGGGGGCGGGGCCGTCTACCACGATATGGGCAACCTCAATTTTTCCTTTACCCATACCGGGGAGAATACCGAAGTGGTAGACTTTAAAAAATACACCCTGCCCATCATAGAAGTGTTGCAGCAACTGGGGGTGGATGCCCGTTTTGAGGGGCGCAACGACCTGATGATCGACGGGAAGAAATTTTCCGGCAATGCGGAGCATGTGTTCAAGAACAAAGTATTGCATCACGGTACTCTCCTTTTCGCCTCCGAGATGAAGGACCTGAGCGGGGCGCTGAAGATCAACCGCCTGAAATACAAGGACCGGGCGGTAAAATCCATCCCCAAGCGGGTGACCAACATCTCTGAGCACCTGAAAGAACCTTTAAGCCTGCCCGCCTTCCGCCAGCTGATCATGCAACATGTGCTGAATACCAATCCGGAGGCGAAGATGTATGAATTTACCGAGGACGACCTGCAAAAGATCCAGCAGATCCGGGATGAGAAATACGCCACCTGGGAGTGGAATTTCGGCAATTCCCCAAAATACGACCTGCAACAGGGCATACGTACTACCGGAGGTACCCTGGAAATGAACCTGAATGTGGAGAAAGGAGTGATCAAGGCGGTGAAGATCTACGGGGATTTTTTCAATTCCCGCCCGGTGGAAGAAATTGAAACCGCCTTAACAGGCGTTAAACATGAAGAGCAAGCGGTACGGCAGGCACTGGCGGCCTTTCCCATAGGGGAATATTTTCATCATGTTAGCCTGGATGAGCTGGTGTCGGTGATGTTTTGAAAATAACTAATTCACCCTTTGCGATACGCAGATGGTGGAATTAATTTGGATTATTACATCTCAAAAGGAAGCCCGGAATTAAATTGAACAACCCTCTTTTCAACCGCTTTGCCCTTCGACCAATTTCTGCGAAATGCTCAGGCTGACAAAGCGGTTCGGCATCAATACTCCAGCAATTCCTGCAATACTTCCTTTAGCTTCCCTTTCGGCAAAAAGGCATCTTCCAGTTGCTTCACAAAAGGGACGGGGGTGTCCAGGGCAGCCAGGCGCCTTACCGGGGCATCCAGGTGTTCAAAACAATGTTCGTTAATGAGGGCGACGATCTCCCCGCTGATGCCGCCGAAGAGGGTGTCTTCGTGCAGTACCAGTACCTTCCCGCATTTTTTTACGGCATCATAAATAGTATCTTCATCCAATGGCACTAAGGAGCGCAAATCCACGATCTCAGCGGAGATGTTTTCCTGCTTACAAAGGTCCATGGCCCAGTGCAAGCCTGCTCAGGCTGACAAAGCGGTTTGGATAAGCAAAATACTGCCCTACGACTCTCATTATTAAAAATACTATCTCCATTAATAAAGCTAAAATCCATATCCCGCCACCGGCGGGAATAAAAGCGGCCTTGGATAAATCTTAATAAATTCCGGCTTAAACACAGCGGCCATCGAACCCCTGTTTGAGCTCAGCCATTCCCGATTTTATCGTGACCAATGGCGTTTGCGAGTTGGGGTGAGATAGCGGAGAGTAGCTGTGAATTTTACCAGATTTATCCACAGCCTTGATTTTTACTCCACTTTGTATCAAGACAAAGTGGAAGGAGAAAAAAAAGAAGATTAATCTTTTTACCGTTCTTAATCTTTTTAAATTAAAGCCTGTTCAATACGCCAGTAATTCCTGCAAGGCTTCCTTTAACCTCCCCTTGGGCAAAAACTCATCTTCCAGTTGCTTCACAAAAGGGACGGGGGTGTCCAG
>CAZBIF010000232.1:0-714 GCA_964492055.1 uncultured Flavobacteriales bacterium
TGTTCCTTCTTCCTTAACCTCAGCGATGTAGTCACTTATGCCCTGATCTTTCTTAGCCTTGGGCTGCTTGGCTACCTCCTCTTTATCTCTTTTAAAGAAGAAGGAGTAGGCGGTAAACGATTGTGGGTGGTTTCAGTCCTATTTATTTTCCACGCCGTTTTCTGGGCTTTGTTCGAACAGGCAGGCGGATCCATCACGCTTTTCACCGCCCGCAACATCGATCGCATCATCCTGGGCTCCGAAGTCCCGGCTTCCATATTTCAGTTTTTCAATGCCTTTTTCATCATGACCCTGGCCCCGGTGTTTTCCTGGATGTGGATCAAACTACGAAACCGCGGTAAGGAGCCCTCTACTCCCATGAAATTTGTCCTGGGGCTTAGTCAACTGGCGCTCGGATTTGTACTCATAGTGATCGGGGCAAAATTTTTCGCCACCGAAGGACTGGTACCGGTAATTTTCCTGGTTTTCATGTACCTCTTCCACACTACGGGTGAATTAAGCCTCTCCCCTGTTGGCCTCTCCATGATCACCAAACTATCGCCCAAGCGCATGGTGGGTTTTGTAATGGGGGTGTGGTTCCTTTCCATTTCCCTGGCGAATAAAATGGCCGGCAAGATCGGTGAATTGACCGCTGTGGAAGGGGTAGGTGAAGATGCCCTGCCCATTGAAACCATCGATATTTATACCTCTACCTACATCATCTGGGGGGTGCTG
>CAZBIF010000232.1:724-2334 GCA_964492055.1 uncultured Flavobacteriales bacterium
TCCTACTCTTCCTGGTGCCTATCCTACGCAAGTGGATGGGCGGCATCCATTAGCCCTCTTTTCAGGCAAGCTTCCTGGTAACTTAGGTTACCTGCTAACCTTCCACGAGGGTGTAATTTTGCAGTTGTCATGATCACGGAATTAGGAAATGCATTTGTTGAGTCTGTACTAAATACACTCAACTGGACGTGGAATAATATTATTTTCCAGGTCCCCTGGTATGAAAATTATTTCTGGGGCCTCATCCTAATTTCCCTGCTGGTGTGGTTACTTGAAGTAGTATTCCCCTGGCGCAAATACCAAAAGGTTTTTCGGCAGGACTTCTGGTTGGATGCTTTTTACATGTTTTTCAACTTTTTTCTTTTTGCCATTTTCATCAGTGGTTTTTACCGCATCATGGAGGTGGGCTTTACCTATGCAGGAATTTCCATGGAAAGCCTGGCCATCCTCGATATGGCTGCCTGGCCCGTGCCCCTGCAACTGATCACCTTTTTTATCTTGCTCGATTTCCTACAATGGTTCACCCATATCCTGCTGCACCGGGTACCGGCCTTCTGGGAGTTTCATAAAGTGCACCATTCCGTTAAGGAAATGGGATTTGCGGCCCATCTGCGATATCACTGGATGGAAAATATTTTATATAAGCCCTTGAAAACCCTTGGGGTAATGCTGATTGGCGGCTTTGAGCCGGAACATGCTTATGTAGTGCATTTTGCGGCCATTACCATAGGCCATTTAAATCATGCCAACATCAAACTCACCTACGGCCCCCTGAAATACATTTTTAATAATCCGGTGATGCATTTGTACCATCACGCCTATGCCCTACCCGAAAATCACCGGTATGGGGTAAATTTTGCCATCAGCCTCAGCCTGTGGGATTACCTTTTCGGTAAGAATTACATTCCGGAAGACAGCGGGGAAGTGGAATTGGGATTTGAAGGGGAGGAAAATTTTCCGCGTTCTTTCACCTGTCAAAGTTTACATGGCTTCAGACGTCTGAAAAAAGGGGAAAGGGCTTGAGTAGTTTTTATCAGTAGGCAACCCTACCTTGAATTATTCGTCCTCTATTAAAATTATAAGAGTGATGTTGCTGAATTAAGTTTTTAACCTAAAATCCCCTCAATTATGACAAGGCTACTTTTATTCCAAATTATTGTATTGTTTACTACCTCCTCCTTTGCCTCCCATATTATTGGAGGAGAAATAAGCTGGCGCTGCCTTTCCAATGGTTCATTCCTATTTTATGTTAAGGTATACCGGGATTGTTCAGGTATTGGTTATACTTACCAGGATGAAGTTCTAGATGTAGTCGGGGCCACACTTCCCAGGACGATCAATAACAGCCCTATACACGAAATTTCGATCTCGCCAGACATGGGTACCTTTCAAGCAAACCGAAACGGAGATCTTTCACCTTATTGCGATACCACTGCCGGGGGTAAAATGATGAATTGTGATAGTTTGACGAATGGGGGTACTATTCAAGTATTCTATTACCGCTCTGACACTATCCGTTTATATGGCACCCCCCCAGGCAGCGGATGGAATTTCTACTTTGAGCCCCAGTGTTGCCGCCCCGGTGATTTGGCGAATGTAGACTCTACCGG
>CAZBIF010000233.1:0-2323 GCA_964492055.1 uncultured Flavobacteriales bacterium
GAATTTGTTGATAAAAGCAGTAAGACTGATCTGCTCAGCGGTACCGATATTCAGGTGAAATACATCACCAACTACAATAATCCTGCAAGCTGGAAGGCTACCTATAAATACATTCTATCGCTTAAGCCGGAAAAAGTGATCTTCCAGTGGTCTATCGCCGTGCAGGGCCTGCCCCTTGGATGGTTAAGCCGACGCCTGCAAAAACACCAGGAGATAGAAGTGCTGTTTGACCTGCATTTTGTGGTGCAGAAAGAAAACAGCAAACTGGATCGCTTATTTACCCGATACGGCATTTCCGCTGCGGACAACTACATTGTGCATGCCTACAAAACGGCCGAAGAGCTGGACCGGACTTTTCCCACCATCGATTTTGATACCATAGAAAACGGGGACAGAAAAAGAAAGGGGGGCAATACCATCATTAAGCTTTATCACCCGATCTACAATCTTTTTCAGCCTGATCCATCCTTTGACGTAGAGCGGTTCAAAACAGAACATGGACTGAAGAAACACGTCTTTTTGTTTTTCGGATTTATCCGAAAATACAAGGGTTTGCATCATGTAATTGAAGCCTTTAAAAAAGTAAGTGAACAACGTAAGGATGTATCCCTTCTGATCTGCGGGGAATCGTTTTGGGCGACCCTGGATAATTCCAAAATCAGTACCCGCATAAAAAATGCCTTGTTTAGTCTGGCTAAGGGAATGTTCCTGAAAAAAGCAGATAATGAAAAGGAATACCATCCCCTGGAACTGATCGAAAAGCTGGGTTTGCAGAAGCGAAGTATGGTGGTAAATGAATTCATCCCCAATGAGGATGTACACAAGTATTTTCAGGTTAGCGATGCGGTGGTTTTGTTTTACGAGTACGCCACCCCTTCGGGCATTGAATCCCTGAGTTACAATTTCAAATTACCCATCCTGGCCACCAAAGTCGGCCATTTCCCGGAAACTATTCAGGATGGGTACAACGGCTATCTGGCCGAAGCGGGTGATGTGGATTCCATGGCTGCACAAATGTTACGTTTTCTCGAACATCCTTTGCCCAAAGAAAATGTTGCTGAAAAAACCAGCGAAATGAGCTGGGAAAACTACGCCAGGGCAATTTTAAGGTCCTGATGCCGTTGAAAGATAAATGAAACTCACCTCTTCAGCTATTGGTAAATTTTTCCTCTTAACCACGGGTATTATTGCTACTTTAATACTTGTTTTTTACAGCTTCCTGGCATTTACCTTCCGCTCTCCCGATCCTGACTTTACTACCGATCAAACTTACCGCCCTGTAATCTGGGAGGAGGTGAAAACAAACCATACCCTGCAGCATTCATTCAGAGCTCAGGTAAGGCATACGATCTCCGACCTTCAGCATGATTTTTATAGTGGTTTCAGACTGCAGTTTAATAATTCCGCTGCCGTAGACTCCATAAGGATAGGGATCACTTCAGATAAAATTTGCCGCTATGAAGTATGGAAAAATCGCCGGATCATTGAACAATATGCCTGCGGATGTTCGGGAAAATTCAAATGGAACAAGCCTACCACCCTGGATCTGGAAAGAAAGATTGACTACCGTAAAGGTACCGATCAATTAAACCTTATTCATTGTCAGAATACGCCCTTCTTTGGGTCTATTGGAAGTATAACTCTTGACCTGAAACCGTATAACCTTCGGCAATTTCATCATCTATCCGTATTTGAATTGAACAGCCAGGGGTCGGTGCTTAACTCAGAGGTTTACAGCCAATTGCAATTCTGGAAAAACCTGCAACGGCCGGATTAAAGTTTCTTAGCTATCTTATAAGTATTGCGATTTGAAGAACTGCGGGCGATCAGTTCAGCCAGGAAACCGGTAAGGAACAGCATGGTGCCGATCACCATAGCGGTAAGGGCCATGTAAAAATGGGGTATGTCTGTGACCAGGCGCGCCTTCACCCCTTGGTGCAGGTAATAGAGTTTTTCCCCGCCTATGTATGCAGCCATCCCGAATCCAAGGAGAAAAACCAGGGTGCCGAACAAACCGAAAAAATGCATGGGTTTCTTCCCGAATTTCCCTACAAAATTGATGGATAGAAGATCGAGAAAGCCATTGATAAAGCGTTCAATCCCAAATTTGGTGGTACCGTATTTACGCTCCTGGTGTTTCACCACTTTCTCCCCTATTCTGGTAAAACCTGACCACTTTGCGATAGCAGGGATGTAGCGGTGCATTTCCCCATACACCTCTATATTTTTGACCACGTCTTTGCGGTAGGCTTTAAGTCCGCAATTAAAATCGTGCAGGTGGATCCCGGTCATTTTGCGGGTAGCCCAGTTAAATAGTTTGGTT
>CAZBIF010000234.1:0-2303 GCA_964492055.1 uncultured Flavobacteriales bacterium
ACGTCTTTGAACAGTTCCAGCATTTCTGCCTGGGTCTTGAAGTAAAAATTGCTGTTGGGAAAGCCAAAGCGGAACCCTTTACCCTCTCCCTTGGGCGTACTGATCTTATCCCCGGTATTGATACACAACAGAATATCATGTGCGGTCCAGTCCTCTTCATCTACGTAATGGGAATCATTGGTGGCGATCACCGGCACCCCGTACTTCCTCGACCATTTGAGCAGCACCTGGTTCACATCTTCCTGTGTTTTTCCGCTGCCGTCGATTTCACCCAGATCATGGCGTTGCAATTCAATGAAATAGTCATCCCCAAACAGTTCAAACCACTCCTTAAAGCCTCTGTTTCACTTTTGAAGAGGATGGCTTGCTGGATCACCGAGGCAATACAACAGGTGGTGGCGATCAACCCCTCCTTGTACTGTTTGAGCAGCTCCATATCAATACGGGGGTATTTGGAATACAGCCCCTGTATATATCCCAGGGAACAAAGCTTGGAGAGGTTTTCGTAGCCTTTTTGGTTTTTGGCAAGTAAAAGCTGATGATAACGCTTATCTTTTTTGCCACCGGTAAATTCCCTTACATGCCGGTCTTCTACCATGTAAAATTCACAGCCTACTACCGGAATAATGCCATGCTTGCTTGCTTCGTTCACAAACTGAAAGGCCCCGAACATATTCCCATGATCGGTCAAGGCTACAGCCTTCATCCCATCCTGTTTGGCCTTTTCCATCAGGGCGTTGATAGGCGCAGCCCCGTCGAGCAAAGAGAACTGGGTGTGAACGTGCAAGTGGGAAAAATCGGGCATACAGTTGGTTTTAGCCCTATAAAATTAACTAAAAACTGTCCCCTCCGGGGACTGCTGTTAATAAGTCAGAAAGTGATTAGGAAGTAATGATGAACAGCTACAAAAGACTGTTAATAATTTTGCGCAGACCCTGTTTTATCCTTTGCGGTCCAGGGGGTATTCATCAAAAATCTCGTCCACGTAATTGGCAATTTCCAGTTTGAGGTTTTCCGGGGCGACGCGATCCTGGCTCCAGCCTCTCCAGATCACCTGATCTTTCTTTGCATCTATGATATCGATCACAAAAGTACCCTCGGTATAGGTGATTTGATCCACATCGTAACCCACTACCCGGGAAACCCTGGAGTACCCGCGATAGTAATAAGGATCATAATAACTATTCACAGTTCTGTAGGGATAGCTATAGGTATAATTGCCATATACCGGATTTCTGACCGTTTCAGTTTCCTTGTCAAACATGGTTTTCACCTTTAGCAGTAGGTCGGGGTCGTCCTGGTCCATGCGGTAGCCGTGATCGCGCATTTCGGTATTCACTTCTGCCAGAATGGTATTTAGCACCAGTTCATTATTATAGTCCGGATTTTTGATATCTTCCTTGGTAGGCAACCAGGCAAAAGATTGATACTTGGAAAGATCTACCCTGGCCGTTTTAGTAGTTTTTACGGTGGGACCGCAACTACCGAGCAAAAACAACATTAAAAAAGCAGGAACAATTTGAGTGATTCGAAAATTCATTTTACTTTAGTTTTTAATTTCCCATGCAGGTGCAGCAACCATTCCTTAATCCTGTAAATATGTAAATGATTAAATATCAATTTTTTAATCATTTCTATTTAAAGCTGATTATTAAATAAAATCTGCATTTGTGAAGGGAATTCAACAGTTGAGCAGTATGAATAGAAAAGAAGATGATGGACAAAATAGATAATTACATTCAGAAACATCCAAAATGGGCAAATGCACTTAACCGGCTCCGTGAGCTGCTACAGCAAACCGAAATGGAAGAAACCATCAAATGGGGAGCACCGGTGTATACGGTTGAAGGGAAGAACGTAGTGGGCATGGCGGCGTTCAAGAACCATTTTGGCCTCTGGTTCTTCAATGGTGTATTTCTTAAAGACGAAAAAGAATTACTGGTAAATGCAAATGAAGAAAAAACCAAAGCCCTTCGGCAAATGCGTTTTAATTCCGAAAAGGAAATGGATGACAAACTGATCCTGCAGTATGTGAATGAGGCTATTGCCAATCAAAAGGCCGGAAAAGAACTCAAGCCCGAGCGCAAAAAAGGGGTTGAACTGCCTATGGAACTCACAGCTACCTTTCAGCAGGAGAAGGAATTTGAATCCGCTTTCAAAGAACTAACCCCCGGCAAACAGCGTGAATATGCGGAATACATAGCTTCTGCCAAACAGGAAAAGACCAAACTAAGCAGACTGAACAAGATCATCCCTATGGTGAAAGAGGGAAAGGGTTTGTATGATAAGTATAAGAATTGCTG
>CAZBIF010000235.1:0-2299 GCA_964492055.1 uncultured Flavobacteriales bacterium
CGTGATGAAGCAAAAGCAAAGTCCCGCACGCTATCTGCCTTAAACGTCCAGGTAGATTTACCTTTGGCTCTATTCTTTTCCAGCTTTGTGGCCTCTGCCTGGGTACGGATGATAACGGGTTTTTCAAATGATTTTTTTGCCTGTTCCCACCGTTCCATTTCTTTTTGCGAGAGCACATCGCCCGGATTTTGAAGGGTACCCGTGGCCCCGATCATGTGGTCTGAAGGAGCCGTGATGCTTACTTCGTAATTTCCGAAAGGCAGAGCGAACTCTCCCCTGCCATGAAATTGCTTATTTTGCCATCCTTCAAAATCACTATAGACAGCCATCCGGGGGAAAAATTGGGCAATAGTGTACAGGTAGTTTTTATCTTCTTCGAAATATTCGTACCCGGAGCGGCCACCCATGTAAAGACGGTCGTTGATATTATAAGACCAATCTATCTGAAACGAATAGGTTTCGCCCGGTTTCAATGGTTCGGCCATATCAACCCTCATCATGGTCTTGTTGATAGTGTAGTCAAGGTCGCCACCGTCAGTATTTTTTACGGCACTGATCTTGAACCCACCGTCAAAATTATAACCGATAATTCCCTGAAGATCATCCAGGGCAGTTTCATCGTCAATCTTATTAGTCGCGATCTTGTATTTGTCAGCATCATCGGCCCGGACATTCTGATCTAACTGTACCCACAAATAGTCAAGTACATCAGGCGAATTATTGGTATAGGTAATGACCTCGGAACCGATTATTCTCTGGTTTACATCATCCAGTTCCACCTCCATCTTGTAATCAGCCTGCTGCTGCCAGTACTGGTGACCAGGCGCACCTGAGGCAGTACGGTATACATTCGGAGACCTGAGCTCCGTACCTAACTGCTCAAACTTATTACCGTGATTAGATGTGTTTTGGGCTATGGAAAGTAAGGGAGAAAAAGCTAATGTTAGCGCAAGAAATATTCTACCCATTTTAAGATTGTCGTTTACCAAAATTTATTTTCAATCATCAACATAAGAGCGATACCGGCAATGGCAGAGGAAATAATGGTATTCCATTGCTTGCGCGATACCCCGAAAAGACTTATAAATATAAAGGATATGGTTAATAAAACAGGTGTTCGACCACAACTTTTTTAAGCCCGAATAACCCGCGAAAATTGTTGGCTATACCCATACCATGAATAAGGCCGAATAACCCGGCAAAAACGTAATTAACCTGTATAAAAGATCCATTTCGGCCGAAGTCTTTTTTAAACAGATTACCCACTGCGGTTACAAAAATGGTCAATGGAATTAAAAATTCAATTAGCTGTGTTTTTATACGAATGACATCAAAGACGGTAAGAGCAAGTGTGATAGAATGACCAATGGTAAAAGCTGTTACAATTATGAGGACTCTACGCCAGTCCCTTAATTGATAAACTGCACAGAGTGCACAAATGAAAATAATATGATCGGCCCCGTCAAGACTAAGGATGTGCTCCATCCCCATCTTAAAATAAAGGGAAAAGGTGTCCATAAATGAGTCTTTGCTTTATGATAAAATTTATCGAAGCCCTAAAATTGCATAAAAATTAAGGAAGGCTCATATCCGGCGCGTAATTTGTAGACTCCAACAGGAAGAATTTATCAGGGAAAGACATGAAACTTGCACTGTTTACCGTATTGCTTATCACAAATGCCTTAATACATCCTTTTCATGTAGGCGTTACGGAAATTACCTTTGACGAGGAGGAAAAGGCATTGCAGATAAGTCAGAGAATGTTTTCTGATGACCTCGAAAAGGGCATCAAATCGGCCTATGACATCTCTTTCGATATAGTGGCAGCTTCTGAGACTAAACGCGACTCTCTTGTACTGCAATACCTGAATGATTATTTTAAGATAAAACAACATAAGAAACGCCTCCCGATCCGCTACCTGGGCAGCGAAATGGAAGAGGAGGCCCTCTGGATATATTTTGAGGTACCGGTAGAAAATACTTCAGGGCTTACCCTTAGAAATACACTGCTGTTCAATGAATTTAAGGACCAGCAAAACCTGGTTCATATAACCATTGGAGGCGATATGAAGAGTTATCTGTTCAAACCATCTGACAAAGAACAAGCTATTTTCCGTTAGAGCTGAAAGGGATATTGCCGGTAAACTTCCCACTTTCCCCCGGTTTTTTTTAAAAGTGTAAGAGCATGTGCCTGAAAGGTATATTCGGCCGGCTTGGCTTTTACCTCATTCCAGGCCAAATAAAAGTCAGGTTTTTTAAGATCACGGAATGCCACGGTCATATGCGGACGGAAGGGCCT
>CAZBIF010000236.1:0-1175 GCA_964492055.1 uncultured Flavobacteriales bacterium
AATGATTTGAAGCCGGTTTTATTCTGAGTGTCGTTCATAATAGTCGATTTTAAATTTCTTATATTAAGTTAACAGCTAAAAAACTTTGTTGTTATCAAAATCATATCAAACGAATGTCATTATGGCTGTTTCGTGCATTTAAAGCAGGCATTTTATGCCATATTGACATTATTTTTAAAATGGAGTCTAATTTGATTAGAAATGGAGAGCAAATAATTTGAATCATGAATCTCAATAATTATACTATAAAATCACAGGAGGCGATCCAAAAGGCAGTTGAGCTGGCATCGTCGAATCAGCAGCAAATAGTAGATACCGGACACCTTCTAAAATCGGTGCTAACTGGTGATGAAAGTGTAACCGGCTTTATGCTTAAAAAGCTTGGAGTGAACCGACAACGGCTGGAGCAACAGCTTGACGATGTTATCGGGAGCTATCCAAAGGCTTCTGGCCAGCAACCCTATTTATCTAACGAGGCAAACCAGGCCCTGCAAAAAGCAGCTTCCTTCCTTAAGGAATTTAAGGATGAATTTATAGCCGTTGAACACCTTTGGTTAGGTTTACTGGCTGGAAAAGATAAAACTGCAAACCTGATGCGTTCGGAAGGGCTTACTGAAAAAGGCCTGATCCAGGCGATCCGGGAGTTACGTGGCGGCAGTCAGGTACACGATCAAAACGCGGAAGCGAAATACCGTAGCCTTGAGCGTTATTCCAAAAACCTGAACAAGTTGGCTGAAGCCGGTAAGATCGACCCGGTGATCGGACGCGACGATGAGATCCGCAGGGTGTTGCAGATCCTGAGCAGAAGGACCAAAAACAACCCGATGCTGATAGGTGAACCCGGAGTTGGAAAAACCGCGATAGTGGAAGGTATGGCCCAGAGGATTGTAGATGGCGATGTGCCGGAAAATCTGAAAACCAAAACCATCATAGCTCTGGATATGGGTTTGCTGGTAGCCGGAGCTAAATATAAAGGTGAATTCGAAGAGCGGTTAAAAGCAGTAATTAAAGAAGTAACCGATTCAAATGGTGAAATCATCCTCTTCATCGATGAAATCCATACACTGATTGGAGCCGGAGGGGGTGAAGGAGCAATGGATGCTGCCAACCTGCTTAAGCCAGCGCTGGCCAGGGGTGAGTTGCATGCGATCGGTGCTACTACCCTAAAAGAATAT
>CAZBIF010000236.1:1289-2285 GCA_964492055.1 uncultured Flavobacteriales bacterium
CAATCCTGCGTGGTATCAAAGAAAAATATGAAGTGCATCATGGAGTAAGAATTCTTGACGACGCGGTGATATCTGCAGTGGAGCTTTCGCACCGATACATTTCTGATCGATTTCTACCCGATAAAGCCATCGACCTGATGGATGAGGCAGCCGCCAAATTGAGAATGGAAATTGATTCTCTGCCGGAAGAACTGGACGAAATCCAGCGCAAAATCATGCAGCTGGAAATTGAAAGGGAGGCAATCCGCCGGGAAAAAGATAAGGAAAAAGAAGTAACCTTATCCAAGGTGATTGCAGAACTTACCGGCAAACGCAACGAGTTGAAGGCGAAATGGGAAAATGAAAAATCAATTATACAGGGAATCCGGGCCGAAAGAGAAAATATAGACCGGTTCAAGTATGAAGCCGAACAGGCCGAACGTAGCGGTGATTACGGCCGGGTGGCAGAATTGCGCTACGGAAAAATTCTGGAAAGCGAAAAGAAGCTGGAACAAATGCAGGCTGAACTCAATAGCCTGCAGCAGCAGGATTTCATGATCCGGGAGGAAGTAAACAGCGAAAATATTGCCGAGGTCGTTTCCAAATGGACCGGAATTCCAGTTTCCAGAATGCTGCAAAGTGAGCGCGATAAACTGCTGCAGCTGGAAAAAGAACTGGGCAAACGGGTGGCAGGACAGGAAGAGGCCATCGCGGCATTGTCCGATGCAGTTCGACGCAGCCGGGCCGGATTGCAGGATCCCAAAAGACCGATTGGTTCCTTTATCTTCCTGGGTACAACTGGGGTAGGTAAAACCGAACTGGCAAAATCGCTGGCTGAGTTTCTTTTCAACGACGAAAACTCGATGGTCCGGATCGATATGTCGGAATACCAGGAACGACATGCCGTTAGCAGGCTGGTAGGGGCTCCTCCGGGCTATGTCGGTTATGATGAAGGTGGGCAGCTTACGGAAGCTGTGCGCCGGAAACCATATTCGGTGATCCTGCTGGACGAGATCG
>CAZBIF010000237.1:0-716 GCA_964492055.1 uncultured Flavobacteriales bacterium
CAATATCCCAGTAGGGGCAATTGTCTTCCAATGGGTGCAGCAGCATATCTCCCTCCTGCTGCTTGCCATGATGTTGCCAGAATTCCATAGAAGGGTCATAGACGACGAGGCGATCGGTGGGTCTTTCAGCAATTTGAAGCAGTAGGGTATGTTGCAGGGCTGATTTTCCTGTTCCAGAATCTCCAGCTATCAGCATATGTACTGGTTCATCACTTTTACGAATACGGAGTGGAATGGGAGAAGAGTGACCTGAGAGCATCACTCTCAGATACCAGGGCTTTTCTTCGACACAGGGAATAAAGACCCCATCACCGTTGACGGCGCGATTAAACTCTTTTGGTGTGAGCATTCGAGTGCCCTTGGTGACTCGTTCCTGCTGTTTCTGGTTACGGACATAGAGCAGCAGGGCAAAGCAAAGGGCAGTTGTCCCACCCATGCGAAAAAAAAGGGAAGTATGCACTCCGAGCGGTGTAATCATCTGGTGATACGAAATGAATATGAGAAAGGTGACTCCAAGAGCTGTGACCGCAAGGTGTCCTGTTCTTTTAAGGCTGTAATACATATCTTCTCTATCACAAAGAAATTAGCAAGAAGCAGGGTTCTGGAATTTCTGGACTGGAGGAAACAATTGCCTTTCCTCGTGTACTGCTTATTAGTTACTGTTATTGGTCAAATCTGCTCGTTCCGTGCATAGAACGATTGAAAAAACCTTGTAA
>CAZBIF010000237.1:726-1611 GCA_964492055.1 uncultured Flavobacteriales bacterium
TCATGTCACTTCAAATGAGCTAGAGGCATAACAAGTTAAAAGCACTATTTCATCGCAGTATATGTTTATTATTGGTAAACCCTCTGCATTCGGTGCATAAACTAAAACAGGGTACGGTTTATATTGAGATACTCTGTGTGCCGATACTAAAGAATTGGAAGTTCGCAATGAGTCAACCCATCGATCAAGCCGAAAGTAAGATACTTCGACTAAAAGAGAAGAAGCGGAAAGTGGATGTGCAGATTGCACGAGAAGAGGCGAAGCTCAAAGAGCGACGAAGAAAGGAGAGAACGCGCAGACTGATTGAAGTTGGCGGACTAGCAGAACGTGCGGGAATTCTCGATCTTGACAGTAGTGCGCTGCTGGCAGGGTTTATTCAACTAGCAGAACTTTGTCGCGATGAGCCAACATTCAGGGCATTAAAGCAGCAGGGAGAGGCAATCTTAACAAAGCGGTCGCCTTAAAAAAGTATCTCTGTCTAGTAATCTGGATTTTGACCGACCGCCTTACAGTATCCTACGAACGCTGCTTTAGGACTCTTTGGTTTTTGACCGTCTTTCCAAACCTTTTCCCTAAACTGTCGTTCGATGACCCGATAATCCCATCCTGGACAATGCTTTTTTGTTGTCTCAATTACCCATGTTTCGTCAAACTGAGTCACTAACTTGTAGAGGTTTTCTTCAAGCTGTTTTTCTTTTGAGGTTTGAATCGATTCTTCATGCCGAATTCGTTTTGGAGTTTTTTGGAGTAAAAATCGAATAGCGATAATCTTTGACCATTTTCCTCGTAGGGTTTCGGTCTTAACGGAAAAAGTTGAAGCGATGGGATTGTGGTTAATTTCATTGACTGCTGGAATTAGGACTCGGTTTTTGAAGTGACTCCAAT
>CAZBIF010000237.1:1675-2285 GCA_964492055.1 uncultured Flavobacteriales bacterium
CGAGATAACCGCGTTGCTTGACTATTCTAAGATTGATTTTTGATTCTAGGAGTTGATAGAGAGCAACCGAATACTTACCTTTTAAGCCAATTATAAAGTGAGTTCTCAGCCTGGCGTACTGTTCTGGTACGAGAAGCACGTCCTTTAAATCTTCTGGTATTTGGTAGGTAATTGTTTTCTGTTCGTCATCAATTGCTATGGATGCCAAAAGTCTGAAGAGTCCCTTGAGCTTTTTACTTTCATAAGTAACCTTGATTTCTGCCAGATTGTTGAGGTAGTCCCACAACCAGTCATCGAAATTCTTGACTTTGGCAACCTCCCTAAAGACATCTCGAATTTTGGCAACTTCGATTGTATGACGGGTTTCAGTTCTCAGTTCGTCCCATGCCGAATGAATCAAAAGTACAAATAGCTTTCTTTCTCTCTGCCTAAATTTCCCATGCACCTCGATCTTCATCACATCTGTTGAAATAACGACGGTTGCCTCTTCGTTTTCATCAACAACCCAAGGACTTCCAGTAGGCTCAACGTTCATTTATTCATTCCCTTTTGATTCCTCTCGTTACTCGCAGAATGACAAATAATAAAACTAGGCACAAGATATAAAACC
>CAZBIF010000238.1:0-840 GCA_964492055.1 uncultured Flavobacteriales bacterium
TTTTGCTCGCTTCCCAAAGTTTGATGTGATTTAATCATCTAGTACCCAGGGCCGGAGTCGAACCGGCACGCCCGAAGGCATTGGTGTTTGAGACCAACGCGTCTACCAATTCCGCCACCTGGGCATTTTTTTAGGAATCGGATTGCGAAATTATTGAATTGTTTTTACACCCTGAAATTATTCTTTCTTTTATCGCTCAGAAATTCACTATTGCTGTTGTCTGCCACTATTTAATTAAATAAATTTGCACCCCTTTTTAGGAGGCGGTCTAGCAAATGACAAATGAAGTAAAAATATTTTCCGGTTCCAGCAATCCGCAACTGGCTGAAAAAATCGCCAGAAGCTTTGGGATTGAACTGGGGAAATCATCAGTTAGCCGCTTCTCTGACGGGGAATTTCAACCTTCCTTTGAAGAATCCGTGAGGGGTGCGGATGTTTTTATTGTACAATCTACTTTTCCCCCTACCGACAATCTTTTTGAATTGCTGTTGATGGTAGATGCCGCCAAGCGTGCTTCAGCCAAACGTATTGTGGCGGTAATTCCTTATTTCGGTTTTGCCCGGCAGGATCGCAAAGACCAACCGCGGGTTCCCATCGGCTCTAAGCTGATTGCCAATATGCTGGCAGCTGCCGGCGTTACCCGGGTGATGACCATGGACCTGCACGCCGATCAGATCCAGGGATTTTTTGAAGTGCCGGTAGATCATTTATATGCTTCTGCTGTTTTTACCCAGGCGATCAAAGACCTCAATCTGCCAGAACTGATCATGGCCTCTCCGGACATGGGCGGGTCAAAACGGGCTTACGCTTATGCCAAACATTTGCAAACCGATGTAGTGA
>CAZBIF010000238.1:850-2279 GCA_964492055.1 uncultured Flavobacteriales bacterium
TGTTTTTGATAGGAGAGGTAGAAGGCAAAGATGTATTGCTGGTAGACGATATGAAAGATACGGCAGGTACCCTTACCAAAGCCGCGGATATCATGAAGGAGAAAGGGGCACGATCAGTGCGGGCCATTTGTACCCATCCCATTCTTTCCGGTCAGGCCTACGAACGCATTGATAATTCTGCCTTAGATGAATTGCTGGTTACCGACACGGTTCCCTTAAAGAAAGAATCTGAAAAAATACGTGTGATCAGCGTGGCTGATTTGTTTGCCAAAGTGATCTATAAGGTTCATAATTATGAATCCATCAGTAAGTATTTTATTTTTTAATTTTTTATATACAATCAAATGAAGTCTGTTGAACTAAAGGCTATCGCTAGGGATGGCGCCGGAAAGAAAGGTGCGTTGAATGCACTGAGAAATGAAGGTAGAGTACCTGGAGTAATTTATGGTGGCGAGGAAAACACTAATTTTCACGTAGATGAAGTGGAGTTTTCCAAACTTATAAATACTTCAGATGTATTCTTGATTAATATGCAATTCGGTGATAATACCGTTAAAACTGTGATCCGGGAGGTACAATTTCATCCGGTGACTGATCGTCCGATCCACATCGACCTGATGGAGGTATTCGATGACAAACCCATCGTTATCGGAGTGCCGGTTAAATTTGTGGGTAACTCTATCGGGGTGCTTAATGGAGGTAAAAAGCGCGAAAAACTGCGTAAGCTGATCGTGAAAGCGTTGCCGAATGATATTCCAGCTGAGATTGAAGTGGATATTACTAAAGTCCGTATCGGACAAGGGATTAAGGTGGAAGAAATTCCATTGGAGAACGGTGAATTCATGAACCATCCCAAAGCGGTGGTTGTAGCAGTTAAAACTTCTCGTCTGGCGGTTGATGAAGGTCTTGAAGGTGAAGAAGAAGGCGCTGAAGGTGAAGAGGGCGAAGGTGAAGAAGGTGCCGAAGCCGAAACCAAAGAAGGGGCTGAAGCCGCTGCTGAATAAATAAACTATGAAATACCTGATCGTAGGACTCGGAAATATAGGTGAAGAGTACCTGCATACCAGGCATAATATAGGTTTTCAAACGCTGGATGAATTAGCCAATTCATCCAGCGTTTCTTTTTCCCCCAACCGGTATGCGGATACGGTATGCTTAAAGCACAAAGGCCGTACCCTGATCCTGGTCAAACCTACTACTTACATGAACCTGAGTGGAAAAGCAGTTAATTATTATCTGCAGGAGGAAAAAATACCTTTGGAACGGCTGCTGGTTATTACAGATGATCTTGCGTTGCCCTTCGGTCAGCTACGCCTGCGAGTAAAAGGCAGTGACGGGGGCCACAATGGATTAAAAAATATCAATCAGGTACTGGGTCGTCAGGATTATCCCCGCTTGCGTTTTGGCATAGGTAATGAATTCTCCAGAG
>CAZBIF010000239.1:0-2255 GCA_964492055.1 uncultured Flavobacteriales bacterium
GGCCCAACCTTCCGGGCGGAAAATTCCAATACCAGCCGCCACCTGGCTGAGTTCTGGATGATTGAACCCGAAGTGGCCTTTGCCGATCTGGAGGAAAACATGGCGCTGGGCGAAGAATTGTTACGCCACCTGCTGCGTTTTGCCATGGATAAGTGCGCCGAAGATCTGGCATTCCTCAACAAACGCCTGGAAGATGAGGACAAGCTGAAGAAAAAAGAAGAGCGCTCGCCCATGGGCCTGGTGGAGCGATTAAAATTCGTGGCCGACAATAATTTTATCCGCCTTACCTATACGGAAGCGATCGATATTCTGCGAAATTCCAATCCCAATAAAAAGAAAAAATTCAACTACCTGATCGAAGGCTGGGGTGCTGACCTGCAATCGGAGCATGAGCGGTACCTGGTGGAAAAGCATTTTCAAAAACCGGTGATCCTGTATGATTACCCAAAGGATATCAAGGCCTTTTATATGCGGCAAAATGAAGACGGCAAAACCGTGCGGGCCATGGATATTTTATTTCCCGGGATCGGAGAGATCGTGGGGGGCTCACAGCGGGAAGAGCGTTTAGAAAAACTGCAACAGCGCATGCAGGAAATGAATATTCCCGAAGATGAATTGTGGTGGTACCTGGATCTGCGTAAATTTGGTACTGCCCCCCATAGCGGGTTTGGCTTGGGATTCGAGCGTTTGGTACAGTTTGTGACGGGCATGGGCAACATACGGGATGTGATTCCCTTCCCGAGAACCCCGAAAAGCGCCGAATTTTAAAACCAAAGCGGGCTTTAAGGGTTATGTAAAAAAGACCAAACTATGCTAAAACAGTCGCTTCAGCAAAAGCTATTACAGAAACTTTCCCCTCAGCAGATACAGCTGATGAAGCTTTTGCAACTTCCCACCCTGGCACTGGAGCAGCGTATCAAAGAAGAACTGGAGGGCAATCCCGCCCTGGATGAAGGCAAGGATCAGGAGGAAGATTATTCATCCGAGGAAGCCTATGAGGAACGGGAGGATGCCCGGGATAATGATGAAGAATTTGATTTCTCGGACTACATGGACGACGATACCCCGGACTACAAATACCAGGTATCGAATAAAGGTCGGGATGATGAAGATAAAGATATACCTTTCAGCGGAGGAACCACTTTTCACGAGCGGTTAAGGGAGCAGATCAACCTGCGCAACCTGGATGATAAAGAAGAGGAGATCGCCGACCACCTGATCGGCAGTCTGGATGATTCCGGCTATCTGCGGCGGGACTTAAGCGCGATTGAGGACGACCTCGCCTTTACCCGCAACATCATGGCCACTCCGGAAGAGATTGAAAAAGTATTGCAGCAGGTGCAGGATCTGGACCCGGCCGGAGTGGGTGCCCGCAACTTACAGGAATGCCTGATCTTGCAACTAAAGCGTAAGTCGAACGGAGGTATGCCCAAACGTCTCGCAATGGAGATCCTGCAAAACCACTTCAATGAATTTACCAAAAAGCATTACAGCAAGATCATCAAGAAACTGGAAATTGATGATGAAGATCTGAAAGATGCCATTGACATCATTTTAAAGCTCAACCCCAAACCCGGCAATTCACTGAATACTTCGGGCAAGCAAGTGCAGGTAGTGGTGCCGGATTTCGACTTGCGCATAGTGGACGGAGAAATTGAGATCAGCCTGAACGGCAGAAATGCCCCCATGTTGCGGGTAAGCAAAGAATACAAGGGCATGATCGATCACTACAAAAAATCCAAGGACCGCAGCAAGTCTGAAAAGGAGGCCATGTCCTTTGTGAAGCAAAAACTGGATTCGGCCAAATGGTTCATCGATGCCATTAAGCAACGGCAAAACACCCTGATCCAAACCATGGAGGCGATAGCAGCCCATCAGCGTCAATATTTTCTGGAAGGGGATGAGACCAAGCTAAAGCCCATGATCCTGAAAGACATAGCCGACCGCATTGGCATGGATATCTCCACGGTTTCGCGGGTAGTGAACAGCAAGTACGTTTCCACCCCTTACGGTACCTTCTTGCTTAAATCCTTTTTCTCTGAATCCCTTTCCACTGAAGACGGGGAAGAAGTGAGCACCCGGGAGGTGAAGAAGATACTTACGGATATCATTGAAGAAGAGAACAAGCGCAAGCCGTATACCGACGAAAAACTTTCTAAAATGCTGCGGGAAAAAAAGTATAACATTGCCAGGAGAACGGTAGCCAAATACCGGGAGCAATTGAACATTCCGGTGGCGCGGTTGCGCAAGGAACT
>CAZBIF010000240.1:0-2254 GCA_964492055.1 uncultured Flavobacteriales bacterium
CAGGCGATCAGGGATATTTGCTGGGCGAACACCTGCGCTTTGAAAAGCATACCATGTGGAAGGAATCTATCAGGACCCCGCTGGTAATCCGGGCAGGCAACCGTACCACGGCTGCAGTCAGAAACCAGTTGACTGAACTGGTAGATTTTGTTCCGACGGCGCTTGAACTGCTTGGCCTGCCACCCATGGCAGAAGTTCAGGGCGAATCTCTGCAGGCAGTGCTAAGTTCCGATACTGCGCAGGTCCGCGACCTGGTTTTCGCTGAATACCTGGAAGACAATATGGTGATGGTGGCCGATCAGCGCTGGAAGTACATCTTCAGCAGTGGCCAGCGTGATCTGGGCCTGGATTACGCCACCGGAAAAGGACCTTTGGGCATTGAGCACCGATTGTACAACCTGCAAAATGATCCGGAAGAGACCACCGATGTTTCCGGTGAAGCCGAATTTAAGCCAGTGCTGGAAAAGCTACAGGCAGCCATGTTGCAAAAATTCATGGAAACCCATCCTGAAGCTGCCCTGGTGCCTGCGGAATTAACGGTGGAGGGTAAACTGTTTTGGTTTGCCCAGCCCCGCGACCTCGGTGCTGAACCGGATAGTGCGCCGTTGAGGGCTTTTTATGATGAGGAGTGAAGTGTGATAGGTTGAAGATATTAGAAAATGTATTTACTAACAAAATCGTTATCTTTAAACAAAGTCAATGTTGACAGAAATGGAGACTAATGCTGCAAGAAAATACGCTATTATAGAAAAGGTAATGCACCTCAATGAGGAAGAACTCACCGAACTGGAAATCTCCCTGATTAAAATAGCTGAAAACCCTACTAGTATTGAACAGTACAATCGGGAAATAGAGGAGGCTGAAGCTGAGATAGACCATGGTGAGTCTTACAGCCAGGAAGAAGTAGAAAAGATGGCCAAAAAATGGTAAGTGATAATCCTTTAGAAAAGGGGTTTGAACGACCACTATTATTCAGAAGTATTACCCTTTTTCTTAAAGTAATCTATAACACATCATTTTTTACTTTTTCGTTTTGCTTCAATAATTTTAAATGCTTCATCAATTGGTATAGAAGGTTCCCCGGATTCTTTAGCCTCATCATATAAACGAACATCTTCAAACTCATCGAGATCTTCTATGATTTTACGGTATTCGTTAATAGGAATCACCACAGATATTTTATTTCCTTTTTCGTCGGTGATGTATTGCGGATGAATAGTTCTTGTTCTCATAAACCATAATCGGTGAAAGGATTTATATATTTTTTTGCAAAATCGATCATTTCAGCTTTATTAAAACAAAGATACTACTTTTTAAATATGGCCTTTCTTTATGGAAACTCATTTGTTTCGCCTGCCATTATTTACGCTGCCTCATCATTCAGGCAGAGATTTATCCCTCCTTTGATCCGACAGATACTTCGGGAGATTGAACTCACTCCGGAAGAATACATCCAGTATTTAAAAGAAATCTGATTCGATGGTATACCGAAAGAATAGATGCTTAGTTGTGCTAATAGTTTAATTCAAGAACTATAATCTTAATTTCAAGGAAAGCCGCCTGAAGGAGGAAGATTTTTTTACACGGATAGCCAGACGGAAATTATAGCTTTTTAAACTGCCCTGATGTTGGCAAAAAATCCTGAATACCCTCCCGGAAGCCGCTAATGTGCCTTCCAGGCCTTTGATTAAACTCAGTTTGACCTGGTTCATTCTTGCCTACATCATTTAAGATGAACCTGATAGTCCTCCCGCAATTCCTTTTTATGAAGACGATCAATTCCATCTAAAAATTTACCCTGAACAGGTTCCCGGCCAAATCCAATTTAGTTGTACATTCAGGTAAGTTTATCAGGAAGGTAAGGGTAAGCTAGCCCGGGTTTCAAGGTAAGCTAGCGGGAACTTTCGACTAGTATAGCCTGGATGATTTTAAGAAGTTGATCTTGAAGTTTTGAGGTGCTTGAATCGGCAATTTCAGGTACTGAAATTCAAATTTCCAGCTTTAGGATTAAAGCATTTCAGCTCTATAAATTCAGATTTTCAGGTATTAGAACGTTCGAACTCTCCTGCTGTATCCTTGCCGATCAATTGCTGGAATTAATACTGTAGCACAGGCTATAAGCTCACTTTCATGATGCTTCGAACTATCGGCTAGTAAAGGTTTCATGATGGCACAAGGTACAAAAAATATCCGGAAAATCAAGCCTTAAATGCCGGCCCCATCACAATTGATGCTACCGTAAAGTAGATGATAA
>CAZBIF010000241.1:0-2250 GCA_964492055.1 uncultured Flavobacteriales bacterium
ACTAGCTAAGTCCAAAGCTATCTATTGGGCCAGGGGAATTGGGCGGCCTTTGTTTCAAGTTATTAACGGGAATTTGTTAAAAGCCCTCAAACTTATCCGGGAAGGGATTCCTCCACGGATTTGCCGAACTTGTGAATGATAAGCCAGAGGATCCCACCACCTGCCAGAAATGCCAGCCAGGATGGTAGGCCGTATGCCGTGGGTAGCGTTCCGGCAAGCACTGCTATACTCCCTACGGTAAGGGCGTAAGGCATTTGGGTGCGTACGTGGGAAAGATGATCGCATTTACTGGACAGGGAACTAAGGATGGTGGTATCCGAAATAGGGGAACAATGGTCACCCAGCACGGAACCGGCAAGCACGCAAGCCACCACATTCTGGAAAATGGAGAGGCTGCTTTGGTAATCGAGGCCCGCCTCCCGGCTGATGGACCAGCTGGCTCCCAGCATGAGGGGGTACAATATGGCCATGGTACCCCATGATGAACCGGTGGAAAAGGCCACCAGAGCGGCAAGGATAAAAGTAAGTGTGGGAATAAGGTAAGGCGAAATGGTGTCCGATAAAACGGAAGTAAGCAAATCTGCGGTATGTAGTTCCTCGATTACCTGAGCTAGGCTCCAGGCTAAAACCAGTATGAGAATGGCGGAAAGCATGGTCTTCATTCCTTCTACCGCAGCTTCCATGGCTTTGCTTAATGACATCAACTTTTGAAATACCGAGAGCTTAATGGCCGTGGCCAGCGCTGCAAGGGAAGCCCATAGCAAAGCCTGGTAACTATCAGACTGTCCGATGATCAAAGAAAGTTTTTTGCCCAGATTGATTTCCCCATCTTGCCATATATCGCTATCCCAGCCGGTATAAAGTAAACCGATGATGGTACCCAGCACTACCACCGCAACCGGAATAATGGCGTTCCAGGGGGAAGTACTCACGGGTTTGCTTTCGGATGTGGCTGAAGGTTCTGTTGAAGCCTGCAACCGGGCAGCTTGTTCAGCTTTCCACATGGGGCCAAAGTCTTTACCGGAGCGGATAAGGAAAAACATGAAGATGAGGGAAAATACCGGATAAAAGGAATAGGCCAGGGATTGGATAAAGATGCTGTAAACTCCTTCATTCAAGTCTTCAATACGGTTGATTCCTGCCTCAATATAGCTAAGTTCGGCACCTATCCAGGTGGTAATAAAAGCAATGGCGGCTATGGGGGCTGCTGTGGAATCCACCAGGTAGGCCAGCTTTTCCCGGCTGATCCTCAGCTTGTCGGTAATGGGCCTCATGGTATTGCCCACCACCAGGGTATTGGCATAATCATCGAAGAAAATGGTGATGCCCAATAAATAGGTAGCCATCTGCCCGGAGCGGGGAGAGCGGGCGTAACGGGAAATGGACTTTACTACTCCTTGCATACCACCGTTCTCTGTGATCACATGCACCATGGCCCCGATCAGCATGGAAAAAATGATAATGGAAAGGTGGCCGGGGTCAGCGACTGCTTCTAAAATATAGGTGTCGATAAGGCGCATGAAACTGTAAAAAGCCGCCGGGAGAAAATCATGTTGATAGAATTGCAGGATCAGGATGCCGGAGAAGAGGCCGATCAGTAAAGCGGTAATTACCTCCTTAAAAAGCAGGGCTAAGAGGATGGCCAGTAAGGGAGGGAGCAGGGACAGCCAGAGGGAAATAGGGTTTACCTCATAGCTAAAATTTCCCTGATCTGATTGTACGGTAATAGTTGTGCGCTTTTCCAGGGTGAAGGTAGCAACAAGCATTTCGCCTTCTCTTTTGAAGCTTACCTCTTTGCCATCATAAAGTAAGACTGCTTCCCGGATACCGGATTGCATATTGATTCGGACCTCGTTTTCTACCTCCTGCATCATTATCGCCGGCAGATGGATCTGCCCTTGCTGTGCCCCGACAAAATGGGTAAGCATGACAAGCAGAAAGGCGAGACAAAATCGGATCAAAAGCAGCTGGTTTGGGCCGTAAATTTAGGGAAAGTCTTTAATTTGCGCGATGCGGGAAGTTGTGGTAGTCGGGGGTGGAGCAGCTGGTTTTTTTGCCGCCATTAATCTGGCCCGGATAAAGCCGGAATACAGAGTCACCATCTTGGAGAAAAGTCAGAAATTATTGGCCAAGGTAAAGGTAAGTGGTGGAGGCAGGTGCAATGTCACTCATGCTGCCTTCGACCCCCGCGAACTGGTGACCAACTCCCCGCGGGGGGAAAAGGAACTGCTGGGGCCTTTCCATCATTTC
>CAZBIF010000242.1:0-2245 GCA_964492055.1 uncultured Flavobacteriales bacterium
AGGATCCATGGTGGTAGACCAAAGCTGCTCCGGGTTCATTTCTCCCAAACCTTTATATCGCTGAACTCCAACTGATTCCTCTTTTCCGTCTTTGGCCATTTCCTTAATTCCTCTCAACCTTTCTTCTTCGGTCCAGCAGTAACGTTCCTCTTTACCTTTTTTCAGCAGGTAAAGCGGCGGAAGGGCAATGTAGAGAAAGCCTTTTTCGATCAATTCATGCATGTAGCGGAAGAAAAAGGTTAAAATCAGGGTACGAATATGGCTACCATCTACATCTGCGTCAGTCATAATGATGATTTTGTGGTACCTCAGCCGGTTCATGTTGAGCGCCTTTTGATCTTCCTCAGTTCCAAAGGATACACCGAGTGCAGTGATCATATTTTTTATTTCTTCATTATCGTAGATCCTGTGCTCCTGCGCCTTTTCAACGTTCAAAATCTTTCCACGTAATGGCAAAATGGCCTGAAACCTGCGGTCCCGCCCTTGTTTGGCAGATCCTCCAGCAGAATCTCCTTCCACCAGGTATAATTCGCATCCTGCCGGATCACTTTCAGAGCAATCTGCTAATTTTCCTGGTAAGCTGGTGCCTGTTAGTACATTTTTCCGCTGAACCATTTCCCTGGCTTTACGGGCGGCATGTCTTGCCTGAGCGGCTAATATTACTTTAGAAACTATTGACTTGGCTTCCTTTGGATGCTCTTCCAGGTAGGTTTGCAACATTTCTCCTACCGCGCTTTCTACCGCTCCCATAACATCGGAATTGCCTAGTTTGGTTTTGGTCTGGCCCTCAAACTGCGGTTCGGCTACTTTCACCGAAATAACTGCCGTTAAACCTTCACGAAAATCATCACCGCTGATCTCAATTTTTACCTTATCCAGCAAATGCGATTTATCAGCATAAGTCTTGAGCGTACGGGTGAGTGCCCGCCGGAATCCTGAAACGTGAGTTCCCCCTTCAATTGTATTGATATTGTTGACATAAGAAACTACATTTTCATTATAAGAGTTATTATATGTGAGGGCAACCTGCACCGGAACACCTCCCCTTTCACCATCTATGAATATTGGTTCAGGTATCAGTTTTTCCCGGTTGCTATCAAGGTAATTCACAAACTCTATAAGCCCTCATTCCGAAAAAAAATCCTCCTGATAAAAATTGCCATCATCATCTTTTTCACGTTCATCGATCAGCTTGATCCTAATGCCTGCATTTAGAAAAGCGAGCTCCCTCAGCCTGGTTGCAATGGTAGCCCGGTTATATTCGGAAACTATGAAAATCTGGTTATCGGCAGTAAAGTGGATTGTGGTGCCAGTTTTGTCTGTGGTACCTACTACCTTAACCGGGTATTGCGGCACACCCCTGACATATTCTTGCTGGTAAATGTTGCCATCCCGGTAAATGGTAGCTTTCAGATGGCTGGAAAGAGCATTCACACAGGAAACACCTACCCCGTGTAATCCTCCGGATACTTTGTAAGTATCTTTATCAAATTTACCACCGGCATGCAACACTGTCATTACTACTTCTAAAGCAGATCGCTTTTCCTTGGTGTGAATTTCAGTAGGTATACCCCGTCCGTCATCTGATACAACTACACTATTATCTTCACGAATTACTACCTCAATATTGGAGCAATATCCAGCCAGTGCTTCATCTATCGAATTGTCCACCACTTCCCATACCATGTGATGAAATCCCTTTACACTGACATCGCCAATGTACATTGCCGGTCTTTTACGAACAGCCTCTAAGCCTTCCAAAACCTGGATATTATCGGCTGAATAATTGCCGTTGTTTTTAATTTTTATTTCGTCCATATATACTTTGTTGTTCCTATCAGTTAATGCAACTTGTTCCTTTATAATCAACAATCATCGTGCTAAAACCATGAATTTGGGAAAGGTTAAATAAAATTTGAAAACATAGAAACAAGTTAATCAAAAAGCTACTGGTCAGATCAGAATGGTAGCGATCAATATTAATTTTGTACAATTTTAATTTGGGCCTGACAAAGTACAAAAATAACTAATTTCCCGCTCATCACAAAGCAAAAATTTATTATTTCCCACTTAATGAAAAAGGAAACGATCTAAAATTATTGCAATAATCATTGGTTCAGTAATTGTTTACGCTCAGCATCACTAAAGTACAACCAAAAACTGCCTCAATTCCCTCATTTTCAGCCATAGCTATGAACTCCCGGTTTTCAGTACCAGGATTAAAAATAATCCTTTGAGGCTTAAG
>CAZBIF010000243.1:0-2240 GCA_964492055.1 uncultured Flavobacteriales bacterium
ATTAGATCTAAAACTTGAATTTCCCACTCAGCATTCCGCCCCAACTTAACAATTCCACAACTCCGCCAATACACCTCAACTTCAGTACCTGGCCCATCGCTCTTTCCAATGCGACATATAGTTTACCCTCCATTTGTTGATGGTGGCCTGGCATTCTTCCGGTGTGGAATCCAGATCGATGTAATAGTTTGGAAAAAGCTCGGGATCGGCTTTCCTGAATTGGCCACCCCAGCTTTCCATCGTCGGATCGTCAATATTTCCCACCCCGGCTAATTTGGGAGATAGCAGATATAAAATAGAAGGTGAATCACCTTCTTTCAAGGTACCTTGCGGCCAGGAGGCAACCGGAAAAGCATCTCCCGACAATTCTTTAAATGTTCCGTTCCGGGTGGTGCCCCGCCCCCTGATGTTTTGTTCAATAAAGGTGATATTTCCCCATTCTCCGGATTGTTCTCCGCCCAAATACATTCCCCGGAAAGTTTCATGCTTCCATTTTGGCAAAACCCCATTCTCGATCCACCAAAGCTCCGGATAAGTGTTCACCATAAAGTCGTACACAAAATTCCGGCTCAAGTTATCGTGCTGGGTATTGGAAGAGCTGATGTAATACAACCGAATGTTGGGGGCAATGGAGGGATCGTCGTGCAAGGCTTGCGCAACAGTAGTTATGCTGCCCCACACCAATACCCACAATGGATTTTCTTTAGAATATTGCCTGGCCAGCTCAATGATAAAGTCAGAACCTTCACTTGAACCCTGAGGGGTTGGAGGCGAAGGCCTGGGAGATCCCAACCGGACCACTTCCAGCACCTCCTTTTCTTGCATCAAATCTGGATAGCCTTTACTTCTTAAATGGTCCAGATCTACCCGCATGATCCATTCTTTAATTAAACGATCGTGGGGAATGGTATCCCAGGGATGGTTTTCTATTTGAGAGCAAGGTGTGGAAACGATGCCTTTGATGTTCAGGATATCGGAATAATGCAATAGCCTGTAAAGTGATTGAATGTCATCTGGATCACCACCCAGGTCTGTATCTATCAATACATCTGTTTTATCAGAGGTTGATTCTGCCTTTTTACTGTCTGTTGGTGTACAATCTGAAAAGGAAATCATTAAAAACAGTATTGCAGTAACGAAAAAACTTAATGCTTTATAGTTTACCGGGGTATATTTCATGGCCTAATGTAGTTTTTCTTAATGGCAATTCGTTCCTTGCAGATAGTATCCAATGTAGCTGAACTGGCATGTTGAGTTCTTTGAATCTATTTCTATTGAACAGTATAAAAATACAAATTTTTATGAATCAGGTCATGCCTTGCCGGTTTTATCAGTGGTCATCCTAATGTGATAGTTTATGCACCTCTACTATGCCTTATATTGGTTTTTGATATCCCATGAAATGTTGATCTTATTATTTCAGCTAAAAAATAAGAATCATTATCGGCTTTAATTAATTTTAGCTGCTATTTATAGCCAATTTTTAAATGAAAAACCCAAATTACTGGATAACCTCTATGAAATATTTAATTATATGCTTAGCCACAGCAATAGTTTTAGGGGGTTGTAAGGCCCGAACAGGTGATCAATCAGAAAACCCGCTGCCTTCCCTCAGCGAGAAATACAAGGGTTATTTTCCTGTAGGCGCCGCCATCGGCAGGAGCCATCTGCAAGCTTACGATACTGTAATTTTAAAAGAACATTTTGCCAGTGTAACTGCAGAAAATGACATGAAACCTTCCAGAACCATTGCTGCACCGGATAATTACACCTTCGACGCCGGAGATCAGATCGTCAGTTTTGCCCAAAAGCATGACATGCTGGTGCGGGGACATACACTGGTGTGGTATAACCAAACCCCTGATTGGTTTTACCTGGATGAAAACGGTGAACCTTTATCTAAAGAAGCGATGCTGGCCCGCATGGAAACCTATATCCATGATGTGCTGGATCATTACCGGGGCAAAATTTATTGTTGGGATGTGGTGAATGAAGCCATTTCTGATTTAACCGACAGAACCTACCGCGATGACATTCAATGGTACAGAATCATTGGTCCGGAATACATTGAAAAAGCTTTCCAATATGCCCATGAAGCTGATTCCACGGTGAAGCTTTTTTACAATGATTATGATTTGATTAATCCGCACAAGCGGGATAAGACTTACCAGGTTTTAAAGGGGTTGCTGGATAAAGGTGTACCCATTCACGGCGTAGGTATGCTGAATATTTCACCCCAA
>CAZBIF010000244.1:0-2235 GCA_964492055.1 uncultured Flavobacteriales bacterium
ACACTAGCCCTTCTGTTGAGTTGGGATCGCAATTTACCAGCGGTAAAGTATTTCTAAACGGCCAAAATTCGATAGGAGCTAACGATGGTAAATTTCCAAGAATACATGCCCCTTCCAATTATTTATCAGGCACTTCAATGAGCCACCTGGACGAAAGCACCTACCGCCCCGGCAATGCCAATTCCCTTATGAGCCCGTATTTTGGGCGAGGAGAGGCAGTTCACGATATTAGCCCCATGATCCGTGGTATTTTAAAGGATATGGGTTGGCAGATCAATCCGGCCTATGAAAATCTTTTAGAACCAAATCCGGAACCGGAACCTGAGCCTTCAACTTATTTACCTGCAGTAACGCCCTCGTACCCACAGGCAGGTTTACAATATTATCTATATCAGGGAGAGTGGTCGGAATTACCTGATTTTAACAGCCTTGCGCCTGTAGATAGTGGTGTCATCCGAAGCTTCGATACTTTTTCCAGCCAATTGCCTAATCAGTTTGGCTTACAATTAAAAGGTTATTTCCAGGCCCCAAGCCAGGGAACCTATACCCTCTACTTACAAGGTGCGGATGCCCTCCAATTGATGGTACATGACCAGGCAGTATTTACATTTTCCGGTGATGCCGCTGAAAGCCTGGATTCCGTACAACTGAACTTGGAAGCAGGATATCATCCTTTTACGGCCTACTATCTTCGTCGGGCTCCGACAATAGCCTTTCGGAGCCAGATGAAGGTCGCTGAGGGGAATATGCAGGCGGTTCCTCAGGAACTACTATTTTATGAGGCTACACCTCCGGTTGAAAGTACCGAACCTGCCGCACAAAGCTTTGCTGCCGGTATACAGTACACCTACTACGAAGGACAGTGGAAACAGCTCCCTGATCTCAACACCCTCGAACCGCTGGAACAGGGGCTTATTGATAATATCTCCCTGTTGCCCCGTAAAAAGGAGGCCGGCTACGCTTTTCGCTATGAGGGCTATTTCAATGCTCCCGCCGATGGACTGTACCAGTTTTTTGTGCGTTCTGCCGATGGGGCGCAGCTCTACATGGCCGATAGCCTGCTGGTAGATAATGACGGCCTGCATACTTTCCGTGAAGCCTCTGGCAGTATGTACCTGAAGCAGGGGAAACATCCCTTCCGACTTGAATTCTTTAATTCCCAAGGGGGAGGCGCCCTGAGCGCGGAAGTCCAATTAGAGGGCTTCCAGCGCAGGGCCATCAGCAGTGTGGAGTTATTTCATGATGCCCTGGACCCGCAAATCAGCAGCCTGGGTTCCATGATCAAAACCAGCTTTAGCGATGTAGTACTCTTTCCCAATCCCAGCCAGGGAGATATCGTGCTGGAATTTAATGCACCGGAAAATCGGGCCAACCTGCAGGTATTTGATGCCATGGGATACCCGGTATATCAGCAGGAAGCTCTTACTTCCGGCAGCAAAATCCATCTATCGCATCTGAAAGCAGGAATGTACATCGTCAGTGTAAGTGCTGCCGGTGAGCAGAAGAAATTTAAACTGATGCTGCAGTAAGGTTGATGGGTTGATGGGGTGATGGAAAGTTTTAAATTGGAGCCTCGGCATCAAGCCGGGGCTTTTTTTTTATGTTGACTGATCAGAAGGGAAAAGCCTCATGGATATTGCAGCGAGACCACAACCCAGTATCCAGCCGCTGCTGTTGAGAATAATATCGTCTATATCCCAGATACCGCGCCCAGAGATAAATTGAGCACTTTCAATTGCCCCAGGGATCAGTAATGCCAGCCCCCACATACTGGAAGCTTGGCGCAGCCATGGAAAAAGCAGGTAGGAACAGTAACCGGTAGGTAACAATAAGAGCAGGTTACCCAGCAGGTTGCGCAGGAATGCAAGGCGTACCGCCGGGCCATGGATCTCGTACTGGCTAAGGTAATGCAGGATATTTTTAAAGGGTATGACATTGTGCGCTCCCGCCGGTACAGCCGCCACCCGACCTTCTTCCCCCCCGGCATGTACAAAAGTCAGCCAGAAAACCGCCAGGCAGTATATGAAAAAAAAGACCTGCATCAGCCTTCTAAACATGGGATATGATTGCTGTTTAGGTTAAGATAGCAAATTTGTGTTTTACACGCTGATTTTTTTAGAATAAGTAAAATATCCACCACCTGACTTGGGTTCCACCTTGACATCTATGAAGGGGCTACTTAAACTCCCCCTTTGCTAAAGGGGGCAAGGGGGATAGGGGGATTTAAAGCTATTT
>CAZBIF010000245.1:0-1903 GCA_964492055.1 uncultured Flavobacteriales bacterium
CCCAGCTGCAATCGAAAAATGGTAGACATCAGCATACCGATCAATCCCATGATGGAGCCGGTAAGCAAAAACTGCTTAGCGATCATTTTGTGATCGGTACTGAAAATGTACTTGAATAAAAAATCGTTCTCGTTGTGATGATGCGCGTGTGTGGCCATTATCCTCGTATTTTTAATTTCCTTCTGTATTCATAGCGGTCTCATTCGCAGTTTGAGCAGCGGTAGTATCAGCTTGCTGTTGCATTACCGAATCCGCGCCCTGAGCCGGTGCTGATTGTTCTTCTCCTTCTGCCGGACTGTTACCATCCATCGCCAGAAATGTCTTCTGCTCCGCTAACCACTGATTGTAATCCGCTTCACTTTCTACAATGATCTCCATTTGCATATTGTAGTGGGCAGCACCACAAATCTTATTACAAAGCAGATAATACCGAAAATCAGGATCTCCTGTGATTTCCCTCATTTCCTCCGTGGTTTTTGTCGGTACAAAGTTAAACCTTGTAATCATACCTGGCACACAGTTCATCTGGGCACGGAAATGGGGCATGTAGGCGCTGTGGATCACATCCTGTGCACGGAAATAGAACTGAACCGGACGATTAACCGGTAAATGAAACTCCGCCTTTACAATTTTATCATCCCAGGAATTCACATCCCCGGAATCCAGACCAAGACTATTTACCCCTTCAATAAGGCGCACATCTGCATTGCCGAATTTCTTATCCGTTCCCGGATAGCGGGCGGTCCAGTCAAATTGACGGCCATATAATTCGATTTCGATGGGATTATCTTCTTCGGTCAGGGGGCTCATGGTTTTGTTCCAGATGCTCAATCCGTAAAGGATGAGGATCAACAGCACCAAGGCCGGAATAGCCGTCCACAGCATTTCAAGCTTATTGCTGTGAGCGAAGTAAGTTGCCCGGCGGTTTTTATCGTAGGCATATTTCCAGGCAAAGTAAAAGAGGAGGATGTGAGTAACGATAAATACCGGAATAATGATTATCCAGGTGGTGTCCATCAGATTATCAATCACCACTCCGTGTTCTGAAGCCGATACGGGTAACATGCGGTCACCCCACGCAATTACCTGCCAGATGATAAAGGCAAAGTAAGCCACCAGAAATACCAGCATGAGGTTGGCCTGGTAGCGGTTATCCTTATCAGAAACAGCGTATGAATTGGCTCCTTTGATGATACTGGCCACCTCCATCACCTTCAACAACTTGGCTACGGCGATGATACCTAAAACTACTGCTATGATGATCAACAAATCGTACATTTCTTTCTTATTCTTTTAGATATGCAGGTGTTTACTTTCCTCAACGAAAGGATGGTTTTTAACTAAGAGGGGCGCTTTGGACAAGGAATTGAAAACGGTAAATAAAAACAAGCCCAGGAAGCCGATAAACATACCTATCTCCATAAATCCAAAGTGCAGATGGCCAACGCCCCCGGGCATGATCATGAGATAGACATCCAGCCAATGGCCGATAAAAATGAGTGCCCCAACAAACAGAAGGTAACCAATTACCCTTTTGGCGTCTCGCGACATGAGAATGATCATCGGAAAAGCAAAATTGACCAGGAATACCCCGAAAAACAGCCCTTTGAAATGCTCAAGCCGGTGAATATAGTAGGTCACCTCTTCCGGAATATTGGAATACCAGATCAACATGAACTGGGAAAACCACAAATAAGTCCAGAGGAAGCTAAGAGCAAAAACCCACTTACTTACATCGTGCAAATGACTTTTATTTACAAAAGAGAGATATCCCTGATTTTGCAGCCAGATCACAAATAACATGAGGAAGATCATGGCGCTTACCCAGATACCCGAAAATACATACCAGCCAAACAATGTGCTGAACCAGTGCGTGTCTATCGACATGATCCAATCCCAGGAT
>CAZBIF010000245.1:1913-2216 GCA_964492055.1 uncultured Flavobacteriales bacterium
CGGTAGATGATGTTACCGCAAAAAACACCAGGAAAATAGCAGCATAGGACATGTTCTTAAAGTGATATTTGCGATCCCCAATGCGATCTTCTTCAAAGGAACGTTTTCTGAACAAACGGGCAAAAAAGCACCATACCCCCAGGTAAAGTAAAGTCCTGATCCAGAAAAAAGGCTGATTCAGGTAAGCGGATTTTCCGGCAATGATCTTGTCGTAATCTTCGTTTACAATAGCCCCTTCCACCAATTCATCAGTGTATTCCGGATGGTCGGTCTGCAGTGAATTTTCCATCACGTATTCGTGGT
>CAZBIF010000246.1:0-2210 GCA_964492055.1 uncultured Flavobacteriales bacterium
ACAAAAATACCACCGCAATCATTGGTAAAGCCTATTAGTTCTGCAAGCCATCTAATAGTTTGCTTTTCAATTTCAGTCGCTATCGGAGCCAGCTGGAAAGCACCAACATTGGCATTAAGAGAGGCAGCGAGCAGGTCCGCCAGCATACCCACCGGCATAGCTGATGAGGTAATGTAGCCCCAGAATTTTGGATGGCCGTTATGCAGCGAATGCTGAAAGAGAAGACTTAGCTCCAGATTTTCGTGAATATCCATTCCACTTGCTGGTAAGTTGAGCTTGTTAATTCTTTGGCTTATAGAGGCAGGACCTTCACCGGTGGTTACTGGCCGTTCCGGCAGTTGCTGCAGTGATGTAGCGATTTGTTCAATTAACAAATGTCCTGCGCTACGGAAATCTTCTAAATTGGTGAATGGGTACATGATATTCAATTTAATGAGTTATACCTAAGAAATTAAGCTTTAAAGATTTTTATGGGAATAATAGCCGGGGTAGATTTTCGGTATTGGATGTATTTTTCCCCAAATACCCTTACCAGATCCTTTTCCTCATAATAAACACCAACCATTATATAACCTGTAAGTAACAATGCATAACATAGGTGGGTGATCGTCATTACCGGTGTGGACCAGATGCCAATTAAAGTTCCCAAATACAGTGGATGGCGTGTGTATTTGTAAAAAGCGACCACTTTAAAGTTTACCTCCTGATATGGCTTATTTTTGAAGTTTAGGTAAGCCTGTCTTAAACCGAATAAGTCGAAATGATTGATCAGGAAAGTGCTGATAAATAATATACCCCAGCCGGAAAAATACAAACCATAAAGAATAGAATACCAGGGCGAGTTTGGTTGAATTTTCCAGATAATTCCACCCAATGGTTCCCATTGCCAGACCATAAAAGTAAGTACAATCCCGGTTGCCAGAACATATGTACTGCGTTCCAGGTGAACCGGAATGAAGCGGGTAATCCATTGCTTGAAACCCTTCCGGGCCATGATACTATGCTGAAGACCGAATAGAAGCACCAGCAGCAGATTTTTTAAAACAGCGGTGCCGGTTTCCATTACCGGTGTTCCATCGATCGATGCCGTCGGCAAAAGGTTACCAGTTGAGGCAATCCAGTATAGTAAAGAAAAGAAACCTATGGCATAAGCCACCACAGCATAAATTGAACTCCAGAGTTTTTTCATTTTAGTTGGTTTTAAGAGTTTTTAACTGGTTCAAAATTAAGTTGCTCCAATTGGAGAGGATTGACAAAAAAGTTCAAAGGATTGATATATCAGCCCTAACCCAATCAAATCATTGAAAAACAGAAGCTATGCGATGACGAATAAGTGCGGTTTTTGGCTTATTCCTTTTATAGGTATAATTTATTGAGGCATTTCAGATTTGAATAACCTGTTACATGCTTTAAATTTGACTGAAGCCTAACGTTAAAATAATGAATAATCTTTTTCTATTCCTTTTCCTTTTTACAACCCCTATTATGATGTTGTCTGCACAGTCCAAAAAGCAACCAGTTGTTCAAATATCTAAGGGGAAACTGGCAGGCACCCTTGAGCCCAGTGGGATCAAATCGTATAAAGGTATCCCATTTGCAGCCCCGCCGGTTGATGATCTCCGCTGGAAAGCTCCACAGCCGGTTAAATCCTGGAAGGGGGTTAAGGAAGCTAAAAACTTCGGCCCCCGGGCCATGCAGCTGCCGATCTTTGGAGACATGAACTTTCGTTCCAATGGTATGAGTGAAGATTGCCTCTACCTGAATGTCTGGACCCCGGCCAATTCTCCGGATGAAAAAATACCGGTGCTTGTTTATTTCTACGGGGGTGGTTTTGTAGCTGGCGATGGTTCAGAACCCCGATACGATGGTGAAAGCATGGCTCAGAAAGGTATAGTGGCTTTGACGGTGAATTACCGATTGGGTATCTTCGGGTTTTATGCCCACCCTGAGCTGACTGAAGAATCTCCCCATCAATCTTCCGGAAATTATGGTTTGCTGGATCAGCAGGCTGCATTACAATGGGTCCAAGATAATATAGCCGCTTTCGGGGGAGATCCAAAGCGGGTTACCATTGCAGGTGAATCTGCGGGATCGGTTTCAGTAAGTGCACAGATGGCTTCACCACTGGCAAAGGATCTGATTGCAGGGGCCATAGGGGAAAGTGGTTCCATGATGGGGACTCTGCCACCGGTACCATTGCAGCAAGCAGA
>CAZBIF010000247.1:0-2206 GCA_964492055.1 uncultured Flavobacteriales bacterium
GCGTGTTTTTCAAAATAAGCAAGTATTTTAGCTATCATACTGTTTGCTTTAAAACGGCATTTCCCACAGGGCAAAGTAAACATTTTTTTTCATCACAATGTTCGGTCTTTAGCTGGATCAACGCCTGTAAGTCAAATGCATTCCCCACCTGCACTCCCAATTTTTCCCAACGCCTGCTGATGCTATTTTTTTCGGCAGGTAATGCTTCGAGCAGGGTAATTGCCTTTTCTTTTAACTTCTCATTGGCTTGTAATTCAGCATAAGTAAAAAGCAGGGGAACGATCACATTGATCAAAAGCAGGTCCACCGCGGATTTGCCAATGTTCTTTTCCTTTGACATCCCTGCCGGTTCCTTGAGGGTGTAATGGTTTTTCCAGAACTCAGGTAAGGGATGTGTCAGTATCTTACGATAATTATCGAGATCCACTCTTTCCACCATATTTCGGAAAAGTTGAGTTTGTCCCCCATAAATAGCTGCAAACTGGGCAATACGGATGGAGGGAAAATTGGCAGGCCGCATGCGCATGAATTTCCATAATTCCGGCCGGATGGATTGCAGTTCATGCTTTTTAGACAGGTATTGATATTCTTTTTTCAACTCCTGTAGATAAGGGTGCTTGTATGCGTGCTTCAACAAACCTGCTTGTCCGAACAGCAAGGCATGCATTGATTTTTCCTGTCCTTCGTATTTTCTGATCAGTGCATAAGGGGTACTGGTAGCGAGCAATTCGAAGGGTACAGCATTGGTTTTAAAACCAAAATACCGGGCGAGGGTCTGGTACAAGGTAGCTTCCCAATCCATTTGATTGAGATGAAGTACTTGCTTAAGGCGATCAGATTTGCGCTGTAATCGTTCAATCAGGGCAGCATCTTTGGCTTTGCGGATATGTATAGCTTCCACCTGGGGTAAATGAGGTTCACAGGGAATGTGTGCTAAAGAACCGGCCAGGTCGGTGTATCTTTCGAGCAAGGGCTTTTTTACCCTTCCTTTTAGTTCCAGGGTCGGGATCTCATCCCCGTTTTCCCGTAAGATTATCCGGTCATGTTCCCAGACCACGTGCAGGATCACCTTATCGTAGGCAGGATCTTCCTGATGTCGGTGCTGCAACCAGTCGGAGGAGCGGATATGGATTTCCACATTCCCCGCCCACATGATAGTATTTATCTGCAGTTGCGCATTGAAAAAGTCAGGGCCTGCGTGCCGGTTGTGCATGCCCGGGCGTACGATCCGCAGGGGCTGATGATCGGTAGTGTGCAGGTCTGCCGTATTGAAAAGGCCATATTGCCAGAGGTAGTGCAACAGCTCTTCGGTGATCATTCATCGAAGATACCCCTTTCTGCCATAATCCCCGCCATCTCCTCTTGAATTTCCTTTGCCTTACCTGCGGCCGCTTCGGCGAAATCCTCCCCCGAAGAGGAATAGATAATCTGCCGGGAGGAATTGATCAGTAAACCAATTTCGCGGTTCATGGCTGCTTTGCATACCTCTGTCAGACTGCCCCCCTGGGCCCCAACTCCCGGAACCAGTAGAAAATGGTCTGGTACAATAGTCCTGACCCTTTGCAAATAATCTGTTTGGGTGGCACCCACCACATACATCAATCGTTCAGGGCTGCCCCATTCTTTGGAGCGTTGCAGGACCTTTTCAAAAAATAATTTGCCGTCAGCCGCTTCCAGGGTTTGAAAATCATGTGCCCCTTCGTTGGAGGTAAGAGCCAGCAAAATGGCCCACTTGTTTTTAAATTGAAGGAAAGGTGTGACTGAATCCTTTCCCATATAGGGAGCTACCGTTACGCTGTCGAAGTCAAAAATTTCAAAAAATGTTTTAGCATAACGATCGGCGGTGTTGCCAATATCGCCCCGCTTGGCATCGGCAATGGTAAAATGGTCCCGCGGTATTTTACCCATGGTTCTCTCCAGGCTTTCCCAGCCTTTGATCCCCATGGATTCATAAAAAGCCAGGTTAGGCTTGTAGGCCACGCAGTAATCTTTGGTAGCTTCTATAATTTGCCTGTTGAACTCAAATACCGGATCCTTATAAGAATGTAAATGCCCGGGGATCTTTTCCAGGTCGGTATCCAGGCCTACGCAGAGAAAACTACGTTTCTTTTTTATCTGAGAAATGAGGGTCTGCTTATCCATTGATTAAAAGGACAAACTTAAGGGTAAGCCTCAGCTAAAGCAAAAGCAAATTTGTTTACCTGAT
>CAZBIF010000248.1:0-1535 GCA_964492055.1 uncultured Flavobacteriales bacterium
AAAGTTGAGGGCTTTTTTGGATTTTGCCCGGCTGGGCGAGAAGTTTATGCTGAGCTACGTAGGGATAATTTTTTTAATGATGATACCTGAGTTGTCGATTGAAAGTTTATCCTGAAGGAAGTCTGTAACTTTTTTGAATTCTATACTCAGCTAAGAACAAGATTTACAACCGATTCGAATTACATCTTTACATGCTATCCTTTACCTTTGACCCATGAAGCAACCTCCCTACCTCAAAGCCGGAGATCAGGTAACTATTATCAGTACCGCCCGCAAGATCAGTGAAACGGAAATCCAACCAGTCAAAGCACTGCTGGAAAGCTGGGGTTTAGAAGTGAAGTTCGGCGCCAACTTGTTTGCTGAGCATCATCAGTTTGCCGGTACCGAAGAGCAGCGCCTCAGCGATCTGCAGTCGGCCCTGGATGATCCGGATAGTAAGGCGATATATTTCGCCCGTGGCGGTTACGGCACGGTACAGCTCATCGACCGCCTGGATTTTTCTGCATTTCGCCAATCCCCCAAATGGCTGGTAGGTTATAGTGATATTACATTCTTACATGCACATATCAATCAACATTTTGAAATGGAAAGCCTGCACGCCATGATGCCGGTCAGTCTGCTGGAAACCGGGGTAACGGATGAAGTAAAACAATCCCTTAAAAATGCACTCTTCGGGAAACCTTTGCATTATGCCATACCTCAATCAAAATGGAACCGTAACTACGAGGGTGAAACATTGACTGCCCCCATAGTAGGCGGCAACCTCTCCATTCTTTACAGCCTTTCCGGTACGTCTTCCCAGTTGAATACGAAAGGCAGATGGTTGTTCCTGGAAGACCTGGATGAATACCTTTATCACATCGACCGCATGTTGATGAATCTGGATCGTGTGGGATTATTTAAAAATTGCCAGGGGGTGTTGATCGGAGGCATGTCGGACATGAACGACAACAAGATCCCCTATGGCCAAACTGCGGAGGAAATCATAAACCACCGCCTGGAGAAATACCGTTTCCCACTCATCTTTGGTATTCCAGCCGGTCATATTCCGGATAACCGCACGATTATTCTCAATCGGAAACTAAATATTGAACAAAATGGAGACCAAATCGAACTGAATTTCCATGGCCGAACATAATGAAACCGGCAAGCAGGGGGAAGCTATTGCCTTACGGGAGCTGAAAAAGCTGGGATACGAAATACTGACCACCAACTGGCACTACCGCAAAGCCGAACTCGACATCATTGCCCGGGAAGGGGATGAGCTGCTAATTGTAGAAGTAAAGACCCGCACCTCCTCAGTTTTTGAAGATCCCAAGGAAGCGGTTACCCTGCGCAAGCAAAAACACATCATTCGGGCCGCGGATGCCTTTATTCAGGAAAACGGCATCGAGCTTGAATGCCGCTTTGATATTTTTTCCGTCCTCATCGAAAAGGGGAAAGTAAACTGGGAGCACATCAAAGATGCCTTTTATCCCCTGCTCTGATCAGATCAGGATCAGAAGCTGCAAACCAAATCCGAGTAGAAAGCCGGC
>CAZBIF010000248.1:1625-2118 GCA_964492055.1 uncultured Flavobacteriales bacterium
TTTAAATACATGCGGGAACCGGCCACCAGTCCTGAAATTAGAATAAACAGGCACAACAAAGGAGTGGTGTCCAGGCGGGAGAAAAATGGCAAAATGAAAAGCATCCCACAAATACCTCCCAAACCGGTGAGGTGTGCGCTGACCTTCTGCCTGCCTACCGCCAGAAAAAGCAAAATGATAATAGATAGGGTAGCCGCCTTAAAGATCTCCAGATACAAAAGGGGAAACTGGATTTTCCGCAAGAGAAAATAGGTAAAACAGAAAAACAAGGTAGTGATCAGGTAAGGTATGCTGCGTTCCTGCACCTTGTGCATTTGCAGGCTGCTGATCACTTGCTTTTTCTTCAGGTAAAAAGAGATCAGCAAGGGCGCGGCCACCAAATTGATAAACAGCAGGCTGTAGATGTAGATAAAATAGGTAGAATTGTATTTATAATTGATGTAGAGTGGCAGCTGAAAAAGAATGAATACGCTCAACAGCGGCGCAAAAATGG
>CAZBIF010000249.1:0-2093 GCA_964492055.1 uncultured Flavobacteriales bacterium
AAATCTAAGATCTTTAGTCTTGGCTCTTGTTGCTTGGTTCTTTGCTCTTGGTTCCATTGAAAATTTGAAATCAGAAATCTGAAAAATTGCTGAATGCCTAGAATTGATGAATTATTAATTTTTTAAATTGATAAATTGCTAAATCTAAGATCTTTAGTCTTGGCTCTTTGTTCTTTGCTCTTGGTTCTTTTAAAAAACAGAAATTTCTAAGGTCATCGGTATCAATTCTAAATATTGACTTACCGTAGAAAATAAAAAACCGCCTTTGCCCTTCGACCAGTTTTACAAGCGTTCAGGATGACAAAAGCGGTTTTTTTTTCTTGCTTCCTTCCTCTTGGTTCTAGCTTCTAAATTCTTGCTTCTAAAACGCAGCCTTCATCGAGCGTACCCCAGTATCAAAAGGCAAGGACGGTTTTTCTATATTTACCCCTGCATGCAGAAATGGAGATCCATATTTAGCCAGCCCTTCCCCGAGCAAAACACCTTTTTGCAAAATACCGTCAGCCTGGGAGGTATTGGTTTGTTTATTGCCCTATTCCTTTACCTTTTTCAGCCTTTTGGTATGGGCAATACCAGGGCCAACTTGCTGCTGATCTGCCTGGGCTTCGGCCTGGTGACTTTTGTTTGCGGTTTCCTATTCGATCTTTTCCTGCGATTTGTTTTACGAATACACACCGACATACAAGCCTGGACTTTCGGAAAATGGTTGCTGACCATGCTCCTGCTGCTGATTTTCATCGCCATCGGCAATTATTTTTACATCAACTGGCTGGCCGGCAGGACCAACTGGGACTTCTTCGGATTATTACAGGTCACCGCTTACACCTTTCTCATCGGACTTTTCCCGGTACTGTTTTCCGGATTAATGATCAAGTTGAAATCAGAAAAGGCATTTAAAGCCGAAGCCGGCAAAATACATCCTTCTGCAGCAGGGGAAATTGTAGGAGCTGAAACAATTGACTTCAGAATATCAGCCCGGGAGGAAGTGAAGATCCCCGTCCGACAACTGCGCTATCTGGAGGTGGTGCACAACTACGTGCAGGTATATTATGTGGAAGCAGAACAATTGAAACAGTTGAGCATGCGCACCACCATCAGTCAGGTAGAAAAAGAGATCAGACAGGATCACATCCTTCGTTGCCACCGATCATTTATGGTCAATTTACATGCAATAGAAGCAGTGGAAGGGAATGCGCAGGGCTTGAAATTGAAATTGCGTCAGGTATCGGATAAAGAGATCCCCGTTTCCCGCACTTACATTCCCCTCTTAAGGGAAAAAGTGGATTAGGCAGAAGTATTTCATCCCCCCAGTTTTGTCAGCCATCCCGCTCTTTGTTATTCATCCCACCTCCTTTGTCGTCTGCCCCAAACCCTTAACCTGCAACATCTCAGCTTCTACTTTAGCGAAAAAAAGCAAATGCAGACCCTCATTCAATTACTTTTATACACCCACATCCTGGCCGGATTTTTAAGTCTGGTTTTCTTCATCATGCCCCTCATTTACCGCAAAGGTGGAAAACAACATGTAAAAACCGGTAAGCTGTATGTAGGAAGCATGTGGGTGGTGGTGGTCACTGCCGCTCTTTTGAGCCTCAAGAATGTGATCATCGGTCAGCCGGTCATGGCCGCTTTCCTCGGTTTTCTGGCATTGATCACCGCAAATACACTTTATTTGGGCATTGCTGCCCTGCGGCAGAAAAAAGGGATGAGCAAGTATAGGGTTGGTGGCCTATGGTATAGCTTTGCAGGGAAAAGGAGCAGCCGTGCTGATGTTCATCTTCGGGGGGCTGGGCTTGGCGGATATTCCCAAACTTTGGGTTCTCCTCAGGAATAAAGAGAAAATGGACAACATGAAGTTTCATATCATTAACATGCTTACCTCCGGTATCGCCGCCTATACCGCTTTCCTGGTTTTTGGCGCCGGCCGGTTTTTACAAGGACTATTACCCGGTTTACTGGCGATTATTCCCTGGGTGCTGCCTACGGTCTTAGGTACTATTTTCATTGTATTAAGCGTGCGTCACTACCGCAAGAAAGGATGGGTTAGTTAGGAAACGGGAAACTTGAAAAATTGCTGAATGCCTGGAATTGAT
>CAZBIF010000250.1:0-2075 GCA_964492055.1 uncultured Flavobacteriales bacterium
AACCTCGCTTAATACTCATCCTGGCAAAATACACCAGATAAATGCCGAACAACAGCACCATCAAAGGCATGGCGATAGCACCGGGCCCATACACTTCCATGCTATCGAGCACAAAGAAATTGCCGATGAGTTGTACGATGATCCCGATCAGGGAGATGATCAGGACCGGATAGGCCCATCGTTTACGCATCAGCAGGAAAAGTGAGCCTAGGGCCCCGCCCCAGACCGCCAGGGCAAATGCCGCCGTCACCCAGGCAGGGGTGCCTTCGATCATGTCGCGCTCGGCCTGCGGTAATTCAGCCAGCGCTGCCGGATCGATAAAGGCTTGACCGATATAGGCCATAACGCCCATGAGGTTCCAGAGCAAGGCGATGACACTTATGATCCAGAACCAGCTGGGAGGAGAGGAAGTTTGGGTTTGGGTATCGTTGGTTTCCATAGGTTAAAAATTAATGCAGCAATGATCGAAAATTTTCTCCACATACAAAAATGCGGTGAAAATTGCCAGCTGCTCTGCCGAAAACCTGCTGAAACTTCACCTTGGCGGCCTGCATGCCTTTGTGGCCACGCTGCAGTTCAAAAGTCACCCGGTCGTTTTCCTTGATCTCTTCTTTCAGGTCGTTCACATGTACAAAAAAGCTTTCCTGAGTGCGGCTGTCGCGGATAAAACCGTATCCCTTATCGTGGTTGAAGAAAGTTACTACACCTTCCCGGATAGCGTCTTCGGGGTTGTCTTCTTTTTTAGGTACCCCGACTACAATATTTTCTGCTTTTACTTCTTCCTTTTTCCGTTCGGGGTCTGGCGGGGTATCAGTGATATTGCCGAACTCATCCACGTAGGCCATCATGTTTTCCAAAGTGCCCTTGGTGGAGTTCTCTTTGCGCTCTTCCCGCTTGCGCATTTTTTCTTCTTTCTTCTTCTTGCGTTTTTTCTCTTTTTCTTTTTTGCTGAATGTTTCTTGTGATCTACCCATAAATTATTTTAGCTGATTTTACGATTTTCGTTTGCGATTTCCGGACTGCCGCTTACGGCTGTCCCTTTTGCGGCCACCCTGCCGGTAACCTGATCTTTTACCCCCTCTGCCGCGCTCACGCTCCGGTTTACCGGCTTCAGCATTCACCCGGATCTGGTGGCCTCCTTCCAGTTCCAGTCCTTCGAATTTGCTTTCAAAACCCTGCGTGCTGTCGGGGGCTATATCAAAAAACGCATGTTTCTCCATCAGGGTTACGTTACTTACCTTCTTTTTCGGAATATTGGCCACATCCGCTATAAATAAGTTGAAATCGTGCTTGTTCAGGCCATCCCTGGTGCCCAGGTTGATGAAATACCGCTGAGGCTGGTTGGGATCGGTATATACGGATGATTTATCTTTGTTTTTACTTTTCCCGGATGATCTCTCTTTGTCCCGACCTCTCCCCTTCTCTTCTCTGGTATTGAGGGAGCGGCTGTCGGCTCGATAGATGCGTTTCAGCTCTTTGGTCAGTAATTTCTTTACCAGTTCCTCGCGGGTATAACCATCAAAATGGCCCTTGATCTCTTCCCATACTGTTTCGGCTTCTTTCTCAACCGGCAGGCTGAGCCAGTTTTTCATCCAGCGGCGGATCTCTACGTCTTTCAGCTCTTCGGCCTCCGGCACCTGCATCTGCTCGAATTTGATCTGCAGTTTATTCTCCAGTTCCTTGATCTTACGCCCTTCCCGGCTGTTGATCAGGGCCAGGGAAATTCCTTTATTTCCGGCCCGGCCCGTACGGCCACTGCGGTGGGTATAGATCTCCAGCTGGTCCGGTAGTTTGTGGTGGAGCACATGGGTAAGTTCCTGTACGTCAATGCCGCGAGCGGCCACATCCGTGGCGATCAAGCTTCCACATCGAATCCTTCGGAATTGAGCTGATCGGCGATTTGCTGCGTTTCCCGCTTGGTACGGCAAAAAAGGATACCCTTCATGTTCTCATGCAGGGAAAGGAATCGCTTGATGGCCTCCAGCTTGTCATCCGTTTTAGTCACCACATACTGATGGCTGATGTCCAGGTTGGTCTGCTGGGTGGTGCTGATGTTCACTTCCCGGGGATCCTGC
>CAZBIF010000251.1:0-2066 GCA_964492055.1 uncultured Flavobacteriales bacterium
ATCAATAAAACTGCCGAAGGAAAATAAAACGAAAATTTATTTAGGACAGCATTAAATCGATTATAATAATTTTTCTTCTGGGTTGTAGTTCAACTAATTCTGTGTCACAGAAATCCAATGAGAAAGGATATATAATCGGCACATTTACGATTATTGACGAAAAACCTCGATTTAATGCCTATATTTTAGATTATAAGCCAGAAGGTAAAGAGATCAATTGGACTAGTAATTATAACAAAATTTTAGTACGAACTAATGGTATGGGATTTAAATTAAAATTTAATCCTGATTATAGCATTGACAATAGAAGAGTATTCTTCTTTATAAAAGAGCACAAAGTAGGTAATTACGAATTTTTCGACTATGAGTTATTTAATAATCTTGGAACTTCACAAAGTACTCTTAAGTCAAAATCAAAATTCATTCTGCCATTTTCAGTATTCAAAGATTCAATCAATTATATAGGGGACTTTGCATTTTACCCTAAGGGGAATAAAAATGGTAACCTTTTCGAAATAAGCGATAAGTTCAAAAGAGATATTGATATGTTCAGAAACAAATATCCAGATTTTGATTGGGATAAGACTCAAAATAATACAATTGATGAAGGTGATCTTAATGAAGCACTTATTGAATTTAAGTAAAACCCCAACGTTCCGTCGTGCGTCCCCGCGCGGGGAACGTTGATTTAGTTATAACTTTATTTTAATCCTTCGTTAGCGCGAACTTCTAAGCTGCAATAACCTAAATCACTCTTTCCCCAGCTCCACCGCCCGCTTAAAAGCCGCATTGGCCGCTTCCTGTATCAGTTCGCGTACCTTATTCTCCTCCAGTTTATCCAGGGCGGCCCTAGTAGTGCCTCCTTTTGATGCTACCCGGTTCATCCAGTTGGAGGGGCTGAGGTTGGACTGGTTGAACAGTTCAATAGCCCCTTCGAAGGTCTGGCTCACCAGCACCCGGGAGTCGTGATCGGAAAAGCCCATTTTTTGAGCGGCCTCCATCATGGATTGCATAAAATAAAAAACGTAGGCCGGGCCGCTGCCGGAGATGCCTGTAGAAGCATCGATATCTTTTTCGGTATCCAGGTGCACAGATTTACCCGTGGTTTCCAGTAACTGCTGTACCGTTGCCAGCTCCAGGCGGGAAACTTCCGGGGCAGCGGTAAAGGAAGTAAGGCCCTTACCCACCTGGGCCGGCAGGTTGGGCATGGCACGTACCACTTTTTTAATGTTCAGACCTTCCTGAAGGCGCTTGATGGTGAAACCGGCCATGATGGATACCACCACCTGATCCACGGTAATGAGCGGTTTCAATTTTTCCATTAATTGTTCCGCGTGAAAGGGTTTGACGGCAATGAAAATGATATCCGAACGCTCCATGCAGATCTGCAACTGATCGCAAACTTCAAAACGATGGTTTTCCTGCAATTCCTCCTGCTTTTTCGGATCAGTATCGTAGATCATCAGTTTCTGCCGGTTCAGCAGATCCGAACCGGCCAGGGCTTTGGCATAGGCCAAACCCATATTTCCTGCACCTATCAGTAAAATATTCATTTATCTGGTTTTTGCATTAGCGGCTTACAAAAGTGACCATTTTAAAAGATGGAGTCCTCGGTTTCCGTGGTAAAAAATTCCAGGAATTTCATGCCGCGATGGGAATTTCCCTGCGCATTCAGGCGGGGGCTCCATACGGCAATGGCGTATTGCTTGGGATAAACCGCCACAATGCCACCGCCCACTCCGCTTTTTCCCGGCAAGCCTACACGGTAGGCAAACTCCCCGGACTCATCGTAAAAGCCACAGGTGCTCATCAGGGCATTCACACGCTTGGCATTACTCTTACTGATAATCCGTTTTCCGCTTACCGGATTGACGCCTCCATTGGCCAGAAACAGAAAAGTCTCACTTAATTCCAGGCAATTCATTTTAATGGAGCAAAGGTTGAAATAGAAGTCCAGCACTTCTTCTATATCATTGCCTATGTTACCGAAGGAGCGCAAAAAATTGATCAGGGCGAAATTGCGGTAGCCTTCCTTTTGCTCTGAATCAGCTACTGATTGATTATAA
>CAZBIF010000252.1:0-2053 GCA_964492055.1 uncultured Flavobacteriales bacterium
CAAAATCAAAAGTCGGTTTGAGCGAATCCGTGGTTTCGTAAAAGCCGTTAATGGTCATTTGCCCTCCCAGTAATTTCATGGCGGTATTTCGCATGTCTACCTTCTGGTCTTTGAGTACTACCTCACCTGCCACATCGGTAATCTCCAGATCATCATAAATTAATTTTCCTATGGAAGCATTGGTAGTAAAGTCTATGTTTTTAGGTAGCACCACGGCCTCCATGGGTTCCTCTTTACCAGGGGTTTCGGTAGTTGGCTCCGCTTCTTCTTCCGTTTCTGCACCGGGTTCTATACCGGCCAGTTCATTCAGGTCAAGCAGCCGGGATTTTACATTCAGGTTTCCTTTCAGAACCTGATCATCCTGCAGGGCATAGCCGATAAAATTTTCGATCCTGCCACTGGCGCTGATATCGCTTTTGCCAAGTTTCATATCCATTTGGTTCAGGGCGGCGTAGCGGGGCGTAAAATCAAGCCGGGCTGCAGCGATATCCACCGGATAATCCAGGGAGTCGGAAGCATAATGCATGTTGCTCACCTCCAGCATGCCATTTGCTTTGAATTGCTCGTACTGTTCTTTTTATTTCCCTCTAGGGCCAGGTCGCTCTTAATGGTACCTGAAAGCTCATCCCCTTCAGACAGGGGAACCACATCCTTGATATTATCGAGCACGATGGTGCCTTTAGCATCCGCTTTAATAAAGGGGTCAGAGATGGGGGTAGCCAGGTAAAAGTCCAGATCGAAGGGGTTTCCGGCCATATTAAAATGGAACGTATTAACGTCAATTACCGTTTTATCCAGGTCCCCGTCCGGGTTGTTGATCTTCGCCAGGATATTGATGTCGTTCACCGATTTAGGCAGGTGAGGGTACTGGAACATGGCGTCGTCTACCTGAATAGTAAAGGCGAAAGCGGGGTAGGTGGAATCAATGTACGTTCCTTTCACCATGCCATCCATCTGAAATATTCCTTCCGTTTTAACCCCTTCCAGATCTTTTGAGAATTCTGCCGGGATCATGGAAAGTAATTCTTTGAAGTCGGTTTCCTGTGCCGCAAAAGAAATGTCCATTTCTATAGCTTCTTCAGGCATGGCCAGCCAGCCGTTGAAAGCCAGGGGCAGTTCGTTGATGCGCATGGTATTTTCCCGGAAGGTGTATCTGAAACTATCCAGGTCCATTTCCACTATGGCGTCCAGTACCACTTTAGCATCACTTACATAGCGAACACCATCAAATACCACATTGGCGGAATCCACCGTCCCTTTTGCATCCAGGTTGGTATGGGAGGCTGATAGATCACCCAAGAGATCCAGGTTAAGACCGGCAAATTTCATGGTCATGGGCAGGCTGGCATCTTCATACACAAATTGGCCGTTGAGTATTTTCACCTCCTGCAAATCCATTTGAAAAGAACCTTCAGCCGTTGCGGTGTCCACAGTGGCGCTAGTGTCCACTTTGGCAATGTCCCAGTTGGGGGTACCATCGGCCAATACTTTCAGATGGATCAGCGGGCGGTCGATACGAATGCTTTTCACCTGAATGGATTCCCCGTTGATCACCGACATCAAGTCCACCACCAGATCCAGTTCACCGATGCTGGCCATATCGATGTTCTCAAAGTCTTCAACCCCACTCACTATCACATCTTCAATACTGAAATACAGATCGGGGAAACTGCGTATGAGGCTAAGGTCAAAATCACCGAATTCAATTTCGGCATTCACCGCATTATTGGCTTCCTTCTTAACGAGCTTAACCAGATCGTCTTTGAAGATAATGGGAACCAGAAAAAGTGCAGCCACGATCAGTACGATCAGGACCGCCAGAATTTTTAATATTGTTTTCATATCAGTTTGGTTTTAAGCTTTTCATTTTTATCGTTCCACCGGATGGGCGATCAGTTCCTTCTCCGTATAGGCCACCGTAGTTGCAACAGTCGCGTCCCCGGTTACATTCACTACTGTGCGGCACATGTCTAAGGGCCGATCCACGGCAAAGATCAGGCTGATCCCTTCCAGAGGTACCCCCACAGACCCGAGAACAATAGCAAGCATAATG
>CAZBIF010000253.1:0-2048 GCA_964492055.1 uncultured Flavobacteriales bacterium
TGATTGATCATGGACCTACTACGGTTTTTTCGTATTTATAGATGTAATTGATTATAGCAACCGAAAATACCTGACTCCAGCTCCAGTTCCCGAAAAGGTAAAAGGCAATGATCAGCACAACAAAACTATCAATGAGCTGACTAACAAGGGTAGATCCGGTAGCTCGTAGCCAGATTTTGCGATTACCGGTAACCCGCCGCAGTTGCTGGAAAACGAAAACATCCAGTAATTGTCCGATAAGAAAAGCGGTGAGTGAGCCGATAATGATACCGAGCCCCTGGGTGTAGATAATAGAAAAGGCATAATTGATATTAAAAAAGTTTCCGGCATTGTCTTTACTGTTCAGTTCCAGCCAGAATTGAGCCGGAGGAAGTTTAGTTACCAGGAAAATTACCAGAAATGCATAGGCAATGAAACCTGCGGTGAGAAAACTGATACGTTTCACCCCGCGGATACCGAAATATTCATTGATAATGTCTGTGGTAATAAAAACCACCGGCCAGATTACAGCGCCGGCAGTGAGGTTGAAATCAAGGATATAGCCATCCAGCAACCTGAATTGGGCAGGATCCAATCCAACAGTAGCTTCTGCTGAAAAAATCTTTACGCCAATCATTTCGGCCAGCAGGGCGTTTGTAAGAAAAATTCCACTCAATACAATAAATAGAGTGGATTTTTTATCCCTGATTACATTCAATTGGTTCAAAGCAGGTAAGTTTTTACTTGATTTCAATTGTATCCCCTTCGATTGCCAGCACTGCATTTGGGAAAATACGCCTAGCCTCGGTAAGCAGTGGTTGTATATCCCTGTAACGGGTGGAATAATGTCCCAGTACCAGTTTTTCCACTTTAGCCATTTTGGCAATCCTGGCAGCCTGAGCGGCAGTTGAATGAAACGTGTCCCTGGCCCTGTCTTCCATATCACTCAAAAATGTAGCTTCGTGGTATAACAAATTGACTCCTGCTATTTGTTCAGTAATTTCTTCAAAATAACGGGTGTCTGAACAATAGGCATAAGAACGGGGTTTAGCTGGCGGTATGGTATAATCTTCAAAATTGAACAGCTCTTCGCCGTTTTCGCCCAATACATTTTCTCCTGCTTTGAGTGCTGCAATGTAACGCAAAGGGGTGCCTCTTGGCAATTTCTCCCGGATCAACTTTCTGGATTTCTGTTTTTCACGGAAAAGATAGCCCTGGCAATTGATACGGTGGCTTAGAGGTATGCTTTCAACCTGTAACTCGGGGGTATCCAGAATTACTTCCTGAATGCTACGGATCTCTTTGAAAATTATCCTGAAATTTAGAAAGGTTTCGGAATATTTCAGTTGTAGGGTTATGATCTCTGATAAACCTACCGGACCATAAATGTGCAAATCATGCTTACGGTGGTAGAGGTGCATGGTAGAAATTATTCCGATCAGCCCGAAATAATGATCACCGTGCAGGTGGCTGATAAAAATATGGTCGATCTTATTTAGTTTGATCCTGTACTTGGCAAGGCGCAGCTGGGTGCCTTCCCCACAATCGATCAGGAACAACTTATTTTCAATGCGGAGCAATTGTGAAGTCTGATGCCGGTCGAATGCCGGAATAGCAGAGTTTGCGCCAAGAATGATGATCTCGAATGACAAAACAGGAAGCTAAGATTGCTCGTTTTCTTCCGAATTCAGGTCGTTTTCGAGGTCGCTCATAAAGACTGCATCTACGGCCTCTTCCACGGAAGGAAGGATGTCGAGCACACTGTCGAGTTGTGAAATTTTGATCAGTTTAAGTACATGATCGTTCACCCGGGTCATCACAAATGCACCGTTTTGCTCCTTAAACAATCGGTTTCCGACCAATATTGCACTTAATCCGCTGGAATCGATATATTTAACTTTTTGCAGATCCATAATAAGATTATGAACCCCTTCCGCATTCAGGGTAACCATTTCAGATTTTACCTGAGGAGCCATAGTAGTGTCCAGCTTTTCTTCGTCAAGTCTGAAAACGGTGTATTTTTCTTCTTTTTGGATGCTGTATTTCATGATCTGCTTTTTAAAGCGTAG
>CAZBIF010000254.1:0-2002 GCA_964492055.1 uncultured Flavobacteriales bacterium
AGCTAAAAAATAAAAAGGCTTTGTCAGTCTTCATCGGATAATGGTTACGGTTCCGGCAATACTCTGTTCCACACAATCATTAAAAACAGTAATGGTCCAATAATAGGTGGAGGCAGGCAGGGGGGAACCATTCTGGGTGCCGTCCCAGCCAAATTCGTTATCGTAAGGGCTGTTAACATAGATCTGTTGCCCCCACCGATTAAATACCCGTACGGTAGAACTCTGAAACCGTTCTATTCCCGGAATGCCCCAGCGGTCATTCAAATTGTCCCCGTTCGGGGTAAAGGTATTATAGGGCCGCAACACTTTGCTCAGGTCTTCATACGCCATTTTCACAGGAATGGTATCGCGGCAATTGCGGGAGTCATTTACATATACGGTGTATTCCCCTAAGGGCAGTTTTGTAAAAAAGCCGTTTTCGTTTTTAGCAGTATCCAGCCGATAGGTATAAGGAGGAACACCTCCCCGGGTATTGTAGATCAAAATGCTGCCATCCCCCTTGTTGCAATCAGGCAAGACTACTTCCACCTGTGATTTTAAAGGGTCATCCTGGCAATTTTGGGCCCGGCTGGAGTAGGCATAGAGGTTGCAGAAAATCACCAAAATAAGACTGAACCTGTGCATAGGTAATATTAACTAAAATTTCTGCATTCAGAAAAATCAGCTTACAGTAGCGCCGGCTTCTATCTTTCCGGCCCTATCCGGTCCGATAATGCTTAATTCCCCTTCAGAATTCTCCGCCATCAATAACATTCCCTGTGATTCTATCCCCATCATTTTCCGCGGGGGCAGGTTAGCGATCACCTGCACTTTCTTGCCAATCAGGTCCCGGGGCTGATAATGTTTGGCAATTCCCGATAATATGGTTCTCTCTTCATTTCCCATCAATACTATTAATTTCAGTAATTTATTGCTTTTGGGAACGGTTTCGGCCTCTTTAATTTCCGCAATTCGCAAGTCGAGCTTTAAAAAATCTTCAAACGCAATATTTTCCTTAATTGGTTCCATTTTAGTGGCAGGTTTTTGCTGTGGTTTTTTTAGTTTTTCCTTTTGGGCTTCCACCACACTGTCTTCAAGTTTGGTAAACAGGTGAAATGGCTCGCCGATCTTTTCCCCTTCCTTTAACAGATCAGTATTTCCGAGAGCACCAAAATCATCTGCCGATAAACCTAAATGATCCATAAGTTTAGAAGAAGTTTCAGGTAAAAAAGGCAGAAAAGCCAGTGCAGCATTGGCGGTCAATTGAAGGGAAAAATGGATAATATCACTAACCTGTTTTTCATCCGTTTTGATTAGTTTCCAGGGTTCACTTTCCGCCAGAAAACGATTTCCCAGGCGGGCAATTTGCATGGCGATCGTAAGTGCTTCCCGGAACTGAAATTTTTGAAATTTTTGGTGGTATTCCGTGGAAAGAGTACTTAATTCTTCCTGATAGCTGGCAAGCGGGTAGACCTGACTGGGGGAGGGAACTTCCCCTTCAAAATAATTGCGGGTGAGAACGAGGGTACGGTTAACAAAATTGCCGTAAATAGCGACTAATTCATTATTGATGCGGGCCTGAAAATCATCCCAGGTAAATTCGCTATCCTTGGTTTCGGGAGCAATGGAAGTAAGGACATAACGCAACTCATCCAACCGCTGCGGGAGATCCTCAATGTACTGGTGCAACCACACTGCCCAGTCCCGGGAAGTGGAGATCTTGTCCCCTTCCAGATTTAAAAACTCATTGGCAGGCACATTGTGAGGTAAGATATATTCTCCGTGGGTTTTGAGAATGATGGGAAATATTATACAATGGAATACAATATTATCCTTGCCGATAAAATGATAAAGTTTGGTTGAAGGATCTTTCCAGTAATCTTCCCATTTTTCCCCTTTTTCCATGGCCCAGGCTTTGGTGGCGGAAATGTAGCCAATAGGGGCATCCAGCCACACATACAGTACCTTTCCCTCTGTATCTTTTAGCGGTACTTTTACTCCCCATTCCAGGTCGCGGGTCATG
>CAZBIF010000255.1:0-1997 GCA_964492055.1 uncultured Flavobacteriales bacterium
CGGAGGTCATCAGTAAATAAATGGTATGCTCCCGGCTTTCCCGTTTGAGTTCCTTTATGAGTTTTTCGGAATCTGAAAACACCTCCACCTCTGAGGGCTTAAATGCCTCCTGCAGATCTTTTGACGTAAAGGCTTCCAGCTTTTTATCCTCTACAATCTTCGGATTGTAATACACCATCGCGCGGGCTACCTTAGCCACGGTACCGGCATACTCCTTCAGAAAATTTTTGGTGAGGCTGCTGAAAGTATGCAGCTCAATGCAGGCGACGATCCGCTTGTCAGGAAATTGCCTTACCACCGCTTCTGTGGTTGCTTTTAATTTGGAGGGGGAGTGGGCAAAGTCCTTAAACACTTTTGAATCCGAAGTTTCCCTGATCAGTTCCATGCGCTTGTTTGCCCCCTGAAATTCTTGTATGTGCTTGTAAAAAGTAGCTTTTTCTATACCCAGATCTTCACATACCAGGCGGGCTGCTTCCAGGTTTTGTAAATTGTGATTCCCAAAGATCTGTAAAGGAATTTTCTGGTGATCCAGCTCTATAAAGGTCTGCCCACTCTCTATGTGGTGCCTGCTCGCCTTGTAAGGTACGTTGATCAGATGAGGATGATGGCTGACCAACTCACTGAGGGTCTCATCGGTTTCGCAATAGATAAGTTTCCCGCCCGGCTCGATGGATTCCATAAAGCGGCTGAATTGGTTTTCATATTCCTCCAGGGTGGGAAATACATTGATGTGGTCCCAGGCTATGCCACTGATGACAGCCGTATGCGGTTTATACCAGAGAAATTTCGGTTTTCTGTCTACCGGCGAGGAGAGGTATTCATCCCCTTCGATGATCATCAGAGGCGCATCTGACAGCCTTACCATATGCTTAAATCCCTTGAGTTGGGCACCTACCAGAAAATCGAAATCCATATTTTCTGCCTGCAATACATGCAGGATCATGGAAGTGATGGATGTTTTACCGTGACTGCCGGCGATCACTACCCGTTTTTTATCTTTTGCATGATGAAAAATATATTCCGGATAGGATTGTATAGGGATGCCAAGTACTTTAGCCCGTTTGAGCTCCGGATTATCCGGCCGGGCGTGCATGCCGAGAATGATCAGCTCTATTTCATTGGATAATTGCTCAGGCTGCCATCCCATCTGCGAAGGAAGTAAACCGGCCTGGGCCAATCGGTTGTAAGAAGGTTCGTAAATGTGGTCGTCGGAACCACTTACCTCATGACCGTTTTCTTTCAATGCCAGGGCGAGGTTGTGCATGGCACTTCCGCCAATGGCTATCAGGTGAATTCGCATGCCTCAAAACTATCTATTAAACTTATTTAGATGCGATGCCGGATAGGCAAGTATTAACAGCAGGACAGGGATAAGAAAGACTGTGGTGACCCGTTTGCAAAAGGAGGGAATTATAACTTTATTTGAAGATCATTGTTCCATCAGTAATTTTCAGTTAATCGCTCAAGTATATGAAGATCGGTATCCTCAAAGAAGGTAAAACACCCCCGGACAAACGGGTTCCTTTTACTCCTGAACAAACTGCGCTTATACAGGCCAGGTATCCTGATGTTAAGTTGTGTGTGCAGGCAAGTGGTCATCGGGCTTTTACGGATGAGGAGTACCGGAAGGCAGGGATCGAGGTAGTGGAAAACCTTGCCGATTGCGATATTCTGTTTGGGGTGAAGGAGGTTCCCGAAGAGCAATTACTTGATGAAAAGATCTATTTCTTTTTTTCCCACACCATTAAGGAGCAGGAATACAACCGAAGCCTCTTAAAAACGATACTGAACAAAAAGATTAAACTGGTGGATTACGAATGCCTCACCGATGAGCAGGGCAACCGCTTGGTGGGTTTTGGAAAGTATGCCGGCATAGTGGGTAGCTACAATGGCTTGCTCACCTATGGAAAAAGAAGTGGAGCTTATGCATTGAAACCCGCCCATGAATGTAAGGGGCAGCAGGAACTGGAAAAAGAGCTACAAAAAGTAATCTTGCC
>CAZBIF010000256.1:0-1983 GCA_964492055.1 uncultured Flavobacteriales bacterium
CAGGTTAAGGTTTTCTGCGGTTCTGAGAAACTGGTTCAGAAAGGTCATTTCCTTGGTGCGGTTTTCTCCTACCAGGGATATTTCCAGAATGGATGAAGAACTGCTCTGAGGGTAAATCCTCAGCCTGCCCATGTAATTACGTGCCAGGCTTTCGAGGGTGTTGAGCTGAAAAAGAATCCGGTCTTCTTCAGGGAGATCATAATTTTTGAGTATCCTGAAGTGCATGCCATTCAGTTCATACTCTTCATCAAACTTTAGGCGCACGGCTTCTTTGCCGGGAAAAGTAATCCAGTAATGCTGGTCATCGTCCTTTTTAACGGCGATACGTTTCCGCATGGGAGGCTGTGAGGACTTGCTAAAGTTCACTTCAACTTTAATAGGGCTTTCAGGATACAGTTCAGAAGTAACAAATTTGCCCTCACGGTAGTAGGAAGTATTAAAATCCAGCGAAGCGATGGTGGTGGCCACATAGCCAAAGGAACGCAATATGGCAATTTCATTATTGAGATTAAAACCGCCATTTCCCTTACTTCCAAATATATAATCGGCATAGGAATTACCATCTCCGCTTTTAACCATCAGGTTTGCAGTGACCTTATAGGTGGGTACAGTATAACGATGATAAAACCAGACCATGCTGAGTGCTATCATCACGGAAGCCACCACCACATACCAGCGTTTCAACACCAGTTTGAGATACTTAAGAACATTGAAATTGGTGGCATTAAAATTAGTATTCATGGGCTATCTCCTTGTACGTGTTAAAATTAAAATAAGAGACGCGATCCCGGCAAATGAACCCAGTAGACCAAAGAAAAAGGATTGGCCCTCCTGTGCAGTACGGGCTTTGAGCGGATCAACAATGATGATGTCATCCTGGCGTATTTGGAAAAGTGGATTCCCCATAATCTCATCTTCCAGCACATTTACTTCAAAAATATTGATTTGTCCGTTATCTCTACGAATAATACGAATATTTTCCCGGTCAGCAAAATAGGAAAGATCACCTGCCCGGGCAATGGCTTCCATCAGATTAGGTTCATCACCCACTACCGTCTGGTATACACCTGGGCCATTCACCTCACCTATCATATGATAGGTAAAAGGGGTAGTTAGGCTAATCCTTACCAGAGGGCTCTGCAGATAATCTTCTAGTAGATTACGAATTTTATCTTCTGCTTCTTCCAGGGTCAGACCTACGATTTCCACATCTCCTACAGCCGGTAGTTCCACCAAACCTTCATCATTGATCAGAAAATTATTTACACCAACACCGGTAGTTCCTTCACCTCCACCAAAAAAATTAAACTGCCCGGGCGTAAGGCTGAAAACATTAAGCGCAATGACATCCTGTGGTTTTAGTTTATAAGGAAGATCGTCATAATAAAATGTGCTATTGGTAATATTTTTATCCGTAGGCTGTAAGTAAATCATTTTTTTTCTCGGAACACAAGAGAAAATACAATGAGACACAAGCAGGATGCACAGGCTGTTTCGTAAATAGGGTTTCAATCGCTTCATTAACTTACATTAATTCTCAACAGCCCAAATGTACTAAAGCCTTTCCGAAATATTGCAATATTTTAAGCAAAAAAATCATTATTTATTCAAAGCCTGACATCCCGCCTACCCAAAATACCTAAAAAGAGGTATTGCCTGCGCTGCTTTTCTTTTGTATGAAAATGCCATAATGACGGGTCAACTTACAAAAATGACAAAAAAGCCGCAAATATTACAGCTATTTTTTGCTTTACTACTCGCCTGCCGTCTATCCATTACATGATCCGCAACAAAGCACACAGTGGTAGCGATGAGTGAAAGTACCTCGTATGGACAGTGCCCCTCCCCCTCTGCCGTATCCCCCCTTCATGTCCTTCCGGTAATAAGAGCACACCCTCCTCCCGTCATGCCGAGCGATAAGCGTATCCCTCTTTTTTCGTCATGCCGGATAATCAGCGTATCCTTCTCCTTTGTCATTCCGAC
>CAZBIF010000257.1:0-1950 GCA_964492055.1 uncultured Flavobacteriales bacterium
CTACCGGGTAATCCTCGGTAGTTGCACAGCAAGGTACAGCGTACAACTTATGCAGTTGCAGATCAAATTCATCTTACCTCACTACGATAAGGAATTGTATACCTGCCCTTACGACCAGGTATACACGGATGAAGCGGATTCCATTTTTCTAATGATCCTTTCCTTTGATGTTTCCAGCAAATCCAATTTCGATTGGCAGGTTGTAGCCATTCGCAGATCCTCCACAATTGTGAGGGCGGATGACAAATCACCTTTCTTTTCATAGGCGATAGCCTTTTGGATAAGCAGTTCATGCTTATATGCAGAATCACATGGTTTCATCCTCGCGAAAATCTTCAGTGTTTCATTGAACAGTTCGGATTTATTAAGCAGAGAAATGAATGCCAGGGTATTTTCATAATATGCTGCATTCAATCGGTAAGCAACGCTGTACATTTCAAGAGCCTGTTCGAATCTACTATAACGGATTTCAAGCAGGTATCCCATCAGGAAGTAAGCTTCTTCCCGCAGCGGATCATTCTCCAGGATCTCTTCCAGGAGCCTTTTAGCCTTCAGATTTTCCCAATCTGCAATCAGGTCACGTGCCATCAGCAGGCGTTCTTCATCATTTAATAATATGTCAGTATCCAAATACATGATCGTATGGGTATGATGCCGGAGAATTTCCGGCAGTAGTGAATAAAATAAAACAGGGACAAATTGCCCAGTGGCTACACCGGGCGGCTAATGGATACTAGCTTGAGGTATAGCAGAAATTCTTTGGGGATATATTAAATAAAAACATGATGTTCTTTTTTAGTTTTCTGCTTGAGGACGTGAAATAAATGGAAAGATTTTGACTTTCCTAGAAAAATTTTAAAAGATTAACCCATATGGCTATTCGTTGTACGATCGAAAATCCTCCAGGTGTTCCGCTGCTTTTTCCAAATCCATAATCAGGAAACCGAAACCAACTCCCGGTTCTGTGTTATCTTTTCCTATCTGAAAACTTAAATATTTCCCATCGTCTGATATTACACCCTGATTGGCCTTGTATCCCTTGTAGTCAGTGAAATACGTTAATCTTTGCATTTCCCCTGACCCATCTAATTTCAATTTATAGAGATCCAGCAAAGGCCAGGCAGTCTTGTCGGAGGGGCCATGTTCGACCAGCGTATGTAAACCGTCAGGAAATATTCCTTCCGGCTCATCGTAGCAGCAGGGAGAGTTCGTGACAGGGCCATATTCTCCGGTTTCGCTATCTACCATATATACATCGGTGTTATTTCCATTATTAATCGTATAAACAGCAAACGTTACTTTTACATCTTCTGGCGGTACAAGATTTTGTGTCTCAAGACTTGCATGACCCAGTGTGAAAGGCAACTGCTTTGAATCAAAAATCACCCTTTCATTGGCTAACCTGGGTATCCCGTCCTCATAAATTATTTCGGCCATTAATAGCTTTGCCCTGTTTTTACCCAACTCAGGCAATTGACGATCGCGATGTGTCCAGGCTATTCTCATCTTATTTCTGGAAACAGCTGGCCCTTCGGCGCAAAGGGTATTTAAAGGAACCGGGTGTTTTTAGCCACCCTTATCCATTACATACAACCAGGTTAGGTCACGTGCTTTATCTCTTTCCTCATTATCAGTGGGATCAAAGGGCGTATTTGGACCAGAAAGCAGAATGTCTCCATTTGCTAAATACATGGCCCTTGTAAAACCGTAATGATTAAAATGCCTGGTTTTTGGGCGAATTATTCCGGTGGCTATTTCCAATTCAAATACTTCACCCATTGGTTTATCTAAAAAAAGAATGAATTGGCCATCATGAGACCAATCCGGCCGTTCTCCAAAACCACTTACCAGCTTAATGTATGGTGGTAAATTATCTATTGGACTAGCATTTATTGAACCAGGTTCTGTTTTTACATTTCCTTGTCCGAATACACTAAAAGCCACTAGTAG
>CAZBIF010000258.1:0-1122 GCA_964492055.1 uncultured Flavobacteriales bacterium
CTGCATCATGCCCTGCTTGATGCTTTGGTACTTCTCCCGCTTCTGCTCCAGGGCTTCTATTTCCTGATCCATATCACTGAGAATTTGGGCAATGGCTTGTTGTTCTTCTAAGGTCGGGGGTAGGGGTAACTTATATTTGGCTAATTGTAACCCAGTTAATTGAGGTATCCCGCTACTTTCGCTGAAAAACTCTGATTTGCTATTGACATATTCTGTAACAAATTCTGGATCAATATCTTTTTTAGGAAAAAGAACTAATAACCTTCCAATAGCGCCAAAGCTACCTGTTCTTGCAAATGCAGTACCCAAACCAACACCTCTACCCACAATTGTTAGGCTTCTACCATTAAATTGTGGAAAGTTATAATATCCATAGAAGCCTTGATCTGTTACAGTATTGGAGTATACTGGAAATTTATATATGTCATCTTTAAAGCTTGAAAAAGCATCTTCCTTTAAATCACTGCCAACATAGATTTCAAATGAATCACCAAAAGAAGTAACTTTCCAATCCTCTGGAATCAAACCTACCTCTGTTTTCTTGTAATTAGAGTTTTTATGGTACTGAGTCAGCCTTCTTTTACCAGCAAGTAATTCCTGCATCGTGCCTTGTTTGATAGCTTTCTTTTTGGCAATGAGCTTGTCCAGCGACTGGATCAGCGCATCCACATCACTCAGCGCCTCGGCGATGGCTTTTTGTTCTTTTTGTTCTGGCTTTGGAATAAATAAATTCAAAACGTCCTTACGGCCTATTCCAGGAATTAAATTACCAGTTGCTGCTTTTGATAAATACTCTTTTAAAGATAAAATTAAGTAATAAAGAAAACTTCCATTAATTGAATTGGGTCTGATTGCCATCAACTGTCTACTTATTGCAGCTTTTTCTTCGTTCAACTTAAAAACTGTACCTGCACCAGATCCCTTTACTGTTAATAGAAGATCTCCTTCATGTGCTATGACTTTTGGGTTATCTGTCCATTTTGAAATATTGGCAATCCCATCAAGAAAATCAGCAGGTCCAGTAAAGTATGGAACACCTTTTCCGGAGTAATTGTAGTCATTGGCTAATATATGCTGCCCAGAAATTAGTTCAATTATATTTTTTAAGGGTTCAGTAGCCCA
>CAZBIF010000258.1:1132-1949 GCA_964492055.1 uncultured Flavobacteriales bacterium
TCATGATGAAAAGTGTACAATTCACCATAACGAATACAGGGAATTCCATCTGACTTAACTTGGTCTTTCCTGATACCTTGTCCTTTAGAAAAAGTCCCAATTTCATTAAGTAGTTTTAAATTCCAATCCTCCGGAATTACGCCCACCTCCGTCTTTTTATAGCCTGGTTTAACTTGCTCCATTTTCGTCTTCGGTATAAATTTTTGCTACCTCTTTTCGCAACTCTTCCTTATCGGGCAGGTAGAGCTGGTATTTGTTGACAAACAGCTGCGTAGAGATGCCGTGCAGGGCGTATTTGATCAGCAGGTCGTCTTTCTCCCGCGCCAGCACAATGCCTATGGGCGGGTTGTCGCCGGTGGTGTTTTCCTCTTCCTCAAAATAGCCCAGGTACATATGGGCGGCACTCCGCTTCATCTGCCCCACATCTTCGTAGCTGGCTTCTTCCGGGCGGCGATCCGTCTTTTTGAGATCAATGAGCACAAAGCATTTCAAAATCGGGTGGTAAAAAACCAGGTCCACATAGTGGTGGCGGTTGCCCAGCGTAATGCGGTACTGCCGCCCAATGAAGGCAAAGCCCTTGCCCAGTTCCAGCAGAAAATGCTGCAAATGCCCTTCCTGCGCCAGCCTGAGGATGCCTTCCTTGTCTTTGGAAGCCGCCAGCCGCAGGTAGAGAGATGCTTTCTTCTGCCTTCTCAGTTCAGGAATAGACCAGCCCTCGGCAATGCTCTGCTTTTCATAAAATGAGCGTTCCAACGGGTCATCAATCTTCAGCAACTCCACATAGTGTGACCGCCCGGCGGCCCGGCAGCTCAATTGG
>CAZBIF010000259.1:0-1902 GCA_964492055.1 uncultured Flavobacteriales bacterium
CGTTTCAATATCCACCGCCACCACCCATAGGTGGATTGACAATTAATAAAATGAAATGTTACAATATCTTCACCCGACCCTTCACTCTGCTCAAAGGTGCTTCGTTTGAGTATTATATAACCAAACCCATTCGAATGAAAAATTTCTCACTTCTTCTTTTATTCTTTTTTATCCAGGTAGCAAGTTTGCAGGCTCAATGGGCATACCGATATCCTGCGGTGAATGGCTATGGGCACCATGTATACCTTGAAGCCTTCGAACTTCCGGTTATGAATTCAGGTCCTACAGAGCCGGCACCTTCACCTGATGGTGATCAGGTTGTTTTTTCAGCCAAGGGTTGGTTATGGCTCTATGACCTTGCTACTAAAAAGGCTGAAAGAATAACTTTTTCCGCTGATATGGATTCAAGCCCCAACTGGTCTCCGGACGGCGATAAAATTGTTTTTGTGAGAGACAATGGAAAAAACACACAACTCATGCTGCTGGACCTTCCAACTATGGCAGAATCCTTACTCTTAGATTCTCAACGATTGGATTTAGATCCTGTGTTCTCTGCTTCCGGTGATAATGTTTACTATGCTTCTGCCAGGAATGGGTCTTTTGATCTGTGGAAAGTAGAGCTTTCAACTCAAAAACATACTCCAGTCACCTCAGCAAAAAGTCTTGAAAGACTGCCCATTCCAACAGCCGATGAGGACTTCATCATATTTCTCAAAAAGGAAGGGTTTTCCTATGATGCTATTATGAAATACGATCTGGCCAACGGCAGTTTTCTACCGCTGGCTCAGGAGAATTTTATGTCGCAAACCTCTTTTAGCCTTTCTCCCAATAATGAAACATTGGTTTATACATGGCCGAACGCTGACGATTATGAACTTCGGTTGCTCAATGTCAATAAGCCTGAAAGCCGGATGTTATTGACCAAAAGTGGAGGCCTGCCGTTGACTCCGCAGTTTAACAGCGAGGGTAATTGGGTTTATTTTTCTGAATTTAACCAAGATGAACACTCCGAATTGAAAAGGATCAGTGTCTACGGAGGCGAGCCGGAAATTCTATCCATAAAGGAATGGGACTGGAAAGTACCGACTGGTACATTGAAAATCAAAACAACGGTAGATGGTAAAACCGAAGCAGTCAGGCTTGGAATCATCGACGAAAAAGGCCACCCGATTATCCCGAACAAAGGTTTAGTTCATAGCGAAGGTCAGAACGGGATAGTTTTCTTTTATTCCCCCGGGGAAATTGAAGTTGAAGCTCCAGTCGGTGAATTGACCATTACTGTCACTCATGGCTTTGAAACTGTCAGGGAGGCAAAGAAAGTGATGGTTTTGGAAGGCAATAATGAAACGCTTATCAACCTGGAAAGAATTTGGAGCGCGAGAGCGGCCGGATGGTATGCGGGCGACAATCATTTTCATCTCAATTATGGAGGAAGAAATCAACTGGATCCGGAGGACATATTATTAGATCTAAAGGCGGAAGGTATTGATATTGCATTTCCACTGGTAGCAAACCTTGGCAACCGCTTTCTTCAGAAAGAACTATTAAGCTGGAAAAATGAAGGAGTGCCTATCTTAAGGTTTGGTCAGGAAGTGCGTTCTCACTTCTTTGGTCACGTAAATATTATCGGAACAGAAAAACTTTTCTGGCCCTGGGTCTGGGGACCATATTATGATATCTATGGCAATGATGACCGGGTGAATGCTGAGGCTTTAAGGTTTGCAAAAGAAAATGGTGCACTGGGAGGATATGTCCATCCCGTTGAAGTAAGCGATCCTTTTCAAGAGAAAAATTATGCTTCTGTTCCGACAGGCTTAATTGCAGATGCAGTGCTGGGCGAGGTAGACATGCTGGAAGTAGCTTGTTTATGGATTGATGAAATTGGCACGGCAAACCTCTGGC
>CAZBIF010000260.1:0-1847 GCA_964492055.1 uncultured Flavobacteriales bacterium
AATTTTTACATTATTAGTTTTTTAGTTGATCAGTTGAATGCAAACTATTTTGCTTGAAAAATATCATTAATGAATGAAATGGCCATATTTATTATAAAAAATGTAAAATATAGTTTATATTTAGCATGTATTAGTTTAGATATCATTAAAATATTTTATTAATTTGTAAACAAAGCATCAAAAATTGAATTATTAACTTTATTAAAAACTAACCAAACCCTTATCACTATGCAAAGAACCTATACCTTTTGGAGTATGCTTGGCATACTCTTTTTTATTTCGGTGGATTGTTTTGCCCAGCGAACAATTACCGGAAAAGTTACCGATATTGCTGATGGCAGCCCGTTACCTGGAGTTAATGTTGTAGTTAGAGGAACAAGTCAGGGTACGGTTACAGATCCCAGTGGTGAATACCGGATTCAGGTAGATCCCGATACAGAAGTTTTAGTTTATTCATATGTGGGTTATACCAGGGAGGAGGTACAGATCGGCAATCGTTCGGTTGTAGATGTTCAATTGGCGGCGGATATTGAACAGCTTTCTGAAGTTGTGGTTGTTGGATACGGTACTCAGGAAAAAACGGATATTACCGGTGCAATTTCCTCTGTTTCTGCAAAAGAAATACGCCAGTTGCCGGTACCACGGCTCGATCAGGCCTTACAGGGGCGTGCTGCCGGAGTCACAGTTACTAACCGTGGTGCACCCGGAGAAGGTGCTACAGTTCGTATTCGTGGAATTGGTACAGTAGGAGATAATGACCCCCTTTATGTAATCGATGGAGTGCCAGCCGGTGGATTGAATCAAATTAATCCCAATGATGTTGAATCCATCGAAATTCTGAAGGATGCTTCCGCGGCTGCTATTTACGGTAGTCGTGCTGCCAACGGGGTAATTCTGGTAACTACCAAGAAAGGTGTTGCCGGTCCAACCAAAATTTCTCTCGATTCTTATTACGGTACTCAAACTGCATGGCGGCAATACGATCTGCTGAATACGGAACAATACGTGAACTATGCAGCGGAAATTCAGCAAAATGCAGGTTTACCTATTCCTTCCCGATTGAATGAACCCGGAATTACCGATACTTATGTTGATTATCAGGATGCATTATTTCGTACCGCACCAATCCAGGATCATAACTTAACCCTATCCGGAGGAGGTGAAAACAGTACATTTTTAATTTCCGGCGGATACTTTCAGCAGGAAGGAATAATTCTGGGTACTGACTTCGAACGAATTTCTTTCCGTGCAAATTCCAACTATAACCTGGGCAAATTCAAGTTCGGTCAAACATTAACCGTGGCCTATTCAACCCAAAACAGCGAAAATGGAGGAGGAACAAACCGGTCGCTGACAGAACATGCCATTAAATCACCTCCATACCAGGCTATTTATGATCAAGATAATTTGGGTGGGTTCAATGGGCCAGATCAGGTGGATAACAATGATGCTGAAAATCCGCTTTTGCTTTCTACCCTTACCAGGGATACTGATGATGATCTGAAACTTATTGGTTCAGCCTGGGGGGAATTTGAGATTGTTAAAGGATTGAAGTACAAATTGCTCTTTGGTCTGGATATGAATTTTGGCTATGATTACGGCTACACCCCCCGATATGTAGCCGGAGATTTCCACTTCCAGGATTTTGCCAGTTTATCTGAAAATCGTAGTCAATTCATTTCGCCGTTGATCACAAACAGCTTAACCTACGAGAATTCGATCGGTAAAAACAATTTCTCGGTATTGGGTGTAATTGAGCGGCAAACCTTTAATCGCCGGAATGTAAGCGCAGCCGGACAAAACCCCCTCACCAACGACATCAGGGTAATTGATGGACTGGACGCAGG
>CAZBIF010000261.1:0-1022 GCA_964492055.1 uncultured Flavobacteriales bacterium
GGGCAGTGTACATTCCGCTTTACCTGGGAGATATTGAGAAAGCAGTGGCTGCCCTTAAAAACGGGATAGATCAGCGCCTGGGGCAATATATCAACTTCATGCACGATCCCATGCTGCATGCGCTAAAAGCAAACCCTGATTATCAGGCACTATGTGATTCCACTTTTTTTCTTTCACCGGATACCTTAACTGAAGTAAAAGCAGAGACAAAAAAACAAGCTATTAGTTCGTTAAAAAAAATAATGGATGGTAAGCAACCCTATTTAGATTCCAACCTGACGCTTAGATCACTTGCGGATGCTATTGACCTTCATCCTAATAAGCTTTCCTGGCTTCTGAATGAGAAAATCAGCAGGAACTTCAATGATTTTGTGAATGATTACCGGGTTCGCGCTTTTCAGGCGCGTGCCTTAGATCCCGCCAACCAACACCTTAGCCTGTTAGGTATCGCCTACGATAGCGGCTTCAACTCTAAGTCAGTATTTAATCATTTCTTCAAAAAATCTACCGGCATTACGCCCAAAGCCTGGGTGAAGGCCCACCGTAGATAGACCTAGCGAGTAGGGTTATATAGTCACATCACAAACTGGATTTGCAGGAACCTAAGAATGGCCGTTAGCTTCATTTGTAAATCCATGGAGCTGGTCAAAAATAAAAAATACAGATGTTAGTGTATGTAAAAAGACAAGACTTAAATCAGCTAACTTCTTTTACAAGATTAGTTGTCTTGTTATATTCATACAGCAAATAACTTCCTTAACCATACTAGGGCTGCACAGGGCATGAACTACATTTCGGCCAATCTATACAAAAAAGTTTCTGATCATGCGATCAGTGAGGGGCTTGACCCTGAAGCTATTCCACTGATCTCGCCCATTAATAGTTCATCTCAAGGCCCCCAGCTGGTACCCGCCGATGCGTTCTTTGCACTTCATGAAATCGTTGACCAGGCCTTACCACCGGGTTACGCCCTCAGGGTAGGGCAAGCGATGGAAATGGACGATTACGGCGTATTAGGCCTT
>CAZBIF010000261.1:1032-1845 GCA_964492055.1 uncultured Flavobacteriales bacterium
TCGTGGAAAACCTGCTCACAGGCCCGTGACCTGTTTGATCGCAGTGTGCGGTATTTTATGCTTCTCACAAATACCTATGTTTTTGAAATTCAAGATGAGGAAGCAGTCACTAAAATTTTTCTGCACCGGGAGGCTTACCGGAGAGGCGTGGTACTATCCAACGAGGCTACATTTTCAGCTACTGTGACTGTTTTGCAATTGATTACTGAGAGAAACTTTTTTCCGGTAGAAGTTTCTTTCTGCCATCCGCTCCACAGCGATATGAGCGTGTACGAAAGCCGATTTCAGTGCCCTGTTCACTTCAACCACCCTCTCAACTATATCGCGTACAAGACCGCTGATCTTAATGCCCGAACTGCCAAAGCCGATCTCAGCATCAACGCCTTTCTCAACGAGCGTATTGAAGAAGAAGCCAGTGGGATAGAGGTAAATGCCAACAAACTGCTTGCGGACATCAAAGACCTGATCACCAATGCGCTCCCCAGTGGTATTCCCGGCATAGAACAGGTAAGCGAACATATCGGTATGAGCAGCCGCACGCTCACCCGCAGACTCTCTGAAAGTGGACTTAGTTTCCGGGAATTGGTGAGCAGTACCCAACGGGAAATTTCACTCAACCTCCTTCAGGAATCAGCACACTCCATTGGTGAAATTGCCTTTCAAACCGGCTTCTCCGAACAGAGCGCCTTCAACCGGGCCTTCAAACGCTGGACTGGTCAATCGCCTATCTATTTCAGAAAAAACTAATCAAAAATCCATTTTGGCATAAAGTGTCAAATACTTGGCGGATAGTGTCAAGTATTCGGGATGGAT
>CAZBIF010000262.1:0-1811 GCA_964492055.1 uncultured Flavobacteriales bacterium
TCTCTCTTTCCGGGTGCTGTCCACCTTCCAGCAACAATGCCGCCGCACCTTTTACAGTTTGGGCTGCAATAAGTTGTGCTACATTGGCACTGAAGCCAATTTCAATCCCACCTTGTGATGAAGCTCTGATGAAACGAAGGGCATAAGCTATACCGCAGGCCCCTAAAACTGTGGCCGCCTCCATCAATTCTTCATTAATTACAATCGCCTTTCCAAGGTTATTGAAGATTTTCACAATCAGTTCTTCCTGCTCCTGGGTTGCATTGTTGGAAGCAATACAGGTCATGGATTCCTGGATGGCTACCGCAGTATTTGGCATCGCCAGAAAAACCGGGGTGTTGTTACGAATTACAGCCTGAATATCTGGTATACTAATGCCAGTTACCACAGAAATCAAAATATGCTTCTCCGGATTTACTTTCTGATGGATTTCCTGCAATACTCCTTTTATTTGATGAGGCTTTATGGCCAGGATGATTATATCAGCTGCTTCCACCGCATCCACATTACTTTCCATTATCTTGATTCCCTTCTGTTGAAGATGGGCCAGTAAATGCGTACGACGTCGGGTTACAATTACCGAATCTGGTTGGATGAAGTCGTTTTTAATAAAACCTTCGGCCAAAGATGTTCCTAAATTACCTCCGCCGAGGATCGCAATTTTTTTCTCGATCATACCGCTGAATTTTTTTGCTAAAGTAATCAAAGGCAAAACAAAATACTTCTTTTTTGAAAATTACAGGAGTTCATTGCCGGGAATAAGAAAATCACTCCAGGAATGAGAAGGAAAATATTATAAGGAAATCAGGAAAATGTGAAATAAAAAAAGCCGGTTTCCCGGCTAAAGCATTTAAGATCAGTTACAAGGTGGATGATAATTATCTACCAGATCCTCAACAATCTGTTGACGCAACTCATCACTATCCTCCCAATAAGTACAAAAGCAATTTGCACCTTCTTTTTCATAACACGCTTCACGATCCAAATTTACATAAGCAAGTCCAAGATCAGTAGCCTGGCCTATAAATAGCTTTTTATGGATGCCGGTGCCATTTTCCTTTTCGGTCCTTTTGGTTACTACAAAAATTCCTCCCTTGGGTTTAAATTGATTATCGTTATAACTATAGACGTTGAAAGTATACAATTTTCCCGATGCTCCGTGAAAATCAATCGTGCCTAATTTTGACATAGGTTATATAATTTTAGAGTTATAAAAACTGTAAACAAACTCAATGTGGTTAGTTAAATTTAATAAATCCTAAATCAATAAATTAACAGATTCAAGCTCTTTTTCTCAAGGTAATTTATGAAAGAAGCAATTTCCATGGATTAAAACTTATACCACTTCCGAGATACCTTCTTCTTTCGGATGTTGATAGTTTATAATATTCATAATGCTGTAATAGGTGATTAAAATGCCGCTTAAAGGAACCACCAGATAAATATAACCCAATGGTACCTGTAGAGTAGGGGCAATCTGGTTTAGCGTTAGCGTAATGTACACTAGCCTTAATCCTCCGATAAACATGACTACGAAGCCGAAAAAAGCCACCAGGATGTAAATTACAGCATTTAATTTCTTTTGATTGGTAGGGCTTAGCTTAGAAGGTACCAGGTCGATGGCAAGGTGCATCCGAAGTCCGGTAACATAAGCAGCGCCCAATAATCCAACCCACATGAACAGGAAGCGAACGGTTTCGTCAGTCCAGGGGCTGGGAGCAGCAATTACATACCTGGAAGCAACCTGCCAGAGAACAGTGATGGTCATGGCACCCATAATAGCAATAAGAAAGACCTCGAGAACGCGGTCG
>CAZBIF010000263.1:0-717 GCA_964492055.1 uncultured Flavobacteriales bacterium
AAACACCGTTGAATATGTACAAAGATGCCGTTTGTGCCGAGAAAATTTTAAAAACTAACCGTTCCAAGGATTTTTCCTTTTGAATTATCAATTCAGGTCTAAAAATGCCATATAGGGATGAGATTGTTTTACAAAATTTTCATGGTGTTCCAGACAGAAAGCCGGAGGCTGCTGTTGTATGATCAGGGCAAAATAGGGAATGGGGGGGAGGTAGGCTGTAGGCAGGCTGATCATGAGGTCAATAAGGCTTCCGCTTCAGCCTGTAATTCAGTTTTGTCCACCGGGACCACGCCCACTTTTTCGCAAACCAATCCCCCTGCCAGATTGGCTAATTCTGCGATCAGGCGGGGTGGCTGATCAAGCGCAAGGCAAAGGGCAGCTACCGCTATAACAGTATCCCCGGCACCAGAAACATCGGTAATATCCCGCCGGTGGGCGTGAATGTGATATTCTTCATTAGAAGAATGTATAAAAACCCCTGATTCAGAAAGTGTTATAAGTGACATTTTATTATTTAATCGTTGTTCTAGTTGTTGGGTGGCTGAACGTACTGAATTTAAATTTTTCTTTTCAATATCTATTTTCAGGCCCTCAGCCAGTTCCTTTAAATTGGGTTTGAACAGGTCTACTTTCTGGTATTGGAGGAAATTATTGCGTTTGGGATCAACTACGGTTGGAATTTGTTTGTTCTGTGCTAATCTCACCACTCCCTTAATA
>CAZBIF010000263.1:758-1760 GCA_964492055.1 uncultured Flavobacteriales bacterium
TCCCGGAGTGATCACTCCTTTATCGTAATCTTCAAATATGATCACGTCAATCTCCTGCTGTTGGAGTAGGGATTGAATGCGCTCCAGTAATTGTTGTTCCTCTTCTTCCTTCAGGTTATAAAGATCTTCACTATCAATGCGTAACATCTGGTGATTGTTCCCGATAACCCTGGATTTTCTAGTAGTGCGGCGATGGGATGATCGCACTATTCCATCCCGGCTTTGCGATTGCGTTCCAAGGAGGGTTATAAATTCATCTCCATCCTGATCCTCTCCTATTACAGAACAAAGTAAAGGGGAAGCACCCAAAGACTGTATATTGAGGGCCACATTTGCAGCACCTCCCAAACGGCTTTCTTTCTTTTCAACCGCCACTATTGGCACCGGGGCTTCCGGGGAAATGCGATCGACTTTGCCCCAGTAATAGGCATCCACCATTACATCTCCAATGATCATTACCTTTAATTGCTCAAACCCACCAAAGAGGTGATCGAGCTCTGCTTTTTTCAATTTCATTTACTTCAATTTAGCAATAGCTTGCTGTATGCGGCGGCAAGCTTTTTCCAGTTCATTCAGGGAAGTGGCATATGAAATCCGGATATAGTCCGGGCTGCCAAACGCATCTCCCGGCACGGTTGATACTTCTGCTGCATCCAATAAGTACATACAAAGGTCATCTGCATTTTGGATGGTCTGACCTGCTGCTGATCTGCCGAAGCAATTGCTCACATCAGGAAATACATAAAAGGCGCCTTCTGGCATGTTTACCTTCCAGCGTTCGATTTTTTTAAGCTCCTGTACCACAAAATCCCGTCGCTGCTGAAAAGCCTTGCGCATTTCATCGGTCACGCTAGGTTCGGCCTGCAAGGCGGCAATAGCGGCCCGCTGGGTTATGCTGCAGGTGGCCGAAGTAAATTGTCCCTGAATTTTGTCGCAGGCATCAGCTATCCATTGAGGCGCGCCCATGTAGCCCAATCGCCAGCCGGTCATGGCAAATCCTTT
>CAZBIF010000264.1:0-1757 GCA_964492055.1 uncultured Flavobacteriales bacterium
CCGTCCGGGCAGTCCTTCTTTAATCGGCGCCATATCGAACTGATCCCCTTCCAGGCCGTACAATTCAAAGCCGGCTTCTTTAAATTCCTCTTTTATCGACCGCAATGCCTCGAAATCATAAGGTGCCGGTTTACCGGAAAGCTCTGGCATTGCTTTGGTGATTGCATAATTCACCCCGATTTGCTTCGCCAGCTTCCACTTCCGCTCCTCGTACTTTGGCGGCAACAACATAGACATTTTCATCATTCTGAATATCTAAAAGTACCCGCCCTTTTCCGTAATGTCCTTCACACTCTGCCCTTCGTGCACCCAGCTGAAGATCTTCTTTTCGTTCGCCTTGATTTCTTCGGCCCGAATCAGCACTTCATAAGCAATATCCCGCGGAACCGCCAGTACACCATCCACATCACCCAGCACTACATCGCCCGGTTTCAGAAAAACATCTCCGATCTGCAATGGTATCTGGTAATGGGTGATCAGACAACGGCCCAGACTGCCATTGGAAGTGCGGTGCTTGTAGAAAACCGGAAAATCGGCTTCCAGGATTTGAAAAGTATCGCGGATTCCTCCATCAATGCATGCCGCTTTTACTTTTTTGCCCTTGGCGGTGGCAGTCATTACTCCACCCCAGAAAGTTGCCTTCTCATCCTTGCTGCTGTCCCAGACCACGAACATATCCTCCCCCAGATCGTCCAGCATGCGGGTGCGGAAATCCATTTCTCCCTTGATCAGGGTGTTGGGTGAACTCTTCACCGTAAAAGCAAACCCGGCAACGGTACGGTATTCCCTTAAAGGAACAATGTGGTGGGGCAATGCCTGGTTCAGCAAGCAAAATTCCCGTAGCACGTCGTTGACAGCACCGGTGTACAGCTGCTCGAAACGGCTGAGCAACTCTTTGTCAGGAACCGGAAAAGCCTTTGCTGAAATGTGCTCCCTGTTTTCGATAAGCTTCTCCAGGTTCATCATTCCCACTTCTTTTTTATACTGATCTACACTCATATACTTGGTTTTTATTGATTCAAAGATTATTTAATGGTATCAAACTTTTGTCAGCGATAAGCACCGGACCATCATACACCGGAATATTTTTAAATGTATAGGTAGAACCTTTTTTCTTCCATTCGGATTCTGGTATTTCATGAACATCACCTGTAATTATGTCTACATATACCGGCTCCCTAAAATTAGAATTGGTAAAGGTGAAATCAACCTTCTCTTTGGTAGTGGAATTATTAGGTATGTCAGAACTGTTCCAGATTGTAATGACCTGTTTCTTGCTTTTTATGTTTTGGTAGGCGTAAACGGCAAGGCTGGATTTGGTACTTTTTGTATAAAAGACCTTCTTCTTTTCCTTTGGATTATGAGACTTATCGTTTAACTCTTCCATTTCGACCCTGGCTAAGGTATTGTCGAAAACCGATGCCACCTGCTGTACAGCATGATAAGCCATTTTGGGCCGGATTGCTTTGCGGGTAGAATCCGATTGAATAAGTCCTTTCACATTAAGCTTGGTAATAGGCCCTGAAGAATAGGCAATATCGATGAAGGTAAAAACACTGCTCGGGATGTCGTGGCCTAAGTCGCCCAGCATTCGGCGGGTATCCCATTTAGCTTGTGAAAGCTCGGTCCAATCATGGTTTCCAATCGCTCCTCTACCCGGGCCACCCATGGATGGTGCACCGTTTTCACCTTGTCTTAAAGGCAATTCAGGAGCATATTTATCCAGTATCGCCCGCAGTTGCATCACTTTAGGATAG
>CAZBIF010000265.1:0-1748 GCA_964492055.1 uncultured Flavobacteriales bacterium
TTTGCAACGTATGCGTAGGTTAGGTGCATTTACAGATACACTTTTATTGTAATGCAATAAAATATATTTCAAGTACTTGCTTCAAAAATCATTTCCTATGCGCAGGGTTTCACTCTTTTCCGTGCCGCAGCCGAGGAAAATAAATGGAACCTGAACTATCCCGGCATTGCTAATATGTGGCGAGGGGGTTGTATCATTCGTTCCGCATTCCTGGGCGATATCAACAAAGCCTTCACCAAAAATCCTGAATTGCCAAACCTGCTTCTGGATCCTTTCTTCAAGGGAAAAATAGAAGCAGTCCAGGCATCCTGGCGTAAAGTAGTGGCAGCAGCCATCAGCAATGGTATTCCCGTTCCGGCATTCTCCAGTGCACTTTGTTATTATGATGGTTACCGAACTGAAAATCTTCCGGCTAACCTTCTGCAGGCACAACGCGATTATTTTGGCGCCCACACCTACGAAAGGCTGGATAAACCACGTGGCCAGTTCTTCCATACTAATTGGACCGGTCGCGGGGGCGAAACTGCATCATCGACTTATATAGTATAGATAAATTTTTATTAGGTTTGCAATAATTCCCTTCAGCTGAAGGGAATTATTGTTTTTCAGGTAACAGATTTGCCCAAAACCTATGAGTATTACTATTAAGGATATCGCCCGCATGATGAACGTGTCCCACACCACCGTTTCCCGTGCTTTGAACGATAGTCCTCTTATCAAGGAAGATACTAAAAGGAAAATAAAGGAACTGGCGAAAGCTTACAACTATGTTCCCAATTTCAGTGCCCGCAGCCTGGTCTTATCAAAATCCTACAACATCGGGCTTTTTTTTTCCACCCTGCGACACGGAACCACAGCCAACTTTTTCTATGATGTGATTACAGGTGTAAATACCATTATCCGGGATGATTTCACCTTATCTGTAAAAGGTATCGACGATTACAAAGATTTTCACCTGATTACCAAACGCTTTTTCGATGGCATTCTGCTGATGAGTCAGAGTATCGAAGACGATCATTTTCTTACCCATATCATCAATCAGGAAATCCCGGTAGTAGTGCTAAATCGCGACCCGGAAACAGGAAATTTCCCGGTTATTCTTTCCGACGATAAAATTGGAGCCTTCAATGCTACAGAATACCTGGTTAAAAGAGGCCATCGGACCATCGGTATCATTGAAGGCAAAACGGGATTTAAAACTACTCAGCAACGTAAACAGGGTTTTCTTGATGCGCTGGAAAAACATAAAATAAAATACCAGGAGAACCTTTGTGCTGTAGGCAATTACGAATTGCATGGAGGATACATGGCTATGCAAAAGCTTTTAAGGCAGGAAAACCGGCCAACCGCAGTGTTTTGCAGCAACGACGATATGGCAGTTGGTGCCATGAAGGCTATCCTTGAAAGGAAATTGAGAATACCTGACGATATTTCCCTGATGGGCTACGATGATAACGGCTATTCTGCTTACCTCTCTCCTGCCTTGACCACAGTAAAACGACCTATCAACCGCATCAGTAAGGATGGTGCTAAAAAATTACTCGAATTCATTGATCATCCCGTTCAACGAAGAAGCATCTTTTATATTCCAACTGAATTGATGGAACGAGAGTCGGTAAGGCAACTTTATTAACTTTGAAAAATAAAGAAAATATAGCAAACAGGTTCTGCTTTCAAAAATATTCAGCGAAATGTACCAGTCATCTCTTTAATTTGCAAGAAAACGATGGAGTTAAAAGTTGATCCCA
>CAZBIF010000266.1:0-440 GCA_964492055.1 uncultured Flavobacteriales bacterium
GGTGGTAAGGCTCAGTTTGGTGGTCAGCGTTTTGGTGAGATGGAAGTTTGGGCCCTTGAAGCTTTTGGTGCAGCCAATATACTGCAGGAGATCCTTACCATTAAGTCGGATGATGTAATGGGCAGGGCCAAAGCGTATGAGGCCATCGTAAAAGGGGAGAACATGCCTACGCCGGGTATTCCGGAATCATTCAACGTATTGTTGCATGAATTGCGTGGATTGGGACTTAACATCACCCTCACGGAAGAGGAGCCTTCCGCTGTTTAATTGAATTAGTTGACTAAATATATAATAAGATAAATATGGCTTTTCGAAGAGATAAAAAAGAGACCAGCAGATTCTCTAAAATAACCATAAGCCTTTCTTCTCCCGAGATGATCCTTGAGAAATCGCATGGGGAAGTATTGAAGCCTGAGACCATAAACTACCGCACCTATAAA
>CAZBIF010000266.1:525-1742 GCA_964492055.1 uncultured Flavobacteriales bacterium
AGGGTATCGTATGTGATCGTTGCGGGGTTGAAGTAACGGAAAAGAAAGTGCGACGCGAGCGCATGGGACATATTTCCCTTGTGGTACCGGTAGCGCATATATGGTATTTCAAATCATTGCCTAATAAGATTGGTTATTTGCTGGGACTACCCACCAAAAAGCTGGATACCATCATCTATTATGAGCGGTATGTAGTAATTCAGGCTGGCAATGCCAAGAATGCCCAGGGAGAGCCACTTGAATACCTGGAATTCCTTACTGAGGAAGAGTACCTGGATATCCTGGACACCATTCCGAAGGAGAATGCCTATCTGGAGGATTCTGACCCGAATAAGTTTATCGCTAAAATGGGTGCGGATGCGCTTTACGAATTGCTTAAGCGTCTGGATCTGGATGAGTTGTCCTACAGTCTTAGACATAAAGCCAATACGGAAACTTCTCAGCAGCGTAAGAACGAAGCATTGAAACGACTGCAGGTAGTGGAAGCTTTCCGACAGGCGAATGACCACATTGAAAATCGTCCGGAATGGATGATCGTGAAGGTGGTACCTGTAATTCCACCGGAATTACGTCCGCTTGTGCCCCTTGATGGCGGCCGTTTTGCTACTTCAGATCTGAATGATCTTTACCGAAGAGTGATCATCCGCAACAACCGCCTGAAGCGATTGATGGAGATCAAAGCCCCTGAGGTTATCTTGCGAAATGAAAAGCGCATGCTTCAGGAAGCAGTGGATTCCCTTTTCGATAACTCCAGAAAATCTTCTGCAGTTAAAACCGACTCCAACCGTGCTTTGAAATCCTTGAGCGACAGCTTAAAAGGAAAATCAGGACGATTCCGTCAGAACCTCCTGGGTAAGCGGGTGGATTATTCCGCCCGTTCGGTGATCGTGGTAGGACCGGATCTGAAATTACATGAATGTGGTCTTCCTAAAGATATGGCAGCTGAGCTTTATAAACCTTTTATCATCAGAAAACTGATCGAAAGAGGCATTGTAAAAACCGTAAAGTCAGCGAAGAAAATAGTAGATAAAAAAGAGCCTGTAGTTTGGGATATCCTTGAAAACGTATTGAAAGGACATCCGGTATTACTTAACCGGGCTCCAACATTGCACCGCTTAGGTATTCAGGCCTTCCAGCCAAAACTGATCGAAGGTAAGGCAATTCGTCTGCATCCCCTGGTATGTACGGCCTTTAACGCCGACTTCGACGGTGACCAG
>CAZBIF010000267.1:0-1737 GCA_964492055.1 uncultured Flavobacteriales bacterium
TTATGAATTAAGTGGTTTTACCAAATCTGAGATCATGGGGGGAAAGCTGGACCTTTTTAAACCCCCTTATTCAGGTATGTTATTCGATGAGTCGAACGATATAAAACAGGTGGAAAAATACCGTCGGGCCATTGTGGATCAAAGACGCTATGAAGCGAGAATATTCAGCAAAAAGAAAAACGGCAAGGTTTTCTACAATCGGCTAACGGTAATCCCGGTGATGGATGAGAAAGATGAGCTCACCCATTACATTGCTACCATGAAAGAGATCAAAAGGAGGAAAAAATCAACTGATTAAAGCTTTTTTCAATTCCATGAAATCTGTGACCTTTTCGGGGTAGCCGGCTTTGTCGTAAGCAAAGATCAAGTTGTCGAGTAGCCGGGTGATCACCGTAAGCTTACGGCAGGGAATATAAAATTCTTCCTGTTCTTCGACCTTGAGTTGAGAAAGAAATTTTTCAATATCTACTTTCTGAAAAATTATTCCTTTGTTGAAGAGGTTAAGGTAGAAAAGGATATTTGACTGGTCTGTGCGGTCTGCGAAAGGAATGGGCAAGCGGGTATAGGCAATGATAAAATGCTCAGGGAGGTTTACGCCGTAGATCGGTAGTTTCAGCCGCTCCGCCAGTTCAAGATATAAAATAGAAAGGGTAATCGGACTGCCTTTCTTACTTTCGATTACATTATTTATGTAGCAATTCTTTGGACTGTGAAAATCTTTTTTATTTCCCGCAAACTGGTGCTTGTCAAAAAAGATCTTATTGATCACATTTATGTTTTCAAGAGCGGTATAGTTAGCATTCAATTCCAGCCAGATTTCCTTTTCCAGAGAATCCACTTCGGCGCGAACGGCTTTTTCGTCAAGTTCGGGGTATTGCAGGCGAGCTATGGTAATAGCCGCCTCAAGGAGTGGTTGGGTTTGAGAATCTTTCCATTGCTTTAATGCCTCTTTTGTCAGTTGTAGTTGGATAGAATGGATTAGTTGTTCTATACGCTGCTGTATCAGCAGGTTGAAGGATTTTTCCCAATGTTCTTCCAGATAAGGAATAATAGGGCTTCCCAGGGCGATGATCTCCTGCTTAACCTGATCGTAGATCAACTGATCCGGATCATCCAGCAGGTTTATGAGGGCCTGAATACGTGAGTTCTCTAACATCCTTAACAAAATTAGGCAATGGAGGAAAATCTGGCAGCTATAAATTAGGAGTTATTCACCATGCACTGTGAATGACCTCAGATCCTTCAATCAATGGCTTACACTTTCCTCTTGTTTGATCAATACCTCCCCGAAGGAAACTTCCTGTCCAGCCAATGCCAGGACGGTGGTTGGCAGTTCTTTAATACGCAGGATGAGGCTGCGGTAATAATCCGTGAAATTTTCATTGGGAATAGCCATACCCATAAACACCAGATCGGCGGTACCCGATTGTTGTCTGAGTATCTTTTCGAAAGAATGATTTTTTGAGGGAATCACATCAATGATGGCGTTAATGCGGATCTTCTCCAGCAGGTTGGCAATGTTTTCCTTGATATCTGCGGAAGCCCGTTCATCCTTTACCACCATCTTTACATGTACTTCGGCCTGCCGCCAGTCCAGGCTGTTGTTGATGAGGTAAGCCAGGATCATCATCAAGCCGCCATTGCCTTTTAACCCACCCCACCATACATCAATTCGTTTCTTTTCCCCAAAGGTTTTTCCCACCCCTTTGTGTACGATGAGTACATTGCGTTTCAACT
>CAZBIF010000268.1:0-1732 GCA_964492055.1 uncultured Flavobacteriales bacterium
ACGATGGGGCGGGCCAGATATATTTGTTTGAATTCCCTTTTTTGTTCCAGCGCTCCTGCCAGGGCAAGCAAAGTTTTACCTGTTCCGGCCACTCCCTGAATGGTCACCAGCTTCACATGGGGATTGAGGATAGCATGGATGGCAAAAGTTTGCTCGGCATTCTTTGGCTTAATACCATAGACCGATCGTTTCTCTACATGCTCGACCAGTTCTGTCACAGGATTGTAATAGGAGAGGATGGACTTTTTTCCACTCTTTAGAATATAATACCCGTTTTTCTTGGGTTGAGTAGTACCTACGAGACCCCGTGGTGGGATAGCCCCTTTTTCATAAAGTTCATTGATCTTGGTAGGGGAGGCCTTATCATAAACCTTCATTCCGGTATAAAGTGAACTGACATTCTGCACTTTTCCGGTGTTATAATCTTCCGCAGGCAGTCCGAGCGATTTAGCTTTCAGCCTTAGATTAATATCTTTCGAAACAAGGATTACTTTTTTATCCTTTACCTCTTGTTGAAGCAACAGGGCACTGTTAAGAATTCTGTGATCGGCCTTGTCCTCGTCAAAAATTTCACTGGCATCAACGGCGCCCTTGCCGGGCATCAGCACCTTGAATTTCCCTTTGGTCGTTCCGTTTAGCGGATTCCAGTCCTGAAGCATTTTACCCTGAGCCAACCGGTCGATCAGCCTGGAAAATTCCCTTGCTTCAAAATTCTTCATGTCATTTCCCTTCTTGAACTGATCGAGTTCTTCAAGAACTGTGATTGGAATACCAATATCATGTTCTTCGAAATTCATGATGGAATTATGCTCGTAAATTATAACAGAGGTGTCGAGTACAAAAATCTTCTTCTCTTTCTGCTCTTTAGACTGGGCTTTGGCCATACTGGAAGGAAAAAATTAGTGATGTCTATTGTTGTCAAATTTAGGGAACACTTTCAATCCCCAAAGGATTACCCAAAAGTTTTTTTATTTAATTTTTGAACCGGGCTCTTTAACCAAACTATACCTATCTCCTTTATCATCAGGATCGACTTTTAGTACATTGGCCAAGGTTAATAATATAAGGGTGCGGGATGCCATATACGTGGTTATGCTGGCTAATTCACTGAATTGTGGAAGCGTGATGGTGGGATTTATTTCCAGATATTCAAAAAGCTTTTTTTCTTTATCACCGTAATGGAACTTGATGTTTTTCGGTTTGTTACTTCTTCTGATAATTTCCTTCACCTCCCTGCTTGCCTGGATACTTTTGTCTCCAGCCCTGACAAAGGTGATGCGTTTGTTTTCATCCAGTGGAGAAATAATATAATGTGGCTTTCGCTCACTTTCTTCCACATGTATTAACACCACCCATCTGTCTTCTGTCAGTTGAATAGTATCCACATCATAGGGCAGTGCAGGACGACAATATTTTTCCAGAGCCTTTTCAAGAGAATAAATATGATCTTCAGGAAATTTAAGACCAGGAATCGTTCCATCATCATTCACGCCTATAAACAGGTAGCCCCCTCTGGTATTTGCAAAAGCTACCAGTTCTTTAATTATTTTTTCAGGATGAGCAACTTTTCGTTTGAATTCGACAGTCACTGATTCTCCTCCCGACACAAGATGTCTCACTCTTTTCAGTTCCATGCTTATACAGCTTATAGCACTTATACCACTTAAACATCATCCTCATAATCATCCTCATCAGGCGGACCGGGCATGGTAAACATGCTGCTTAACAGGTC
>CAZBIF010000269.1:0-1013 GCA_964492055.1 uncultured Flavobacteriales bacterium
GATTGTCTTCAACAGTTCTCCTGTCTGACCATTCCAGAGCTTTATGGCATGCGGTTTTTTTGGGGGTGTACCGGCAAAACTGAAAGATATAGCATTTGCATCCCCTTCTGCAGAAAGTAAATATTTGCCATCCGAAGTAAAACTCACCGCCGCTATTTTCTTTTTGTGTCCGGTCAGCGTTTTGATCAATGTACCGGTCTTAGCCTCACGCATGATCAGGTTATCCCCACCTCCTCCTCCGGTATATTTTCCAGGATAGGAATTTGTTCCATAAACCAGTTTGGTACCATCGGGCGATATTGCCAGACTGGTTACTGCCCCGGCGCCAACGTTATCATATTCTAATTGAGAAGCATTGCCCTTACCATCTGCGGAAATTCGATACAGTCTACCGGTTGTTGTGCCAACGTAAATAAGATCCCCCATCGGAGAAAAAGCAAATGCTCTTATCTCACCGCTTATATTCCCTAAACTAACTGTATTTATCAGCTTAGTGGCGTTTTCATTCCATAAATAGACCTTATTATCATAATAGCTCGCAATATACTTACCCCTATAATAATTAGTAAAGGATGCCAGGGTACCTTCCGAAGCGGTTTGGTACATCTCTGCCCCGGTTTTAGTATCCCATAATATCATGGTTCCATCTGCACCGCTTGATAAGATTTGCTTGTCCCCGTTGATGAATGAAACGCCTTTCACCTCGTCAAAGTGTCCTAACTGAACGGATAACTGCATGCCTGATTGGGCTATGACCTGGTATGAGAGAAAAAGCAGACAGTAAAAGAAAGGAATAGTTTTCATTATAAATTTCTATAAGAGCGCTACCTGATCTGAAAAATTAAGCACAAGTTCAGTTCCCTCCAAGTTTGATTTAAAATTTTTGAAAAGGATTGATCCGATATACTAAAATCAAGAAAATTCTTTGGACTTTTCTTGATTAACAGCCTTAGCTTTACAGATTGGGACGCCTTGTAGCAAAACACTAGTGGACAATAGGTCAGCAACTTAGG
>CAZBIF010000269.1:1026-1432 GCA_964492055.1 uncultured Flavobacteriales bacterium
CGTTGACGCAATGTTTTAAAACCCAGATCCTGTACCCCTAAACTACCAAATCAGCTACCATTCAACCAGTTGATCACAAAATAGCCTACCTTTCCTACATTATTTGTAATATTGTGGCAAAAAAACAAACTATGAAACGAGCAATACGCCATGCTTGTGGTCTGGGGCTATTTTTATGCTCACTAACTGCCCAAGCCCAATTCGATCAAATCGCCAATATCCTTGCCTCCGGAGGTGAAGCGGTAAACCCAATTATGGAAGGTTATCTTGCCCCCGGCTTCGATAATTTTGGTTATTCTTTAAATACTGGATGGGCCCAAACCGCCAAACCTCATGGTAAATTAGGTTTTGACCTAAGCGTACAAATTGCTGTAACGCCATTCAACGATGAACAAAAGTCATATAC
>CAZBIF010000269.1:1442-1718 GCA_964492055.1 uncultured Flavobacteriales bacterium
CCTGACCTCACCGGTACACCGGTAAGCCTTATAGGCGGAGGCACTGCCCCCACTTTAGGCGGCGGGACTGAAGTAGTTCCTCGTTACGAAGTAACCGCTGATGTACCCGTACCGGGACAACCAGGTCAAACCATTAATGGTGGTTTCGAATTTAATGGACCTGCAGGCCTGAACGCACCGGCTGTTGGTGCCCTGATTATACAAGGTGGTGTTGGACTACCTTTCGGAACAGATCTAAAAGTAAGATACGCACCCGACATAGAATACGAAGGAGCA
>CAZBIF010000270.1:0-1717 GCA_964492055.1 uncultured Flavobacteriales bacterium
TTCTTACGATTCAATGTGTAAATGTTTTTTCAAATACTTACATGATAGGCCGAAAGACCAGAAGGAGTATAGCGCATTAGGAAGCAACCAGCGAGTAAAAGTGAAAAAATCTTTTAGAAGAAAAGCAAAGAAGGCATACGATTTGGCAGATGCAGCTATCGAAGCTGCATCTGATAAAACGAAGCACAGAAAATGGAGAGATGTTTTTGGAAACGATTTTCCAAAGTACGAACACGAAGAAACTGAAGCTCAGCAACTGAACGAGAGCTACAAAAACACTGAGCAGTTTATTGAGGACTTGTACCCAGTAAATATCTCCCATGGTCTCAGAATAAACTGCGAGATTAAACAAAATGGATTCAGAAGTGGCCTTTTAAGAAAATGGCTTGTGGACAAGACTAGGTTACTGCCAAACAAATCCCTGCGTTTCTTCATTGAGGAAATAAATGTTCCACCTCCTTATGAAATAAAATGGAAAGTTACCAATAGAGGGGAACAAGCTATTAAAAGGAATTCTATCCGTGGACAAATCGTAGATGATTTAGGTTCCTACGAAAAAAAGGAACACACTAACTTTAAGGGAAGTCACTTTGTAGAGTGCTACGTGATTAAAGACAATTCTGTAGTAGCGATAGACTCAATTGACGTGCCGATCTCGAGTCAATAATTATCTGAAGATGGAGGAAGGTAAAGTTGTAATAGAATCTCAGATAAGAGACCTGTATGGGCGTGTCGTTTACACTCATAAAACCCATGAGAAGTGTGCGGATATTCTAAAAGCTAAAAGTGATTGTTTAAAACGTACTGAAATCGTTTTATCTGCCATCACTACGACATCGCTCCTTGTTGTACTGCTCGGTGATGGCAAGGTCTTTCAGTTTTTGGCGGCAGCGTTTTCCACGGGTTTGTTATGTCTCACTCTCTATTCAAAGGATTTTGATCTTTTGTCTGTTGCTGAAAAACACAGACAAGCAGCTGTAGATATTTTGGAAGTAAGAGAGTCGATCCTGTCTCTACTGGTTGACATCAGGGTGGGAAATATAGACGTTCAACATCTGCAACGGAGGAGGGACGCCGTAAATGAAATGTTAGTTACCACTTATCGCGGCGCACCGAGAACTAATAGCAAGGCATACAGTCTTGCATCTACTGCACTCAAAAAGAATGAAGAATTTACTTTCTCTGATGCTGAAATAGACAAATTCCTTCCAATTGCACTGAGACGCGGCTCAGATATAGACTCGCAACCTAGCGTGGATGATTGACAATCTTTTGGCATAGGTATAACTCATATAGGAATCTATTCTAAGCTAGAAACTGCTCTAAACGCTCCTTAATTACCCCCCACCCAGGCCACTCCCGATCCAGCAACGCATAAAAGGCCTTGCCGTGGTGAAAGTGTACCAGGTGGCAGAGCTCGTGTACGATCACGTACTCAATACAAACCTTAGGTGCCTTAATCAACTCCAGATTCAGAGTGATCACTCCATCCCGGCTACATGTACCCCAGCGATTCTTCAACCAGCGCCAGCGAAGGTCTACCGGTCCGGAATAGTAAGTACGCGCCCGGGGTAAGCGGTCGGCGAGTAGAGTGGGAAAGTGACGTTCCGCTTGCCGTAGGTACCAGGCATTCAGGAGCCCTTGGGAGTGGTCCGCGTCCTGGAGAGAACTGGTCGTTAGGTGTAGGTACCCCGCCGAAAGTTTCACGCCTTCCGAT
>CAZBIF010000271.1:0-1029 GCA_964492055.1 uncultured Flavobacteriales bacterium
GTATCCCGCCGTAAGGTGCATAGCCACCACACCAATCAGCACTTGCCACCAGGCTAAAGCGGTGATCAGCATAGGAAGGGCCACAGTGAAAAATACGTACAAAATTTTAGTTGCAATCAGTTTGGTCAACTCAAGGCTCATCCGGGTTTTCTGACGTTTAACCATCCCGCTACGGTGGTAACCAATCAGTTTAACAAAATCGCTGATGATGAAAAACAGCGTATTGAAACCGTAAAGAAAGAATACATAAATATGCTGATACCGATGAATCCATTGTAGTGGAGCATGCTTGCTCAGGCGGATTATCAGCTTATTTCGTATATCATCATCCAGACCATGAATGTTGGTATAAGTGTGATGCAGAACGTTGTGCTGTATCTTCCACACCACGGGATTCGCTCCAATAAAATATGTAAGATAACCTACCCAACGGTTGACAGTCGCGTTGCGAGAATATGAACCATGCAATGCATCATGCATGACTGACATTCCAATTCCGGCTTTTCCTACTCCCATCAGAATGGCAAAAGGTAGCAGCCACCAGGCATTCACTGATAAAGTAAGGATAGCAGCATAGGAACCCAGATATAATATTGTTAAGGCAATGGTTTTTTCTGCCATTTTACGATTGCCGTAGGGCGATATACCTTGTTCTTTGAAATAATGATTTACACGCTTGCGTAAAGTAGGAAAAAATGCTGAGCGATTAGCATCAACAAAACGGGTTTGATTAGTCATAGATAAATGTTAAACAAAATTATACGCGCGGTCAAGTAATATAGGCCGCACAAGAGGGGGGAAACGCCGTCCGGCAGGGCAAAAATCCTGAGTAGCTTTGTATGGTAGAACGAAAATGATACCCCTTTAGTACATAATGTCCGTGGGGATTGTTCAAATTAGGGGAAAGATAATATAAATTTTCGTTTATTCTGTGCTTGAAACTTTTCCCTGACGAACAGTGATCCAGAACGTGTTGGAAGTATGTGGCTTCTTTCTGCCTCAATACCCTGTATGTCGCACGCTGCTATG
>CAZBIF010000271.1:1039-1438 GCA_964492055.1 uncultured Flavobacteriales bacterium
TTGCTTTAAAAAGGCTTTCCAGGCTCTTTGCCAATTGTGGCGAACCGCTTCTATCTTTAGCCCATTTACGATAGTGATGATAAATTGCCCCGTACTTCATTTTCCAAAGGATAACTTTGCTATAGTAGCCTCCTTAGCCTGACTCGGATATGGAACAAAGTGCCGAGTTAACATACCTTATTTTATCTAGACAATCCTTTTCCACATTTTTGTAAAGAATTCAGTATAGAAAACGAGGTTGATAGTGCAAGACTGTGCATTAATGAGACTGGTTATTATCCCACTGAGATAAATGGCGAACTCATGGTGAAAAATGTGCTGGATACGGCCTGGACGGATTTTTTCAAAAAGACATACTTCTCTGAATACGATGTTACTGAATAGCCCAACTTGTCTGGG
>CAZBIF010000271.1:1459-1682 GCA_964492055.1 uncultured Flavobacteriales bacterium
CTTAGGAAATGGAGTTGAAGGAAACTGTGAAAAAACATGGTTGAAATAGGTAAGCCTGCCTTTATAGCCAAACTCTTCATCCACTATGCCGATGGCTCTTCTGATGAGGTTATTGCTGATGCCTCTTGGAAGAATACGTATGGTCATATCCTCAAAAATAGTTTACACTTGATTGAAGGGCTGGAAACCCCTAGCTTCAGATGGGAGTGAGGTGAATATACTT
>CAZBIF010000272.1:0-420 GCA_964492055.1 uncultured Flavobacteriales bacterium
TGGCGTATAAATAACTAACCAGGACAGTGATAATTGATACAGATTGGATTAAATGATATCGGAAGGCACTACCCAATGCCCAATTAAATCTCCTTTCAAGCTTTCCACTTTTTTACCGTCCATCTCGCACGAGTCAAACATGCCCGGATTGAAAGCGTAGTAGTTTCTGATATTCGCATAACTTGGATGCGGATTGGTAAAGCTACGTACCGCATGGTGTACGGTTTTTTCAGCTGTGGAAACATGATAATGACCAGCTACTCCCTTATATTCACAGATACTGTGGCGGCTACTGGCATACAAAAGCTCTTCTCTAACGTCTTTAGGTGGAATAAAATACACCACACTACCATTTGGGTTTCTGACGCAATAACTCTCAGTAGTTACTGCTATGACCTCACCGCCCAATGTGATTTTAAT
>CAZBIF010000272.1:517-1665 GCA_964492055.1 uncultured Flavobacteriales bacterium
TCCAAATTATTGCGCCGAAATATTTATCGTATACATTGTTAACAAAATTCAGGCCGTAATCGTTTGCCATAGTCCTGTATAAATCCATAATATCTACCTGAAGGGATCATAGAATTACGATAGCCCTTCCGGTTTTTATTGCAAATTTGAGGGTACAATCCCCTAAAGGTTTTAGTCGACTTTAATAGTGATAAACACCTATTGTTAATCGTAGGGATATGTATTTAATATATTTGCCCTATCGAAAACTTTTATTCCAATAGCTATGAATAAAGTCCTTGTCTTATTTGCCCATCCCGCATTGGAAAAATCCAGGGTTAACAAAGAATTGATCAAGGTTTTTAGGGATTATCATCAATTTACCTTTCGCGATTTATATCAAATTTACCCTGAATTTTATATTGACGTACAAACAGAACAGGAATTTTTGTTGCGCCATGATGTCATCGTATTTCATCACCCACTTTATTGGTATTCTATCCCACCCCTGCTTAAACAATGGATAGACCTAACCTTACAGCATAATTGGGCTTATGGGCCAACTGGTATATTTTTGAAGGGTAAAAAGCTCATTAGTTGTTTAACTACCGGCGGGCAGAAAGAAGCATATACCCGCGAGGGTTACAACCATTACACCATACCTGAATTTCTTCGGCCGATTGAGCAAACTGCACTTTTGTGCGGTATGGATTATCTTCCGCCGCTTATATTTCATGGAACGCATCAAATGGATAAAAATAAAATTAAAGAAGCCCGTCATACCTATCTGGAAATGCTTGAATTTTTAGCCTTCACCGAAAAAATGCCCACTTGGGATGGCGAATCCTATTTAAACAACATTCTAAAGAAAGATCCAATATGAGTGAAGAATGGCTACTGAGTGCTTTGGTTTATATGACTGCGGCACTGGTTATGGTTCCAATTGCCAAAAAAATAGGGTTAGGTTCGGTTTTAGGTTATTTGATGGCCGGTGTCTTGATTGGGCCTTATGTATTAGGTTTTGTTGGAGAGGAAGGTGAAGACATCATGCATGCTGCCGAATTTGGGGTAGTCATCATGTTGTTTTTAGTCGGGCTTGAACTTGACCCCAAAGTACTCTGGAAAATGCGCGTACCGATTCTGGGTATGGGGGGCATACAGGTGCTTTT
>CAZBIF010000273.1:0-1104 GCA_964492055.1 uncultured Flavobacteriales bacterium
TTCCCTTAAAAACAATCAGGTTGACACGCTCCGGATGCTTCAAACCCTGGCGAACTTATTTGAATCCGGCATCAATCCAATATGGGAAAATGTCATTCAGAGCTACAGCACTCATTTTACAGAAGCAGGGCAATTTGTGACAGACAAGCTACAAAATGTTAAAAGCGATGACTTAAAATCTACCCATGATACACATGCAGCCCATTCCAATGGGTATGACTGGCTCAGTGTGGTAAAAGATCAACTGTCTGGTGTGTTGCAGGTGCCTGTTTCACGTATAAATACCGAAACCCCTTTTAAAGAGTTAGGTGCGGATAGTATGCAGTTGGTAGAACTGGCCCGGAACCTGGAAAGTGTCACTGGTAAAAAGCTTTCGCCTGCTCTTTTTTGGAAATATTCAAACGTAAGTTTGCTGGCCGGTTTTCTGGAAGGGAAGCCTGACTTTGCCAATCTAAATACCAAAAATGTACCTGAAGGCAGAGAAGATATTGCTATCATAGGAATGGCATGTCGTTTCCCGGGTGATGTTCATACCCCCGAAGCGTTTTGGGATATATTAATAAACAAAAAGGATGTCATCACCTCCGTCCCCGATGGCAGGTGGGACAATAGCCTTTACCTTGATAGAGAGCAGGGTAAACCCGGTAAGATGTACACGGATCAGGGAGGATTTTTAAATGATGTGGAAGGCTTTGACAATGCATTCTTCAGAATATCCGCCGCCGAAAGCGAAAGCATAGATCCGCAGCACAGGATGCTGCTGGAAACTGCCTGGCATTGCCTGGAAAACAGTGGTATAGCGCCTGATAAGCTTAAAGGTAGCCAGACAGGAGTATTCATGGGGCTTACTCACTCCGACTACAGCCAGTTCCGGTACTTTGGCCATAATGCAGATGATATGAACTACTATGAAGCCACCGGTAATTTTTTCAGTACGGCGGCTGGCCGGATTTCCTATTTTTTTGACTTCCAGGGGCCTAACCTTGCTATAGATACCGCTTGTTCATCCTCATTGGTCGCATTGCACCAAGCTATCCACTCACTACAAAACGGTGAGTGTAGTATGGCCCTTGCCGGCGGAGTCAATTTAATGCTCATACCCAA
>CAZBIF010000273.1:1114-1593 GCA_964492055.1 uncultured Flavobacteriales bacterium
CACGTATGCGTGCCCTGTCACCCAGTGGCAGGTGCAATACATTTGATAAAAGTGCCGATGGATACGTGCGTAGTGAAGGTTGTGCTATGATAGCTGTAAAGCGGCTATCAGATGCGATAAAGGATAATGATAATATTCTCGGGGTTATAAAATCAAGTGTGGTCAATTCTGACGGACGGAGTAATGGTCTTACCGCTCCTAATGGTAAGGCCCAGCAAAATTTACTTCAGCAAGCGTTAGACGCAGCCAATATTTCACAAGCAGATATTGGCTATTTAGAAACACATGGAACCGGCACCCCATTAGGTGATCCTATAGAAACTGACGCTATTGCCACGGTCTATGGACAATCCCGCAAAATGTCCCAAAAGCTATATCTCGGAGCGTTGAAGTCCAACATTGGCCACACCGAACCGGTAGCCGGTATGGCCGGATTGCTTAAAGTCCTCCTGGCTATCCGGTATAAAACCATACCGCCG
>CAZBIF010000274.1:0-1335 GCA_964492055.1 uncultured Flavobacteriales bacterium
GAGTCGATCTGGATGAACTCTCCCAAACCCTGATCTAGATCAGGTGGCCAAAGCCTTTTACTTTTCTAACCAGAAAGGCGATCAAGGCTGAATAGATCATCCCCATGATCATAAAACCGATCAGGGTGACGGTAGACTGAAAAAAAGGAGTGAGTACCACGGAGCCGGTTTGTTCCACTTGCCGGGTATCCAGCCCACTTGCTTCCGCGAGTTGTAGCTGGGTATTTAATTTTTCCGGAAAATAATTCGGATCAATGTAGTTGTAATAAATAAATACGAATGCCGTCATGGCTAAGGTATAGAGGGCAGCTACCCGCATACCTGCCTTAAAATCATCGGCAAAACTGCTTATTTCCCCGGACCTGCTCAATTTATAATGGCGGATAGCGAAAAACACCCCGGTCAGCATTATAAATATATTGGCAAACATAGTATACCGCTCATAGGAGGTCAACTGCCAGTGATTTAAGTATACCAGGAATTTGAGAAAGAGGGAAGCCGCCAGCATATAAATTACTATAATCAGCGGCTTATATCCTTTCCGATCAGCCATTCATGGAAATGAGGAATTCCTCGTTATCCTTGGTTTTGCCCATTCGATCCTTAAGAAAATCCATAGCTTCCACCGGATTCATATCCGCAATGTGGTTCCTCAGGATCCACATACGCTGGGTAACATCCTTACCAAGCAGTAAGTCTTCTTTTCGGGTGGAAGATGATACGATATCATGGCCGGGTAGATCCTGCGGTTGGAAATTTTACGATCAAGCTGCAGTTCCATGTTACCGGTACCTTTGAATTCCTCAAAGATCACCTCATCCATTTTTGAGCCTGTTTCGGTAAGGGCAGTGGATAAAATAGTCAATGAACCTCCGTCTTCAATTTTACGGGCTGCACCGAAAAAGCGCTTTGGTTTGTGCAATGCATTGGCATCCACACCACCTGACAGCACTTTGCCGGAAGCTGGTGAAACGGTATTGTAAGCACGTGCCAGACGTGTAATGGAGTCCAGAAGGATCACCACATCGTGGCCACATTCGGTCATGCGCTTGGCTTTTTCCAATACTATATTCGCCACTTTCACATGCCGGTCCGCCGGTTCATCGAAAGTTGAGGCAATCACCTCGGCATTTACGCTGCGGGCCATATCGGTAACCTCTTCAGGACGCTCATCGATCAAAAGAATGATCAGGTACACTTCCGGATGGTTAGCAGCTATGGCATTAGCAACTTCTTTCAGCAAGGTGGTTTTACCGGTCTTCGGCTGGGCTACGATCAGGCCCCTTTGACCTTTACCTATGGGGGTAAACAAATCAATCACCCTGGTAGATAAAG
>CAZBIF010000274.1:1345-1571 GCA_964492055.1 uncultured Flavobacteriales bacterium
TCATCTTTATGGCCGGTCAGTTTAAATTTTTCGAAGGGAAATAATGGGGTCAGGTAATCAAAAGGTACCCGGTCACGCACGTAATCCGGGGCACGGCCATTGATCTCATCCACTTTGATAAGGGGGAAATACTTCTCCCCTTCCTTAGGCGGACGTACGGTACCCCTTACAGTATCTCCGGTCTTCAAACCAAATAATTTTACCTGGGACTGAGAAACGTAAATGT
>CAZBIF010000275.1:0-706 GCA_964492055.1 uncultured Flavobacteriales bacterium
GACCTGGGCATCAATTCCTTTTCGACGTTCGGCAAGGACAAGGCCAAGCAATACCATAAGGTGGTTGATTTTATTGAAAAACCCATCTCCTGCGATGATATTCACCGGGTAATGAACTACAAAGAGGAAGGCTGACCTTCTGCCGGTATACCTTTACTTTTTAACCACTGGGCTTTCATTTTCTCAAAATTTTCCCGGCTGAGTTTTGTGCGGTAAAAATCAATTACCGGACGTAAGAACATATCCGCCCGCATCAGTTGTCCGATCTCCAGATCATAATTGAGGTAATCTTCAGTGGAGAATGTATCGATTTGCTCCTGGGCCAAATTTGAAATCTGTTCGATTACCCCCATATTGATAAAACCAATATTCTCAAAAAACAGGCTCTTCAGGTGGATCAATTCTTCCAATTCTATCTGCGTGTTAAAAAGCAAAGATTTCAATACATTCACCGAAGTGCTGATATTATAAGCAAATTGCTCAATTTCCCGCTTGTTTTCGATCAGCAGTTTTGACTGCCGGGCATTGCTTTCTTTTTTACGCGATTCATTTTCTTCCTTTTCAAGCATTTCGTCCTCCATTACCACTTCGCTTTGTGTATCCAGGAAAAAAATAGCATCACTTCCGATATACGTTTTGTCCTGGTGGTGGATTTCCAGGTCTTTAAGGGAGCGCTCAAAGCGCTGAAGCTGGCTATAGATTACAC
>CAZBIF010000275.1:716-1552 GCA_964492055.1 uncultured Flavobacteriales bacterium
TAAGTAAGAATTCTTTCCTGGTTTCCACCATTTCCTCCCGCTGCAGTTTAAGTTCACTGCGCTGGTTTTCCAGTTCCTTTTTCTGAATGATGATGGTGATGATGATCCCCGCATAAGCCATGCCTGAAAAGAGGGCATTCAAGGCTCCGTAAGCATCACCGAACCCACCGGCAAGATCCCAGTTACCAAAAACCCAATGAATTATAAATGGATAGATAAAAGATAAGGCAGATAGAAATATGGTGATGATGAGAAAATACCGGAAATACCTATCCTTCATGCAATGGTAATTAACTTAAAGGAGTAAATATAAGTGGAAAGGATAAATAGGAAAGAATTAACGTACCAAAATATTCTTACTTCCTATCAAATTTCCAGTATGATCAATTGCCCGAACCACGTAATACCCATTCAGCAAATGAGAGGGCAGGTCCAATCGGTATTTCGAATTACCAAACATGGAAACTGAAATCGATTGTTCTTGACCCAAGGCATTCACCAATTGGAAGGTTAAAGGTTCCTGAGAGTCAATTTCTGCAAAAATAAAACCCCCTGTCACCGGATTAGGGAAGCAGGAAAAATCTTCTGCCGAATTAAATGTTAAGCGGTATTCTGCCACTTCGAAATTATACGCCTTAGAAGTTCCATCGTGGTCATACTGAATGATGCGGTAATAGGCAGTGCCATTCAACAATTCAGGATCTGTAAAGGTATATTCCTGGCGATTATGGGAATTGCCCTGAGGGGCTTGGGAGTGTACTTTTCCCAGGCTGATTATTTCCTTTAGGTCATAACTTTTCTGTACCTCAAAATAAGCATTGTTTATCTCGCTTAAT